>CAZKSE010000016.1:0-27596 GCA_964555305.1 uncultured Rhodobacter sp. | reverse complement strand
AGCCCGACGAGCGAGAGGTTGGCGGTGGGATACCCCAGGGTGCGGCCGCGCTTGGCGCCGTGCAGCACCTCGCCGTCGATCCGGTGCCGGTGGCCGAGCATGTCGGCTGCCGCCTCGACGCAGCCGTCGGAAAGGGCGGTGCGGATCGCCGTCGAGGAGATGGAGCCGGATTGCCCGCCGATCAGGGGCGTAATGGTCACGTCGAAGCCGAGCGTCGCGCCGAAATCGCGCAGCATCGACGCGGTGCCGGTGCGGCCCTTGCCGAAGCAGAAATCCGCGCCGACGACCACATGGCGGACGCCCAGCCCGTCGGCCAGAACGTCGCGGGCGAAGCGTTCGGGCGACAGGCTGGCGAGGGGCGCGGCGAAGGGCAGTTCATAGAGCCGCTCCACGCCGAGACGGCGCAGCCGGTTGCGACGGGATTCGCGGTTCATCAACCGGAAAGGCGGGGCGTCGGGGGCGAAGTATTCCCGCGGATGCGGTTCGAAAGTGATGACGCCGAGCGGAGCGTCGGCGCGGCGGGCACGGTCGATCACCGCCTGGTGGCCGCGGTGAACCCCGTCGAAATTGCCCAAGGCTGCCGAGGCCCCGCGCAGGCCCGGATCGATACCTTGCCAGTGGGTGATGATGTCCATTCCGTCCCTGCGCCGGGTGGGGCGCGGGGCCGGGCCCCCGCCTCAGTCGAACTTGCGGCTGGGCGCCAGAACCAGCGCCTCGCCCTTCAGGACGGTGGTATCGCCCACGGCACAGCGACAATCAAGGGTGACCCGGCGCTTCGCGTAATCGATTTCGCGGACCGTCACCTCGGCCAGCACGGTGTCGCCGGGGCGCACGGGGGCAAGGAACTTCAGCGACTGGCCCATGTAGATCGTGCCGTGGCCGGGCAGCTGCTCGCCGATGACCGCCGAGATCAGCCCGGCGGTCAGCATCCCGTGCGCGATGCGTCCCTCGAAGATGGTGTCCTGGGCATAGGCCTCGTCAAGATGGACGGGGTTGCGGTCGGTCGAGACCTCGGCAAAGAGTTCGATGTCGCGGTCGGTGATCTGTTTGCGCAGATACCGCATCATGCCGATTTCCAGATCCTCGATGCAGATGGTGCCGCGGGGAAGGTTGTCGGCGGGGCGCTGGTCGAGCATGGCGGCGGGTCCGGTTCGCTTGGGGCCCATCGGGCGATTCCTGTCGATGTTGCGGCGCAGCATAGCGCAGCGCGCCCTGAACGACAAGGCGAACAGGTAATTTTTTTGCTCCAGGAGGCAAGAAATCGCAATTTAATTGCCGGCAAGATTCTTAGCGCAGCCGGCCCATCGCGTATTTCGGGTGAATCTGCTGCTCATCCAGCCAGACGCGCAGGGCTTCAAGCTGCGGATCCTCGCCATTGGCGCCGAAGCGTTCCGCCTCCAGCCCCCCGGTCAGAAAGATCGCGTCGATCCCTTCGGCCTGCGCGCCGGCGATATCGGTATGGATCCCGTCGCCCACGGCGAGCACCTGGTCGTTGGAATAGGTGATGCCCTTGGCCCCCAGCTTGCGCCGGGCCAGGTCATAGATGGGCGGGTGGGGCTT
Source organism: uncultured Rhodobacter sp. (assembly GCA_964555305.1). GTDB lineage: Bacteria > Pseudomonadota > Alphaproteobacteria > Rhodobacterales > Rhodobacteraceae > Pararhodobacter. The sequence continues at coordinate 26,036 of CAZKSE010000016.1, read as the reverse complement.
GCCGAAGGACAAAACCTCGCCGCCCATCTCGGCATAAAGCTGCGCGAGCGCGCCGGCACAGTGGATGCGGCGGTCGCCGTAGTCGACCACCACATCGGGATTGGCGCTGAGCATGGTCAGGCCGCGCGTCTTGGCCGACAGGAACCGGCCGCGATAGTCCTCGGGGTCGTAGTTGTCGGCATCGAAGGGGCCGGTGCAGACGATCCCCTCGGCCAGATTGAAGTCCACCCGTTCGATTGGCGGCTGATCGGCCAGTTCCTCGGGCCGGTCGTTGAACAGATCCTCGTCGCTGTCGGGGCCGATGTGCCAGAGCTTGCGGCCGGCCACGCCCATCAGCATCGCCTCCTGCGTGGCATCGCCCGAGGCGACGATCACGTCGAAGGCGTCGCCCGGCAGGCCCATCCGGTCCAGCCGCCGCGCGACGGTGCCATGCGTGCGCGGAGCGTTGGTCATCAGCACCACCGCGCCGCCCTTCGCGCGGAAGTCGCGCAGGGCGGCGACGGCGGCGGGGTAGAGTTCCAACCCGTTGTGCAGGCAGCCCCAGAGGTCGCAGTAGAGCACGTCATACCGGCCGCCGATATCGGCCAGCGCGTCGAGGATGCGGGTCATGGGTCTACCTGTCTGCCGGGGGTCAGAGCGAAAGCGCCGGGATGATCTGCTTCTTGCGCGACAGGATCCCGGGCAGGACCACGGTATCGCCGGAGACCTTCGCGCCGAAGCTTTTCTCGGCAATGGCCTTTACGGTGTCGTCGGGCACCAGAAGCGTTGCCTCCTCGCGGAGGATGTCGATGACGAAGAGCAGGACGTGGTCGGCGCCGTCTTCCTTTGCGACCGTGCCCATGGTTTTCATCAGGCTGTCCTTGCGATCCAGCACCACCTTGGGCGCCGTCGTCTCAAGGACCGATATGCGCAGCTCCTTGCCGCCTACGGTGTATTCCTTGCTGTCCATGCGCAGCAGTTCGGCATCCGAGAAGGCCGAGACATCGGATTTCGCCGCGAAAAGCTCCTCGGCGTAATCGGGGATGGAAATGCCGAGCTCCTTCGCCAGCCGGATCGCCACCGCGCGGTCATGGTCGGTCGTGGTGGGCGAGCGGAATTCGAGCGTGTCGGACAGGATGCACGACAACATCAGGCATTTGATCCGGTCCGGCATCCTGGCGGCATCGGCGCCCATCAGGTCGTGCATGATGGTGGCGGTGCAGGCCAGCGGGCGGATGGTCACACCGACCGGAGCCTTCGTCTCGATCCCGCCGACGAGTTTGTGGTGGTCGATGATCTCACGGATGTCGGCCTGGTTGATCGAGGGGGGCAATTCGGCGGGGTTGTTGGTATCGACGATCACCACCGGCGCGCCGGGTTCGACATCGGCGATGATCTCGGGCGTCTCGAAGCCCCAGCGCTTGAGCACGAAGGCGGCTTCGGTGTTGGGCTGGCCCAGCAGCATCGCGCGGGCGGGGGTTCCCTTCACCTCGTTGAGGTACCAGGCCCAGATCAGGGGCGAGCCGGTGGAATCGGTGTCGGGCGATTTGTGGCCGAAAACCTGGATCATGTCGGACGTCCTCGTGGCAAGTTCGCGCGCCTTATAGGGGGGGCGCTAAAGCTTGTCACGCGTCCTTGCCCCGCCCCCTGTCAGGCGCTGGCCGATTCCCTGTGCCAGCCGCAGCCCAGTCCTTCTGCGCCTCGGTCTCGACGGTGCCGGGGCGGGCGGCGCGCAGCCGTTCCAGCGCGGTCTCTGGGTCCTCGCCCGTCTCGACCATCAGGCGCAGCGCGACCATGCCGGTGCGCCCCAGTCCCGCCTTGCAGTGAATGAGCACCCGACCGCCGCGATCGAGTGTCTCGCGCATTTCGGCGGCGACGGTTTTCCAGTCACGCTCGGCCTCAGGGGTGGGGATGCCGAAATCGCCGATCGGAAAGGCGTGCCAGGAGATCCCCGATACCGAAAGGCGGTTCGGCAGGTCGGCGACGCCATGCGCGGCCATCTCTGCCTCGGTGGTGAGCGAGAGAACGATGTCCGGCGCGAATGCGCCGATCTGCGCCAGATCGCCCTCGGCATCGCCTGCGCGGCCGGGCAGGGGTGACAGGCCAAGGGAGCCAGCGCCAAGCGGCAGGCTGTCGATCTTGAATTCCGTCGTCATGGATGACAGGTACGCCGGCGAAGCGGCTGCCGCAAGGCGGGGCGCGGGGCGGCAAGATTTCGCTGCCGCAATCCTCCTCCGAGGGTGTTGACAAGGATCGGCCGTCTCCCTATCTCGGGCCCTGTTAGCACTCACCTGAGTGGAGTGCTAAATTCAATCGAACCTGCAACCTAGGGAGCGTTCGCAGATGGCTTTCAAACCCCTCCATGACCGTGTGCTGGTACGTCGCGTGCAAAGCGACGAGAAGACCAAGGGCGGACTTATCATCCCCGATTCCGCCAAGGAGAAGCCCGCCGAGGGCGAGATCATCTCGGTCGGTGAAGGCGCGCGCAAGGATTCGGGCGAGCTGATCGCACCGTCGGTCAAGGCCGGCGACCGTGTGCTTTTCGGCAAGTGGTCCGGCACTGAAGTGACGATCGACGGCGAAGAGCTGCTGATCATGAAGGAAAGCGACATCCTCGGCATCGTCGAGTGATCGCGACCTGATCGCAAGCTGACAGACTGACAATCGAACAAACAGGAGCAACCACCATGGCTGCCAAGGAAGTCAAGTTCAACACCGATGCCCGCGACCGCATGCTCAAGGGCGTCAACATCCTGGCCGACGCGGTCAAGACGACGCTGGGCCCCAAGGGGCGCAACGTGGTCATCGAGAAATCCTTCGGTGCCCCGCGCATCACGAAGGACGGCGTGACCGTCGCCAAGGAAATCGAACTGTCCGACCGGTTCGAGAACATGGGCGCGCAGATGGTCAAGGAAGTGGCCAGCCGCACCAATGACGAGGCCGGCGACGGCACCACCACCGCCACCGTCCTGGCCCAGGCCATCGTTCGTGAGGGCATGAAGGCGGTCGCCGCCGGCATGAACCCGATGGACCTGAAGCGCGGCATCGATCTGGCCACCACCAAGGTCGTCGAGACGATCAAGGGCGCCTCGCGTCCGGTGAAGGACAGCGACGAAGTCGCGCAGGTCGGCACCATCTCGGCCAACGGCGAAGCGCAGATCGGCCGCTTCATCGCGGACGCGATGCAGAAGGTCGGCAACGAGGGTGTCATCACCGTCGAAGAGAACAAGGGCATGGAAACCGACGTCGAAGTCGTCGAGGGCATGCAGTTCGACCGTGGCTACCTGTCGCCCTACTTCATCACCAACCCCGACAAGATGGTTGCCGAGCTCGAGGATTGCTACCTGCTGATCCACGAGAAGAAGCTCAGCTCGCTGCAGCCGATGGTGCCGCTGCTCGAGGCCGTGATCCAGAGCCAGAAGCCGCTGCTGATCATCGCCGAGGACGTCGAAGGCGAGGCGCTGGCGACCCTGGTCGTCAACAAGCTGCGCGGCGGCCTGAAGGTCGCGGCCGTCAAGGCGCCGGGCTTCGGCGATCGCCGCAAGGCCATGCTGCAGGACATCGCCATCCTGACCGGCGGTCAGGTCATTAGCGAAGACCTGGGCATGAAGCTTGAGAGCGTCACGCTCGATATGCTGGGCAGCGCCAAGCGCGTCCTGATCAAGAAGGACGACACCACGATCATCGACGGTGCCGGCGAGAAGGCCGAGATCGAGGCCCGCGTCACGCAGATCCGCGCTCAGGTCGAGGAAACCACCTCGGACTACGACCGCGAGAAGCTGCAGGAGCGTCTGGCGAAGCTGGCCGGGGGCGTTGCCGTCATCCGCGTCGGCGGCATGACCGAAGTCGAGGTGAAGGAGCGCAAGGACCGCGTCGATGACGCGCTCAACGCGACCCGTGCGGCCGTCCAGGAAGGCATCGTCGTCGGCGGTGGCGTGGCGCTGGTTCAGGGTGCGAAGGCCCTGGAAGGCCTGAAGGGCGAGAACGGCGATCAGAACGCGGGTATCACCATCGTGCGCCGCGCGCTGGAAGCGCCGCTGCGTCAGATCGCCGAGAACGCCGGTGTGGATGGTTCGGTCGTGGCCGGCAAGGTCCGCGAGTCGAGCGACACCAACTTCGGCTTCAACGCCCAGACCGAAGAATATGGCGACATGTTCAAGTTCGGCGTGATCGATCCGGCCAAGGTCGTTCGCACGGCGCTCGAAGACGCGGCTTCGGTGGCGGGTCTGCTGATCACCACCGAGGCGATGATCGCCGACAAGCCCGAGCCGAAGGGTGCCGCCGGTGGCGCGCCCGGCATGGGCGGCATGGGCGGCATGGACGGGATGATGTGATCCCGGCCTGAACCCAGGCATCGAAGGGGTGGCCTTGTGCCACCCCTTTTCCTTTTGCGGGGTGTGGCGGGGGCGTCTCCGTCCCGGGGATACGAAGCCGTGCGACCCTGCGGGCGAATCTGGTGGTAGCCTGGCGGGGCGCGGCGCCACTTCAGGCTGGGGGCGTGCAAATTTGCACGCCTCGGCAAGGCATTGATTTAATGTCGGTATCTGGATTCGTTAACCTCATTGAAAGCTTTACAAAGCGAGCGGAAAGGTGTCGGCCAAGTGGTTCAACCGCACTGTCGCGCAGAGTTGATCAATGCCGATTCCATCGGGCATGGCTGCCTTGAGCCGTTTCGCGCGTCGCGGGATTACCAGTGTGGCGGGCGCTGGTCCGCCAGGAGCACTGAGCCGCCGGTATCCGCCGCGCGCTCTGCCTCGCGCTCGATGAGATGGAGGAGTTGGCGCTCCAGCCGGTCGAGCCGGTCGGCCTGGGCGCGCATCACTTCGGACATGTCCTCGACCGCGCGGGTGAGATGCGCGATCTGTTCCTCGATCCGGTCGGTGCGGGCGTCGCTGGTCATGGCGTCCCTTTCTTGCCGGCGGCAGTTTCGGCGCTGGACGGGGGCGCGTCAATGGCGACTGCTTGCCCCTCGCCCCCCCTTCGGCTAGATCACGCGCCGGAAACGCCACCAGCGGAACATCCTATGAGCAAGACCAAGGCCCCCCGCCGCCCAAGGGCCGAGACGCCGAAGGGCTTTCGCGACTATTTCGGCGCCGAGGTGATGGCGCGCAAGGCGATGCTGGACCGCATCGCCGCGGTCTATCACCGCTACGGGTTCGACCCGCTGGAAACCTCGGCCGTGGAAACGGTGGAGGCGCTGGGCAAGTTCCTGCCCGATGTCGATCGCCCGAACGCGGGCGTCTTCGCCTGGCAGGAAGAGAACGACTGGCTGGCCCTGCGCTATGACCTGACCGCGCCCCTGGCGCGCGTGGCCGCGCAATACCGCAACGACCTGCCCAGCCCCTACCGCCGCTACGCGATGGGGCCCGTCTGGCGGAACGAGAAACCCGGGCCGGGCCGTTTCCGGCAGTTCTATCAATGCGACGCGGACACGGTCGGCGCGCCCTCGGTCGCCGCGGATGCCGAGATCTGCGCGATGCTCTGCGACGCGCTCGAGGCGGTCGGCATCGACCGGGGCGATTACGTCGTCCGCATCAACAACCGCAAGGTGCTCAATGGCGTGATGGAAGTGGCGGGGATCCTCGATCCCGCGGACCCCGAACGATTCACGACCGAGCGCGGCATCGTGCTGCGCGCCATCGACAAGCTGGACCGGCTGGGCGAGGCCGGCGTGCGGGCGCTGCTGGGCGAGGGGCGCAAGGACGAAAGCGGCGATTTCACCCAAGGGGCTCGGCTTTCTGGCGGGCAAGTTGAGTTAATTCTCGCGTTCTTGAGCGCAAAAGAAGCCGTTAAGTATCGACTGGATGCGGAGCTAACGAGGGCCGATCGTGAAGACGATGCTATCGGAGCGGGCCGCGCTCTGGCCCAATCAGGATACTTAGATAACCCCGGGAACTTGAATGCGAGCAGGTTCAACGAAGCGAGTCACGCAAATATTCTTGTTATTGAGAGGCTCGCCGAACTAATTCGAGACTCCAAAACCGGCGCGGAAGGAGTCAGTGAGTTGCTCCAAATACATGAGCAACTACATGCGCTAGGTTACGGCCCCGACCGCATCGCCATCGATCCCTCGGTCGTCCGCGGCCTTGGCTATTACACCGGCCCGGTCTACGAGGCCGAGTTGACGTTCGAGATCACCGACGAGAAGGGACGCCCGCGGCAGTTCGGCTCGGTCGCCGGGGGCGGGCGCTACGACGATCTGGTCAAGCGGTTCACCGGGCAGGCGGTGCCGGCGACGGGCGTCTCGATCGGGGTGGACCGGCTGCTGGCGGCTCTGGCCGCAAAGGGGCTGACGGGCACCGAGGCGCAGGGGCCGGTCGTCGTCACCGTCATGGACCGGGACCGGCTGGCGGATTACCAGATCATGGCGACGGAATTGCGCCAGGCGGGGATCCGGGCCGAGGTCTATCTGGGCAATCCGAAGAATTTCGGCAACCAGATCAAATATGCCGACAAGCGCGCCGCGCCGGTGGCGATCATCCAGGGCGAGGATGAGGCGGCGCGCGGTGTGGTGCAAATCAAGGACCTGGTGCTGGGCGCGCGGATGGCGGCCGATGCCTCGCTGGAAGAATGGAAATCCCAGCCGGCGCAGCAGGAGGTCGCGCGCGCCGATCTGGTCGCCGCCGTGCGGCGCATCCTGGACCGATCGTGACCCCCGGCCTTTCCGATGCCGCCGGCGCCCGGGCCGAGGGGCAGCGGCTGCTGGCGGCCTTCGTCGAGGCCGGCGCGCTGCCGGTCGAGGCGGCGATCCTGCAACCCGCCGAGGTGCTGCTGGATCTTTACGGCGAGGATATCCGCGCGCGCGCCTATGTCACCCAGGACCCCTTGCGCGGCGAGATGATGCTGCGCCCGGATTTCACCGTGCCGGTCGTGCAGGCGCATATGCGCGAGGGCGCCGAGCCTGCACGTTACGCCTATCTGGGCGAGGTCTTCCGCAAGCAGGAGAGCCGGGCGAGCGAGCGGGCATCGGAATACCTGCAGGTAGGGTTCGAGCTTTTCGACCGCGATGCGCCGCAGGCGGCCGATGCGGAGGTCTTTGCGCTCTTTGCCCGGTTGCTGGCGCCGCTGGGCTTGCGGGCGGCGACGGGGGATATCGGGATCCTGCGCGCGGCGGTGCAGGGGCTGCCGACGAGTGCGGCGCGCAAGGCGGCGCTGATGCGCCATCTGTGGCGGCCGCATCGGTTTCGCGCGCTGCTGGAGCGGTATGCCGGGCGCGCGCCGGTGGCACCGGAGCGGTGGGCGCTGCTGGAGGCGTTGCAGGCCGGCAAGCGGCCGGTGAGCGAGGCGCCGCAGATCGGCCTGCGCAGCGCCGAGGAGATCGCCGCGCGGCTGGCGCTGCTGACCGAGGATGCGGCCTGCGCGCCGATCGAGGCCGGGCTGGTCGATGATCTGGAGGCGCTGGTCGCCATCGCCGCCAAGGCCCCGGCGGCGCTGAGCGAGCTGCAGGCCCATGCCCGGGCCATGCCCTGGATCGACGGCTCGGTTCTGGGCTATGCGCGCCGGCTGGACGCGCTGGACGCGCGCGGGATCGACGTGGCGGCGCTGGATTTCGAAGGCAGCTACGGGCGCACGACGCTGGAATACTATGATGGCTTCGTCTTCGGCTTCTATGCCGAGGCGCGGCCGGAGCTGCCGCCGGTGGCGACCGGGGGGCGCTATGACGCGCTGACGGCGGTGCTGGGGCAGGGGCGGTCCATCCCGGCGGTGGGCGGCGTGATCCGGCCGGCGCTGGTGGCGGCACTGAAGGGGGCGGGGTGATGCGGCTCAAGATCGGCGTGCCGTCCAAGGGCCGGCTGATGGAGCAGTGCTTCGACTGGTTCGCCGAACGGGGCGTGCCGATGCGGCGCACCGGCGATGCGCGCGAATATTCGGGTGCGATCGAGGGGGTCGAGGGGGCGGATCTGGTGCTGCTCTCGGCCGGCGAGGTGCCGCGCGAGCTGGCGGCGGGGCGGCTGCATCTGGGCGTGACCGGCACCGATCTGGTGCGCGAGCAACTGGCGGACTGGTCGGCGCAGGTCACCGAACTGGCGCCGATGGGGTTTGGCCATGCCGATCTGGTGGTCGCGGTGCCGGCGGCCTGGGTCGATGTCGAAACGCTAGATGATCTGGACGCGGCGGCGGCGGCGTTCCGGGCGGCGCATGGGTTCCGGCTGAGGATCGCCACGAAATATCACCGGCTGGTGCGCGATTACCTGCGTCGGCACGGCGTCGCGGATTATCAGCTGGTCGACAGCCAGGGCGCGACCGAGGGCACGATCCGCAACCTGACGGCCGAGGCGGTGGCCGACATCACCTCGACCGGGGCGACGTTGAGGGCGAACCATCTGAAGGTGCTGAGCGCGCCGCCGGTTCTGCAATCGCAGGCCACACTCTATGCGTCCCGCGCCGCGGACTGGAGTGTCTGCCGGCCGGTGTTGCAGCGGCTGCTGGCGCGGCTGGACCTGTCGGGCGATCCCCTGATCTGACTTCTTGCGCAGGTCGCGACCGCCACCAAAGCGGGCTCAGGGCAGCGCGTGCGCCAGCGCACAAGGTGTAAAGGCACTGAAAAACAAAGAAAAAATTTTTCCGTTCACCGGATTTTAAGGCGCCCCTGGCGCCGGAAGGCGCCATTGAGTGCCTGTCGTGCGACAAAACCCCGGGGTTCGCGCGGGGCGCCGTTCAACGCAGCGGGACAGTCAGAACGGCCGCGCGGGGGCGCCGCGCGGCCGGATGGGCGTCAGGTCACTTCATTGGGCGCGGTCAGTCCGCCGCGCGCGCCTCCTGCTGGATCGCGACGCCGGCGCGGGAGATGTCCTGGCCGGCCCCCTCGACGGTGTTGCAGGCGGCAAGTGCGAGGATGGCAATCAAGGGCAGGGCTTTGAAGGTCATCGGAGCGTTCCTTGTTTGGGGACTCAATCTAACGCGCGAGCCGCGGTTTCGTTCCGCCCGGAACGCCGGAAGAGTTTGGATCAAAGCGCCTTCGTCGCCTCCAGCACCTCCTCGACGTGGCCGGGAACCTTGACCTTGTTCCAGACGCGGGCGATCTGCCCCTCTCCGTCGATCAGAACGGTGGTTCGCTCGATCCCCATGTATTTCTTGCCATACATGTTCTTCTCGACCCAGGTGCCGTAGCGTTCGCAGATGTCGCCGTCTTCATCGGACACCAGCGCAATGCCCAGGCTGTGCTTGGCGATGAACTTGTCATGGCTTTTTACGCTGTCCTTCGAGACGCCGATGACGACCGCGCCGGCCTCCTGAAACGCGGCGGCGTGTTCGGTGAAGCCCACCGCCTCCTTGGTGCAGCCCGAGGTGTCGTCCTTGGGGTAGAAATAGAGCACGACCTTTTGAGGGCGCAGCGCGGACAGGGTCAGCGTGCCGCCGCCGTCGCGGGGGGCGGTGAAATCGGGTGCGGGCATTCCGGCTTGCATGGCGTTCCTCCTGTTGACGTTGCCGTGTGTTTTAGTCACTGGGCGGCGCGGATAAAGAGGCAGCGGCAAAGAAACAGGTGCCCGGCGTGAAACTGAGCGATTTCGATTTCGATCTGCCCGAGGCGCTGATCGCGACCCGGCCCGTGCATCCGCGCCCCGCAGCACGGCTTCTGCACGCCGAGGGCGGGCAGATTAGCGACCGGCATGTGCGCGACCTGCCGGCGATCCTGCGGCCGGGGGATCGGCTGGTGCTGAACAACACCAAGGTGATCCCCGCGCGGCTGATCGGGGAGCGGCTGCGCGACAGCCGCGACGGCAGCGGGCGCGCGAAAATCGAGCTGACGCTGATCGCCCCGACGCCGGAGGGCGGCTGGCGCGTCCTGGCCAAGCCCCTGCGCAAGCTCGCCCCCGGCGACCGGCTGGTTTTTGGCGAGGCCTTGAGCGGGCAGGTCACCGCGCGCGAGGACGAGGCGGCGGTGGTGACCTTCGAGCAGACGGGGGCCGCGTTCGACGCCGCGCTGGACCGTGCGGGGCTGATGCCGCTGCCGCCCTATATTGCCGCGCGGCGGGCGGCCGATGCGCGGGACCGGCAGGATTACCAGACGGTCTTTGCCCGCCATGCCGGCGCGGTCGCCGCGCCCACCGCGAGCCTGCATTTCGACGAGGCGCTGCTGTCGGCGCTGCGCGCCCGAGGGGTGACGATGACCGAGGTCACGCTGCATGTGGGCGCCGGGACCTTCCTGCCGGTGAAGGTTGAGGATGTCACCACCCACCGGATGCATGCCGAATGGGGCGAGGTAAGCGCCGAGGCTGCGGCTGAGATCAACGCCACGCGCGCCGTCGGCGGACGGGTCATTCCGGTCGGCACCACGGCGCTGAGACTGATCGAAAGCGCCGCGGGCGACGAGGGCGTCCGCCCCTGGCGGGGCGATACCGACATCTTCATCTATCCGGGGTTCCGGTTCTGCGTGACCGACGGGTTGATGACCAATTTCCACCTGCCGAAATCGACCCTGATGATGCTGGTCTCGGCGCTGATGGGCGTGGACGAGATCCGGCGCATCTATGCACATGCGGTGGTGGCGGGGTATCGCTTCTTCTCGTATGGCGATGCCTCGCTTCTGATCCCGCCGCCGCGGGATTGAGCGTGCGCGGCCGAGCTGGCCTGCCAAGTTCGTCCGCGACGGGAACTGCGTCGCTTTCCCGCGTGTTTACCCGCGGTGGTCGTGTTAGCGTCCGCACCGTGCCCGAAACCTAAAGCCGGATCCGTTTTCTGATGTTCAAGGTATTTCTCGCCAGCTGGGCGCTGCTTCTGGGAATGATGTTGCTGATGCTGGGCAACGGCATTCAGGGCACGCTTCTGGGTATCCGCGGCTCGATCGAGGGGTTTGCAACCTGGCAGATGTCGGTTGTGATGTCGGCCTATTTCGCCGGGTTCCTGCTGGGCTCGCAGATCGCGCCGGGGATGATTCAGCGGGTCGGGCATGTGCGGGTCTTTGCGGCGCTGGGGTCGATGGTCTCGGCGGTGCTGGTGCTTTACGCCGCCGCGCCGGACTGGATGGTCTGGTCGGGGCTGCGGGTGGTGATCGGCTTTTGCTTCGCCGGCGTCTATGTGACCGCCGAAAGCTGGCTCAACAACGCGGCCACGAACGAGACGCGCGGCCAGACCCTGTCGCTTTACATGATTGTGCAGATGGTCGGCATCATCGCGGCGCAGGGGCTGCTGAACCTGGCCGATCCGGGGGGCTATGAGCTTTTCGTCATCGCTTCGGTGCTGGTGTCGCTGGCCTTCACGCCAATCCTGCTGAGCATCAGCCCCGCACCGGGGTTTTCGACGGCCAAGTCGATGGGGCTGATGAAGCTTTTCCGCACCTCGCCGCTGGGCTGTGTCGGGATCTTCATCATGGGCGGCGTCTATTCGGCGCTGTTCGGCATGGCGGCGGTCTGGGGCGCACTGGTGGGCTTGAGCGTTCTGGAAATCTCTACCTTCGTTGCGTCGATCTATCTGGGCGGGCTTCTCTTTCAGTATCCGATCGGCGCGCTGTCGGACCGGATGGACCGCCGGCAGTTGATTATCGGCGTGGCCGGGCTCTGCGCATTGGCCGCCCTGATGGGCGCGGCGCTGAGCCTTCCGTTCGCGATGCTTCTGGGCGTGGCGCTTCTGATCGGGGGATTGGCCAATCCGCTTTATTCGCTGCTTCTGGCGCATACCAACGACTTCCTGCAGGCCGACGACATGGCCGGCGCGTCGGGGGGGCTGTTGTTCATGAACGGGATCGGCGCGGTGGCGGGGCCGCTGGTGCTGGGCTGGATGATCGATGTGGTCGGCCCGCCGGGCTTCTTTCTCTTCATCACCATTCTCTGCGCGCTGCTGGTGGCCTACGGCATGTGGCGCATGACGCGCCGCGCCGCGCCCGAAGTGGCGGATCAGGGCAGTTATACGCCCTTGACCCCGAGCGCTTCGGTTGTGACACTCGACGCGGCCTTCGAGCAGGCGCAACCCGATGAGGGAGAGGGAGCCCATGCCACAGCGCGCTGAGGAAATCGTCCGTTTCTGGGAAGAGGTCGGCCCCGAAGGCTGGTATGGCGGCGGCGCCCGGCTGGATGCGGAGATCCGCGAGCGGTTTCTGGCCGATTGGGAGCGCGCGGCAGAGGGCGGGCTGTCGAGCTGGCGCAGCAATCCGACCGGGGCGCTGGCCTATCTGATCGTCACCGATCAGTTTCCGCGCAACATCTTCCGCGACGATCCGCGGGCCTTTGCCACCGACCGGATGGCACGAGATGCCGCGATGATCGCCGTGCAGCGGGATTTCGACCTGAAGACGCCCGAGCCGATCCGGCAGTTCTTCTACCTGCCCTTCATGCATGCCGAGGATGCGTTCGACCAGGACCGCTGCGTGCGCCTGATCATCGCCCGGATGCCCGAAACCGGGGGCGAGAACCTGCGCCACGCCCGCGCCCATCGCGACGTGATCCGGCAATTCGGCCGCTTTCCCTACCGCAACCGCGCGCTCGGTCGGCGCAGCACACCGGAAGAAGAGCGCTTCATGGACCAGGGCGGCTACGGGGCGGTGGTCAAGGCGCTGGCGTGACCGCCCGGTGCCGGCGGCCGGGGCGGCATTGGGCGGCGATGCGCGCGGCGTTGTGCCCTGAACGAAACTAGTTTAGCGTCAAACTATCTTTCCGGAGGGGGCTTGCATGGCGGATCAGGGCTTTGATGTCATCGTGATCGGGGCGGGGCCCGGGGGCTATGTGGCGGCCATCCGCGCGGCCCAGCTGGGCAAGAAGGTGGTCATCATCGAGCGCGAGAATCTTGGCGGGATCTGCCTGAACTGGGGCTGCATCCCCACCAAGGCGATGCTGCGCTCGGCCGAGGTCTTTCATCTGATGCACCGCGCCAAGGAATTCGGCCTGAAGGCCGAAGGGCTGGGCTACGACCTGGACGCGGTGGTGAAGCGGTCGCGCAAGGTGGCTGGACAATTGTCCGGCGGGATCGGCCATCTGATGAAGAAGAACAAGATCACCGTCCTGATGGGAGAGGCGACGATCCCGGCGCAGGGCAAGGTGCGCGTCAAGACCGACAAGGGCACCGAGAACCTGAGCGCCCCCGACATCGTCCTGGCGACCGGCGCGCGGGCGCGCGAGCTGCCTGGGCTGGAAGCAGATGGCGATCTGGTATGGACCTATCGCGATGCCCTGCAGCCAAAGCGGATGCCGAAGAACCTGCTGGTCATCGGCTCGGGCGCCATCGGCATCGAGTTTGCGAGCTTCTTCAACACGCTCGGCGCCAAGACCACGGTGGTCGAGGTCATTGATCGGATCCTGCCGGTCGAGGATGCGGAAATCTCGACCTTTGCGAAGAAGTCGTTCGAGAAGCAGGGCATGAGCATCCGTGAGAAGACCACGGTGAAGAAGCTCGACCGCGGCAAGGGCAAGGTCACGGCGCATCTGGAATCCGGCGGCAAGACAGAGACGGCCGAGTTCGACACGGTGATCTCGGCCGTCGGGATCGTCGGCAATGTCGAGGGGCTGGGGCTGGAGGAACTGGGCGTCAAGATCGACCGGACACATGTTGTCACCGACGAATATTGCCGCACCGGCGTCAAGGGTCTCTACGCAATCGGCGACGTTGCGGGCGCACCCTGGCTGGCGCACAAGGCCAGCCATGAAGGCGTCATGGTGGCCGAACTGATCGCCGGCGAGAAGCCGCATCCGATCAAGCCGAATTCGATCGCCGGCTGCACATATTGTCATCCCCAGATCGCCTCGGTGGGGCTGACCGAGGCGAAGGCGAAGGAGGCCGGGCACAAGGTCAAGGTCGGCCGCTTCCCCTTCATCGGCAACGGCAAGGCCATCGCCCTGGGTGAGGCGGAAGGGATGATCAAGACCGTCTTCGACGCCAGAACCGGCGAGCTTCTGGGCGCGCATATGGTCGGCGCCGAGGTAACGGAACTGATCCAGGGCTATGTCATCGGCCGCACGCTGGAGACCACCGAGGCCGAGCTGATGCACACGGTCTTCCCGCATCCGACGCTGAGCGAGATGATGCACGAATCGGTGCTCGATGCCTACGGGCGAGCCATTCACTTCTGACCGACCCCTCCGCGCGTCGCATCGACGGGGAAGGGTCAGGCCAGCGTCGGTTCGGCCCAGGCCGGCAGGTGGCGGTTATCCACGGCAAAAACCCGCGAGTTTCCTTTTCGTTCTCATTTTGCGGTTGGAGACTCACTGTTCGGCCCCTATGTAGTCGCATGGCGCCAACCGCGCCGGGGGCGGAGCTATGGCCGAGCAGAAGTTCATCGAAGTGCGCGGCGCGCGCGAGCACAATCTGAAGGGTATCGATGTCGATATCCCGCGCGACCGCCTGGTGGTGATCACCGGGCTGAGCGGCTCGGGCAAGTCGTCGCTTGCCTTCGACACGATCTATGCCGAGGGGCAGCGGCGCTATGTCGAAAGCCTCAGCGCCTATGCGCGTCAGTTCCTGGACATGATGCAGAAACCCGATGTCGACCATATCTCGGGCCTCAGCCCGGCGATTTCCATCGAGCAGAAGACGACTTCGAAGAACCCGCGCTCCACGGTCGGCACGGTGACCGAGATCCATGACTACCTGCGCCTGCTCTTTGCCCGCGCCGGGACGCCCTTCAGCCCCGCCACCGGCCTGCCGATCGAAGCGCAGCAGGTCCAGGATATGGTGGACCGCGTCATGGCGATGGAGGAGGGAACGCGCGCCTACCTGCTGGCCCCCATCGTGCGCGACCGCAAGGGCGAGTACCGCAAGGAATTCCTGGAACTGCGCAAGCAGGGGTTTCAGCGGGTCAAGGTGGACGGGACGTTCCACGAGCTCGACAGCCCCCCCGATCTGGACAAGAAGTTCCGCCATGACATCGACGTGGTGGTCGATCGGATCGTGGTGCGCGCGGGAATGGAGACGCGGCTCGCCGACAGTTTCCGAACGGCGCTGGACCTCGCCCAGGGTATCGCGGTGCTGGAGATGGCCGATGCGGCCGACGGCGAGGCGGCGGAGCGGATCACCTTTTCCGAAAACTTCGCTTGCCCGGTCAGCGGTTTCACCATCCCCGAGATCGAGCCGCGGCTTTTTTCCTTCAACGCGCCCTTCGGGGCCTGCCCGGCCTGCGACGGGCTGGGGGTGGAGCTGTTCTTCGACGAACGGCTTGTGGTCCCCGACCAGATGCTGCGGCTGGAAGACGGCGCGATTGCCCCCTGGCGCAAGGGAAAGTCGCCCTACTTTCTGCAAACGATCGAGGCCTTGGCCAAGCACTACGGTTTCGACGCCCGCACCCCCTGGCGCGATCTGCCCGACACCGTGAAAAAGGTGTTGTTGCGCGGATCGGACGGCGAGGAGATCGCGTTTCGCTACGATGACAGCGGCCGCGTCTATAACGTGACCCGCAGCTTCGAGGGCGTGATCCCGAACATGGAGCGCCGCTACAAGGAAACCGACAGCGCCTGGGTGCGCGAAGAGTTCGAGCGCTACCAGAACAACCGGCCGTGCAGCACCTGCGGCGGCGCCCGGCTCAAGCCCGAGGCGCTGGCGGTGAAGATCGGTGGGCTGCATATTGCCCAGGTCAGTGAAATGTCGATCAAGGAGGCGCTGGCCTGGATCGACACCGCGCCCCAGCACCTGAGCAAGCAGAAGAACCAGATCGCCGTCGCCATTCTCAAGGAGATCCGGGAACGCCTTGGTTTTCTTGTGAATGTCGGGCTCGACTACCTGACTCTCAGCCGTGCGGCCGGCACGCTTTCGGGCGGAGAAAGCCAGCGGATCCGCCTTGCCAGCCAGATCGGGTCGGGGTTGACCGGGGTGCTTTATGTGCTCGACGAGCCTTCGATCGGGCTGCACCAGCGCGACAACGACCGGCTTCTGACGACGCTGCGCAACCTGCGCGACCAGGGCAACACCGTGCTGGTGGTCGAGCATGACGAAGAAGCGATCCGCACCGCCGACTGGGTGCTGGACATCGGACCCGGCGCCGGCGTGCACGGCGGCCGCGTCGTGGCCGAAGGAACGCCGGACGCCATTGCCGCCGATCCCGCCAGCTTGACCGGCCAGTATCTGTCCGGCACGCGCGGGATCGATGTGTCGGCCGAACGGCGCAAGGGCAACGGCAAGTCGTTGCGGGTGGTGAAGGCCACCGGGAACAACCTGCGCGGCGTGACGGTCGATTTCCCCTTGAAGAAATTCGTCTGCGTGACGGGGGTCTCGGGCGGCGGGAAGTCGACGCTGACCATCGAGACGCTGTTCAAGACCGCCAGCATGCGACTGAACGGGGCGCGCCAGACACCCGCGCCCTGCGAGACCGTGCAGGGGCTCCAGCATCTGGACAAGGTGATCGATATCGACCAGCGGCCGATCGGGCGCACGCCGCGATCGAACCCGGCGACCTATACCGGGGCCTTCGGGCCGATCCGCGACTGGTATGCCGGTCTGCCCGAGGCAAAGGCGCGCGGCTACAAGCCCGGGCGGTTCAGTTTCAACGTCAAGGGCGGACGCTGCGAGGCCTGCCAGGGCGATGGCGTGCTGAAGATCGAGATGAACTTCCTGCCCGATGTCTATGTCACCTGCGAGACCTGCAAGGGCGCGCGCTACAATCGGGAAACTCTGGAAGTTCTTTATAAAGGCAAGAGCATAGCGGACGTTCTTGACATGACGGTAGAGGAGGCTCAGGGCTTCTTTGGCGCCGTGCCCTCGATCCGCGAGAAGATGGATGCGCTGATGCGCGTGGGGCTGGGCTATATCAAGGTGGGCCAGCAGGCGACGACGCTTTCGGGCGGCGAGGCGCAGCGGGTGAAGCTGTCGAAGGAACTGAGCCGCCGCTCTACCGGGCGCACGCTCTACATCCTGGACGAACCCACGACCGGGCTGCATTTCGAGGACGTGCGCAAGCTTCTTGAAGTGCTGCACGAACTGGTCGAACAGGGCAACACTGTCGTGGTGATCGAGCACAATCTGGACGTCATCAAGACCGCCGACTGGATCATCGATATCGGTCCGGAAGGGGGCGATGGCGGTGGCCAGATCGTGGCCGAGGGCGCACCCGAAGACGTGGCCGGCGTCGAGGCAAGTCACACCGGCCGCTATCTGGCGCCGCTTCTCAGCCGGGCCCGGGCGGCGGCGGAATAGCGCTGGCGGGCTGCCGGAAGCCGTATGGCAAACGTATGGCAAACGTATGGCAAACGTATGGCAGATCCGCGCACGGCGGGTGTCTGTCCGCAAAGGGTCGGCGCGGGGTTGCCGCTCAGCGACGGCGCGCGATACGGGCGGTGGCCTTGTCGGGGTCGGGCACGACAAGGCCGGCCGAGATGATCAGCTTCGCCGCATCCTCCACGCTCATGTCGAGGGGGATGACATCGCTCTCGGGGACAAAGAGCAGAAAGCCGGAGGTCGGGTTCGGCGTTGTCGGCAGGAAGACCGCGATCTGCTTTTCCTGAGCGCCGAGGCGGCTGGCGATCTCGCCCCGCGTGTCGGTCGAGATGAAGGCGATGGCCCAGATGCCCCGGCGCGGATACTCTACCAGGCAGGCGCGGTTGAAGCTGCTGCTGGACTGGGCGAAGACCGTTTCGGCGATCTGCTTGAGACCCTGGTAGACCGAGCGCACCACCGGCATCCGAGAGACGATCCGCTCGCCCCATTCGATCAGGTGGCGGCCGATGAAGCCCTTGGCGAACCAGCCCACGGTGATTGTGAAGATCAGGAAGATCAGCACGCCCAGACCGGGGAAGGTGAAGCCGGTCAGAAAGCCGGGCAGGAGGCTGCGGGGGATCAGGGGCAGCACGCGGTTGTCGATGAACTCGACCGCCGAGACGATGATCCAGACCGTCAGCACCGCCGGCGCGACGATGACAAGCCCCGTCAGGAACGAGGTGCGCAAGCCGGTCAAGATCCCGCGCTTGGGCGGCGGGGGCAGGGGCGTGGACATGATGGGTCCTGTGGGCAGGAAAGACTGTTTCGAACTTATCAGAGCCGCCCCAGCCCCGACAAGCGCGGCTCAGAGGTCGAGCGGGGCAACCAGCGCGCGAAGGGCGGCGAGAGGGTCTTCGGCGGCCCAGACCTCGTCGCCGAGGGCGATGAAATCGGTGACGGCGGCAAGCTCGGTGACCAGCGCGGGGGTCAGCGCCCCTTCGGCGACGACTGGCACCTCGATCATTTCGGACCACCAGGCGAACAGTTCGGGCTCGGCCCGCGCGCCGCCGCCCAGCGGGCTGTCGCCCACGGGTGAGAAAGCGACGTAGTCGGCGCCGGCCTCGGCCGCGCTCATCGCGTCGTGGCGGGAGGTTCCGCAGGCCGCGCCGATGATCATCTCTGCGCCGAGGCGGTCGCGCAGCTTGCGGATGCCCGGCGTCCGTTCCGGCAGATGCACCCCATCAAGGCCCAGCCGCTCGGCCAGGACGACATGGCGTTCGATCACCAGCGGAATATCGCGGGCGTGAACGATCTCGCGCAGCTGGTCGGCGGCGCGGGCGATGCGGTCCTCGTCCTGGCTCGCCATGCTCAGGCGCAGGCAGGCGACCGGCGCAGCATCCAGCGCCCGTTGCAACGGCGCCGCGAAATCCTCGGGCTCGAAGACCTGCGGCGTGATGAGATAGAGTTGCGGGCGGTCGGGCTGGGCGGTCATCGAACCTGTCCTGGGGGCCTGTCCATCGGGTAGGGGTCTCCATAGCGGCGCGGAATAGCCGGCGCAATGGCGCAGGGCGGCGCGGGAGGACCGCGTGACAGGGCGGGGCACGAAACATTGGACCCCGCGGCGCAGAGCCGTTAGAATTTGATCAAAATAATCGAATCAGTCGTCCGGGACCCGTTCCGCAAGGCGACCGTGAACAGGGAAACGACATGGCCGACAGCGCCGATCTGATCATCACCAACGCACGCGTTCTGACCATGGATCCCGCGCATCCGCGGGCCGAGGCCGTCGCGGTGGCCAGGGGATGCATCCTGGCGCTCGGTAGCAGCGACGAGATCGCCGCGCTAGCGGCCCCCGATGCGCGGCGCATCGATGCGCGGGGGGCGAGTGTGCTTCCCGGCTTCATCGAGAGCCATCTGCATCTGTTCATGGGCGGGGCCGAACTGGCACATCTGCAACTTCTCGGCGTGAAGGGCGAGGCGGCGCTGGGGCGGGCGATCCGCGTCTATGCCGCCGAGCATCCGGACCTGCCGCTGATCATTGGACAGGGGTGCGATTACGCCATCCTCGACCGGCCGCTCACCCGGCAGGACCTGGATGCGATCCTGCCTGACCGACCGGTGCTCCTGATCGCCGCCGACCACCACACCGGCTGGGCCAATACCGCGGCGCTGAAGGCCGCCGGCATCCTTGAGGGGCGCGCGCTGGGACCAGGCAACGAGATCGTCATGGGGCCGGACGGCTATGCCACCGGCGAGTTGCGCGAATTCGAGGCGAAGGCGCCGGTCATGGCGCTGTCGGGCGCGCAGCGGATCACCGCCGGCATCGCCACGGGCGAAGAGCCGGTGCCGGAGCCGACCGAGGCGGAGCGGGCCGCCGATTGCATCGAGATGGCGCGCGGGCTGCAGCATTGCGCGCGCAACGGGCTGACGAGCCTCGTGAACATGGACGGCAACCGCTACACCTTGCAGGTGCTGGCGGCGCTGCGTGCACAGGACCAGCTGACCGCGCGGGTGCGCGTGCCCTTTCACTTTCGCAACCATCGCAAGCTCGAGCATCTGCAGATCGCCAGTGAGCTCAGCGCCGAGTTCGATGATGACTGGCTCGCCTCGGGGTTCGTCAAGATGTTCATGGACGGGGTGGTGGACAGCGGCACGGCGGTGCGCCTGGACGATTACCCCGACCAGTCCGGCTGGCGCGGCGAGCCCCTGTTCGAGGCCGAAGACTTCGCCGCCATCGTGACCGAGGCCGATCGGCGCGGGCTGCAGGTTGCGGTCCATGCCATCGGCGATGGCGCGGTGCGGCGGGTGATCGACGGCTACGCGGCGGCGCGCAAGGCCAATGGCCCCCGCGACGCGCGCCACCGGATCGAACATATCGAGATGATCGACCGCGCTGACATACCGCGGATGGCGGAGCTGGGCATCATCGGCTCGATCCAGCCCTGCCATGTGCCGGGCGCGCTGGATTTCCCGCTGCAGCCGACACTGGACAAGGTGGGCCGCGATCGGTGGAACGACGCCTATCTCTGCCGCTCGCTGGCCGAGGGGGGCGTGCGACTGGCCTTTGCCTCGGACTGGCCGGTGGCGGATGTGAATCCCTTGAGGGGCATCCAGGCGGCACTGACGCGGCCGGTTTTCGACGGCGCGGGCGATGAACGGCTGGATCTGCATGCGGTTCTCGCCGCTTATACGACCGGCGGCGCCTATGCCGAGCATACCGAGGATCGCAAGGGGATGCTGAAGCCGGGCTATCTGGCCGATATCGTCGTCCTTGACGGGGATATCGAGGCAACGCCCGTCGAGCGGATCGGCGCGATGCAGGTTGCCCAAACGGTGTGCGGTGGCCGGATCGTCTGGGATCAGGCGCAGGAGGCGGCAGAAGATGCTTGATCGCCGCGCCGGATTGCGCCTCACTGACAGGGACGGGCCCGGCGGGCAAAGGCGAGGGCAAAGGCGATGACCGAGACCGAAATCGAAATCACCAATGTCAGCAAGGTCTTCGGCCAGGGCGCGGCGGCGTTCAAGGCCTTGACCGATATCGACCTGACCATCCGAAGCGGCGAATTCTTCACGCTGCTGGGCCCCTCGGGCTGCGGCAAGACCACGCTGCTCAGGGTCATCGCCGGGTTCGAGCAGCCGAGCGACGGATCGCTGAAGATCAACGGGCGCGAGGTTGCGGGGCTGGGTCCGAATGCGCGACCGGTCAACACGGTCTTCCAGAACTATGCGCTCTTTCCCCACATGACCGTCGCGCAGAACATCGGCTTCGGCCTGAAGATGCTGGGTCGGCCCAAGGCCGAGATCGCCGCGACCACCGACGAGATGCTCAAGCTGGTCAAGATGGAGGCGATGGCCGAACGCAAGCCCAGCGAGATCTCGGGCGGGCAGCAGCAGCGGGTGGCGCTGGCCCGCGCGTTGGCGCCGCGGCCGCGGGTGCTGCTGCTCGACGAGCCACTGAGTGCGCTGGATCTGAAGCTCAGGAAGGAAATGCAAAGCGAACTCAAGCGCTTGCAAAGCGAAACGGGGATCACCTTCATCTTTGTCACGCATGACCAGGAGGAGGCGCTGACCATGTCCGACCGGATCGCCGTGATGAATGCCGGGCGGATCCTCCAGCTTGGTACCCCGCATGAGATTTATCATTCCCCAACAGAGCGTTTCGTGGCGGACTTCATAGGTGACACGAACTTTCTGGAGCTGCCGGTCGCCGCGGTCGACGGGGCGCAGGCGCGCGTCACGCTCCCCGGCGGCGCCGAGGCCCCGGCTCGCCTGCCCGACGGGCTGGCGCCTCGCCAGGGAGAGGTCGTGACGCTGGTCATCCGCCCCGAACAGGCGCGGCTGGTGGAGGAGGGGCCGGCCGATCTGCAGGCGCAGGTCGAAAGCGCGGTCTTCTTCGGAACCGACACGCATATCCACCTGCGGCTGCCCGATGGCCAGGGGTTCATCCTGCGCCGGCAGAACATGGCCGATCTGCCCGAACCCGCCCCCGGCGCGCATGTCGGCCTGCAACTGAGCCCCGGCGCGCTCCGGGTGCTGAGGAACTGAGGCGATGGAGGAGCGCAAGGAAAGCCACGCCTGGAAATGGCTCCTGTGCACGCCGGCGCTGATCGTGCTGGTGCTCGCCGCCTCGGGGCCGCTGTTGATCGTCCTGATCTATTCGTTCCTGACGCCCGGCAACATGGGCGGTGTGAACTGGGAATTCTCGACCGAGGCGTGGTTTCGCGTCTTCTTCCGCCGTGACATCTTCGACCCCGAAAATGTCACCTGGAACGAGGCGCATCTGACGATCTTCTGGCGCTCGATCTGGCTCTCGCTGCAAACCACGCTGCTCTGCGCCTTTCTCGGTTTTCCGACCGCCTGGTTCATCGCCACCCGGCCGCCCAACACGAGGGCGATCTGGCTGTTCATGATCACTATCCCGTTCTGGACCAACCTGCTGATCCGGACCTTCGCCATCCAGGAGGTGATCCGAAATTCCGGCACGATCAACACCCTTCTGCTGCGGCTGGGCGTGATCGAGTCGCCGATCCAGATGATGTATACCGACTTCGCCATCCTTCTGGGCATGGCCTATGTCTTTCTGCCGCTGATGGTGCTGCCCCTCTATGCCGCGATGGACAAGCTGGATTTCCGGCTGGTCGAGGCGGGCTATGACCTTTATGCCAGCCGCCTTCAGGTTCTCTGGCATGTCATTCTGCCGCTGGTGAAGCCGGGCTTCATCGCCGGCTCGATCCTAGTCTTCATCCCGGCGATCGGCGCCTATGTGACGCCGCGGGTGCTGGGCGGCGGGCGGTCGATGATGCTGGGCAACATGATTGCCCTGCAGTTCGGGCAGGGGCGCAACTGGCCCTTGGGCGCGGCGATGGCGATGCTGCTTCTCGTCATAGTGGTGACCGCGCTGGTTCTCTACCTGCGCTGGGCAAACCGGGAGGAGGCCGCCCGTGGCTGACGCAACGCTCGATACCCGCGCGGGCGCGGCGACGAAGGGCGCGTCCCGCCCCGCGCGGCGGCGCAACTACTCGGTGAAGCGGCTGCCCGGCTTCGGCGTCGTGGCGATCTTCACCTTCGTGATGCTTTACGCGCCGATCATCATCCTGGTGGCCTTCTCCTTCAACGCCGGCACATCGCAGGCCAGCTGGGAGGGGTTCTCGCTCCACTGGTACGAGGCCGCCTTCCAGAACCGGCAGGTGCGCGACGTCTCCATCCGCTCGCTGTGGCTCGCGGCCACGGCGGCGAGCCTCGCGACGGTGCTCGCCACCCTTGCCGCGCTCGGCACCACGCGGACCAGCCGCTTTCCGGGCCAGACGATGATCTATGCGCTGATCAACCAGCCCCTGATGGTCCCCGAAGTGGTGACCGGCATCGCGCTTCTGATCTTCGTGGCCGCGATCAAGGTGCAGACCGGCTATACCGGCATGGGCTACCTGGTCGCCGCGCACACGGCTTTCTGCATTCCCTTCGCCTACCTGCCGATCCGCGCCCGGCTGGAGACGATGGACATCACCCTGGAGAAGGCCGCGGCGGACCTTTACGCCAACCACTACCAGGCGTTTCGCTACATCACGCTGCCGCTTCTGGTGCCCGGCATCGTCGCGGGCTTCATGCTGGGCTTCGTCATCTCGCTCGATACCGTCGTGATCACCGAATTCGTGAAATCCGCGGGCCAGGATACCCTGCCCACCTACATGCTGGGCCAGCTGCGCCGGACCGTCACGCCCGAGATGAACGCCATCGCCACGCTTTTCCTTGCGCTGTCCCTGATGATCGTGACAGCCTTCTTCCTAATCACCCGCAAACGCGGGACGTGACCACCAACCACAGGGAGTATAACGATGAAAAAGACACTTGCCGTCAGCCTGGCTGCGCTTCTCGCCTCGGGCGGGCTGGCCCAGGCGCAGGGGGTGGTGAACCTCTATAACTGGGGCAACTACACCAGCCCCGAGCTGCTGGAACGATTCGAGGCCGAAACCGGCATTCAGGTCAACGTCACCGATTTCGACAGCAACGACACCGCGCTGGCCCGCATCCGGCAGGGCGGGCATGGCTTCGACATCGTCGTGCCGTCGAACACCTATATCCAAACCTGGGTGGGCGAAGGGCTGGTCCAGCCCCTCGACCCCGAAATCGTCACCGACCGCGACAACATCGCCGAGCAATGGCGCGACGTGGATTTCGACCCGGGCCGCGAATATTCGGTGCCCTGGGCCTGGGGCACGACCGGCTTGGTTGTCAATACCTCGGTCTATGAGGGCGATGTCAACGATCTGGGCCTGATCCTGGATCCGCCGCCGGAACTTCAGGGCCGCATCAACGTCATCCCCGAGATGTCGGACGTGATGGCCATGGCGATCTATCATGCCGGCGGCGACAGCTCCTGCACCGACGACATGGATGTCCTGCGGCAGGTACGGGACAATCTGATGGCCGCCAAGCCGCACTGGCTGGCGCTGGATTACGGCACCGTCGACAGCTATGCGGCGGGCGATCTGGATGCGGGGATCTACTGGAACGGCGCCAGCATGCGCGTGCGCCTGCAGAACGAGGATTTCGCCTACGGCTATCCGCGCACCGGCTATCCGATCTGGATGGACAACGCGATGGTCCTCGCCGACGCGCAGAACACCGAGAATGCGATGCGCTTCATCAACTTCATCCTCCAGCCCGAAAACGCCGCGCTGATCTCGAACTTCGCACGCTACGCGAACGGCATCACCGGGTCCGAGGAATACATGGACGAGGTGATGCAGGACGCGCCCGAGATCAATCCCTCGGCCGAACTCCTCGAAGCGGGCCGCTTCGGTCAGGCCTGCCCGCAGGAGATCAACGACATCCACTCGCAGATCTGGACCGAACTGCTGCAGTAAGCGGCTCATCCATCAATTCGGAAGGGGGCCGGCGGCCCCCTTCTTGCACTGAAGGCAAGACGGGGCAGGTGATGACGGACATCTTGGCACGCAGCGCGCTTGAGCAGGCCGCTGCGATCGAACGCGGCGAGATCAGCGCCGAAGAACTGATGCGCGCGACGCTGGCGCAGATCGCGCGGTTGAACGGCAAGGCGAATGCCATCGTGTCGCAACGCGCCGATGACGCGCTTCTGGCCGAGGCGCGCGACGCCGATGCGGCCCTGCGCGCCGGCCAGCGCAAGGGATGGCTGCACGGGCTTCCCGTCGCCATCAAGGATCTGGCGGATGCCGAGGGGTTGCCGACCTCCAAGGGCTCGCCGGTACTGGCCGGGCAGGTCGCCACGCAGGATTCGCTCTACGTTGCGCGGATGAAGGCCGCGGGGGCGATCGTCATCGGCAAGACCAACACGCCTGAATTCGGGCTGGGCAGCAACACGTTCAACCCGGTCTTCGGTGCCACCCCCAACGCCTATGACGCAGGGCGCACCTGCGGCGGGTCATCGGGGGGGGCGGCGGTGGCGCTGGCGATGCGGATGCTGCCGGTGGCCGACGGGTCGGACATGATGGGCAGCCTGCGCAATCCGGCCGGCTGGAACAACATTTACGGAATGCGGCCCAGCTGGGGCCGGGTGCCGGAACGCCCCGAGGGCGACATGTATCTGCACCCGCTCTCGACCAACGGGCCGATGGCGCGCAATCCGCGCGACCTCGCCGCCCTGCTGGAGGTCCAGTCGGGCCCCGACCCGCGCGTGCCGTTCGGCCTGCCGAAGGATGGGTTCCTCGCCGGGATCGATGCTCCGGTGCGTGGCCGGCGGATCGCCTGGGCCGGCGATTGGGGCGGCGCCTTTCCGTTCGATCCGGGGATTCTGGATCTCTGCGAAACCGCGC
The DNA here is from genome assembly GCA_964555305.1 of uncultured Rhodobacter sp. Classification (GTDB taxonomy): domain Bacteria; phylum Pseudomonadota; class Alphaproteobacteria; order Rhodobacterales; family Rhodobacteraceae; genus Pararhodobacter. The sequence goes on along the minus strand of CAZKSE010000016.1, from coordinate 714 downwards.
TGCGGGGCTTCGCCGATCTGGGGGTGGGGGTGGAGGCCATCGATCCCCCCTTCGCGCCCGAGGCGCTGTGGCAATCCTGGATGGATCTGCGCGCTTTCGCCAATGCCTCGCGCCTTGCGCCGCTTTATGACGACCCGCACCACCGCCCGCAGCTCAAGGCCACCGCCCTGTGGGAGATCGAGCAGGGCCGCAATCTGACCCTCGCCGCGGTCGAGGCCGGTAGCCTGATCCGGTCGCAATGGTATGCGCGCGCGGCGGAGTTGCTGCAGCACCACGACGTGATCGCGCTGCCCAGTGCGCAGGTCTGGCCCTTCCCGATGGATCAGGAATATCCGACCGAAATCGACGGGCGCGCGATGGACACCTATCACCGCTGGATGGAGGTGATGATCCCTGCCAGCCTCATCGGCCTGCCCGCCATCTCGGTGCCCGTCGGCTTTGGCGAGAACGGCCTGCCGATGGGGCTGCAACTGATTGGCGCGCATGGCGCCGATGCCGCGGTCCTGCAACTGGCCGAGGCCTGGCACCAGGCCACCGACTGGCCAAACCGCCGTCCGCCCCCGGGTCTGTGATCGCTGCCACCCCGGCTCCAGTCCGGTTGAAAGCCGGTCAGGGCACGTGAAAAAGCTTTCGCTGCGGATAACATCACAGACTTAATGAGTTCGGCCTGAACAATGCGCATTCAACTGATTTCACGTAGGAATTTGGTTATTT
>CAZKSE010000015.1:25772-28268 GCA_964555305.1 uncultured Rhodobacter sp. | reverse complement strand
GCCTGCACTTTTTCGGCGACCATGCGAGTGTTTTCCTGGGCCGGGACATGCCAGAGGCCCGCCATGCCCATCAGGCGCATGGCGATGACCGATTGGGATTCAACGGCGAGCCGGGTCCAGGCGGTGGCCAGAGCGACCGAGGGAAGAGGCTTCGGCGTGCGGGATTTTGATGTACGGGTCTTGGGGGAACGGGCCTTGCGGGGCATGACGGGTCTCCATGTTCGGGGGCACGCCGGGAACCCGCGCCGAGAGGGGTCGGCGGGCCAAGGGAGAGGCCGGTCGGGAGTTTGGAACGTGCCGTTCTGAGGTCAGATAACGGTCCTTGTCGAGAAAACGCCTGACCCTCTGGGCGGTTCCCACAGCGGGAGGTTCCCGCGCCCGTAAAGGACACCGGCCCGCCGTGGGGCGGGCCGGGTGGAAAAGTGGATCCCGTGATCGGCCCGGGGGCCGCTCAGCGACGCGAAGTCAGATGCGCCAGAACGAAGCCCGCGCAGGCGGCGAGGCCCAAGGCCGCAAGCGGACGCTCCTGGGTGAAGGTCTCAGTACGGTTGCGCAGCTCGTCGAGATTGTCGCCGACATATTTCGTGCCCGCCCCGCGCACCGAGCGCGCAAGGCCCGCCAGATCGGACTTCAGGGAGTCGATCTGATCCTTGAGCTGCTCGATGGTCAGTTCGGCGGTTTCCGAGACGTCGGCCGCCGCGCGACGGGCATGGCCAACCATTTCGCTTGCGGCCTGCCCCGCACCCTCACGGGCGGTTTCGGCCATGCTCTTGGCATCCTGCTTGACGTCCTGGCCCTGGGATTTGAGGTGGTCGGATCTGGAATTGTTCATCATGCTTCTCCGGCTGAGGCGCGTCCGTTCGAGCCGGACCGTCGGGTCCAAGGCCAGCGGCCGCGCGGGGAAGAGAATCCGAGGCAGGACGCGCGAGGAAAGCGCGCCGCGCCCCGGCAACAAGTGTCGCTTCAGAGGCGGCGCGACCAGTCGTCCAGCTGGCGCTCGGCCTCTTCCTTGGCGATGCCGTACTTTTCCTGGATCTTGCCTGCGAGCTGGTCGCGCTTGCCCGCGACGACATCAAGATCGTCATTGGTCAATTCGCCCCACTGTTCCTTGGCCTTGCCCTTGAACTGCGTCCATTTGCCTTCGATCTGATCCCAATTCATCGGCTTTCCTTTCATGCCCGCGCAGCCCTGCGCGTTGGGTTTCTCTTGCAGGGAAAACGCCGGCGCCGCCCCGCGGTTCCGCCCCGAGCCGGGCGCTGGCGAAGAGCCGCTCGCAGCGATCTCGAGGGTCGGAGTCGGGTTCACGGCAGGGCCACAGGCGGGGGCGGGTGTCAGGTTGGTGACAGGTTCCGGTCACTCTTCGGGAAAGTGCGCGCGGCGGGGTGTTGCGCGCCCCTTCCAGTCCTGTCCGCCAAACGAGAGAAGGGCGAGGTAAAGGCGGTCCGCTGACCCGTCATATCGATAGACGATCGAGATCTGGCGATGCTTGCCGCCATGACGGATGCGCTAGCCAGCCAGGCCCCCATCCAACGGTCGGCCAAGATCAGGTTCCTGCTGCATGCGGCCCAGAAGCGCGCGCGCCTCCAGAACGCCCCGGCGGGCTGCATCGCCATCCCCACTGACGGCCATGGCATGCTCGGCCATTCCGATGATTTCCCGCTCGAAAAGCGGGTGCGGAACGATCTGCATCAATCCCGGTCCGTGCGGGCTTCCTGCTGGCGCTCCATTTCCTCGATCCGGGTGAAGGCACCGGCGGTCAGATCGTCAAGGTTGCCAATGGGTTCCCAGCGATCCAGCGGCAGGGCGAGGCGGCGCTGCACCTCCGCCTCGATCAATGCCTGATCCCTTTCACGGGAAGCGCGCGCGCGCCAGTTCCCCCGAGACCGCCGCGCTGACATTCGGATAGTCGCCACGCTCGATCAGTTCCCTTGCATAGGCAAAGGCGGCTTCGGTAAAGCTGACCGACTGCTTGTGGACGCCCATGAAGCTCTCCGTTTCGGTGCTCCATCATACTACCATGGGCCGCGCATGGGCGTCCAGCCAAGCCGATTACAGCCAGTAGGGATGGACGCCGTAATGCCGGTGCGAGCGTTCCTGCCAGTCGCGGTCGTGATACCAGCCCTCGTCATGGCGGGGGGCGTTTTCCAGCTGCTCCTTGGTCAGGTCGGTGGTGTAGCCGCCGCGCTCGCCGTCATAGGTCAGCCGCTCGAACGGGATCGGGTGGAAATCCGCACCGATACCTAGGAAGCCGCCGAACTGCAGCACGCCATAGACGATCCGGCCCGAAACCGGCTCGATCATGACATCGTCGATATGGCCCAGCTCCTCGCCCGAGAGGCTGTAGACCTTGGTGCCCTGCACGGAATGGCCGGACAGCAGCGGATTGATGTCGCTGTTGGTCCCGCTTGAGGTAATGGTGGGACCCGGTTGGTCGGGGTTGGTGTCGGTGGGGTGCATCTGCGTCTCCCTTGCATTGATGGAAGGCGGGCCTGAACC
>CAZKSE010000015.1:16635-25672 GCA_964555305.1 uncultured Rhodobacter sp. | reverse complement strand
GACTGATGCCGGATCGAGCGTGCAGATGAGGAGGCCTGCCCCCAGGCCTCGGCTGTCCCGGAAAGACCCTCAGCGCGTGGCGCGCCGAAAGTCGATCTGGTCCTGAAGGCGGAACTTGACCATGAAGAGCGGCATGAACCAGGGCTTGCCCCGATAGAACGGGATCATCGCAGGCGGATCGAAATCGAAGGAAGAGGTAACCTTGCGATCGTCGTTCATCAGCTTGAGGGCTGCACGACTGCCGATCCAGGGCGCCCAGATCACCCCGGAGCCACAGAAGCCGGTCGCATAGGTGAGACCGTTTCGTTCGAAAATCCGCGGCAGCATGTCCCGATGCATCGCGACCTTGCCGAACCAGCTGTGGGTCAGGCGCACATTCTCCAGTTCGGGGAAGAGGTTGATGAGCCCACGGCGTAGGTGCAGCGTCGGTTCCGGCGCGTCGTCCCGGTTGGAGGCGTCGCGTCCGCCCAGCAGGATCCGCTTTCCGTCTGGCGAGGGGCGATAATAGAAGCCGAGCTGGCGGTTCTCGCCCATCATCATCAGTTTCGGCATCAGTTGCGCCATGAGTTCGGGCGCCAGTTCCTCGGTCGCGATGATCCGGCTGCGCACCGGCACCAACCGGCGACGCAACCAGGGGTCCGATCCGTCGGTATACCCATTCGTGCACACCAGGACCTGCCGCGCGCGGATCGTGCCCGCCGCCGTCACCACGCGAAACCCGCTGGCGTCGGGCTCGACGGTCTTGACGGCGGTATTGGAATGCACGCTCACCCCGGCTGCCAGCGCCACGCGCAGCAATTCGGCGTGGAATTTCGCCGGATGCAGGCCGCCGATATCCATCCGCACCGCCCCGCCGCGGTAGAAATCGGTGCCGATATACGCCCTCTGCTCGGCATGGGGCACGCCATAGGCTTCGATCCCCAGCGTCTTGGCCAGTCTCTCGGCCGCGCGCGCCATCGCGTCGTACTGTTCAAGGCCGATGGCGCCGTTGAAGCGCCCGACCAGTTTGAAGTCGCAATCCAGCCCCTCGCGCGCGATCATGTCATAGACGAACTCGCGCGCGGCCTTGCCTTCGGCCTCGATTGCATTCGCCTTCTCGGCACCGTAGCGGCGGACGAGCGTGGCGTGATCGACGCGGATGTTGCCGCTGGTGATCCCGCCGTTTCGTGACGATGCTCCCTCTCCGGGGTTCATGGCATCGAAGGCCGCAACCGTGCGCCCCTCGCGCGCCAGGGTCAGCCCCGCCGTCAGGCCGGCGTAACCCGCACCGACGATGGCGACATCGACCGACTTCGCCAGGGGCTGCTCGGGCAGGGGCCGCACGGGCGCGGCCTCCCACCAGTAAGGGTTGCTTGAGTCTGCGACCTGGGGATGTTCCATTGCATTGGCTTCCGGTTGAAGGTGAGGATATGGGGGCAACTATAGATGCCGGTCGAACTCGACGGCACCGATGATCCACAGAACATGGGCGGGGGCGTCGCTGTCGTTGCGGATGCTGTGCGGCAGCGCGCTGTCGAAGGCAAAACTGTCGCCCTCGCGCAGCACCGCTTCCTTCTCGTCGACGCGCAGGACGACCTCGCCGAGCAGGACCAGCCCGCCCTTTTCGGCCGGATAGCTGAGCGCCCGACCGCCCGATTGCGCATGCGGACCGAACTTCAGGATCATGATCTGCAGGTTGTGCCGCCCGCCTGAGGTCAGAAGCTCTTTCTTCACGCGTCCCAGGTCGATCACCGGACGACTTTCCCGTCGCCGCACGAAATCCGGATCACTGTCAGCCCCCGTACCGCTATCGGCGGATTCGCCGAACATCTCCTGCATCGAAATGTTCAGCTCCCTGCGCAGGGCCGACAGCACCCGCATGGAGGGATTCGCCAGATCGCGCTCGATCTGGCTGATCATGCCCACAGAGACCCCAGAGGCTTCCGCAAGTGACTGCAGGGACATGTTCTTTTCCTTGCGGAACTTGCGCAGAGTCGCGCCCAGGCGAAGGGGCTCGCCCTCCTCCGATGCCTTGTCCGGCTTTTGGCCCATGGTATCTCCGGCTTGTGCCGCACGGGCACATCTCTTGTCGACGAACACTTGCAAGAATTGAAACACAGAGCAAGAAATTTCAATATAATCAAGACTGGAAGGTTCCGCTCGGGCGTCGAGGACTAGCGTCATTATACTTTAAATATCTGATATAGTTTCTTATTATTTCACATTACCCTAATCATGACGCTCGAATCGTAGCGCCGACCATCAGCGCCCTTGTCCAAATTTTCAATATATGATTACGTCCGCCCAACGCTCAGCAAGACGTCAGGGGGAAGCACGTGGGCTCGACTCCGTCAGATCTCAAAACCGGGGCCGGAAACAAACCGGCGCTTTCGGTGCGCAACCTGACAGTGAACCTTCCTGCGGGCATGGAGCGCGGTCATGCCGTCGAGAACATTTCGTTCGACCTCATGCCGGGTCAGATCCTTTGTATAATCGGCGAGTCGGGCTCGGGCAAGTCGGTGACCGCGAATGCGGTGATGGGCCTGTTGCCCAGGCTGATGCGCGTATCTGGCGGCTCGATCCTGCTCGACGACGAAGATCTGCTCACCTGCTCGGATGATGCCATGCGCGACATGCGCGGGCGCGTGGTGTCGATGATCTTCCAGGATCCGCTTTCGGCGTTGAACCCGCTGATGACGGTGGGCGCGCAGGTGACCGAAGTGATGATGGCGCATGGCGTGGGCACGCCCGAGACCCGCCGCAGCCGTGCGATCGAGCTTCTGGATGAGGTTGGCCTGCCCGACCCGGGGCTCATGTATCATCAGTATCCGTTCCGCCTGTCGGGCGGGCAGCGCCAGCGCGTGATGATCGCCATCGCCCTGGCGCTGGAACCCAAGATCCTGATCGCCGACGAGCCGACCACCGCGCTCGACGTGACCACGCAGGCGCAGATCTTGCGGCTGATCCGCGACATCCAGCGCCGCAAGGGCATGAGTGTCATGTTCATCACCCACGACTTCGGCGTCGTCGCCGAGATCGCCGACAGCGTCGTGGTGATGGAGAAGGGGCATATCGTCGAGCAGGGCCGCGCCGACAGCGTTCTCAACACGCCCAGCCATCCCTATACCAAGCGCCTGATCGCCGCCGTGCCGCGGCTGACCGGCAAGGATCGCACCACCCCCGAGGCGTCCGACGACGCGCCGATCCTCTCGGTCGAGGCGCTGATGAAGACCTATCGGAGCGGCTCGAAGCTCTTTCGTACGCAGCGAGAGGTTCGGGCCGTCCGGGAAGTTTCGTTCACCCTGCCGCGCGGGCGCACGTTGGGCGTGGTCGGCGAGTCGGGCTCGGGCAAGTCGTCGCTGGGGCGGCTTCTGGTCAAGCTGATGGAGAGCGACGCCGGCCAGATCCTGTTCGAGGGCCAGGATATCGCCGGGCTGGATGAAAAGACTTTCCGCAACCTGCGCCCGAAGATCCAGATGATCTTCCAGGATCCCTTCGCCTCGCTGAACCCGCGCTCGACCATCGGCCATATCCTGACGGTCGGCCCGATCACACATGGCATGAACCCCGCACAAGCCCGGGATGAAGCGCGCAAGCTGCTTCGGCATGTGGGCCTCGATGAGCGCGCCTACGGCCGGTATCCGCACGAATTCTCGGGCGGCCAGCGTCAACGCATCGGCATTGCGCGCGCGCTCATGTTCAAGCCCCGGCTTCTGGTCGCGGACGAGGCCGTCTCGGCACTCGACGTGTCGATCCAGGCGCAGATCCTGAAGCTTCTTGACGAAATCCAGCGGGAAACCGGCGTGTCGATGATCTTCATCACGCACGATCTGCGAGTGGCCTCGCAGATCTGCGACCAGATCGCGGTCATGCAACACGGGCGCATCGTGGAAAGCGGCCCGCCCTCGCAGATCTTCCTCAACCCGCAATCGAGCTACACGCGCGAACTGGTCGCCGCGATCCCGGGCGCCCGCCCGGACGGGCAGACCATGGCGCCTGCGCATTGACGACGACCTGAACCGAGACTGAACCACAAGGGGGAATACCAAATGACGAACAAGATCACGAAAACGGCCGCATTATCGCGCCGCAGCGCGCTGAAGATGATGGGCCTCACCGGCGCTGCCGGCATGCTGGCGCCGAACCTGCTGGGCAAACCCGCCTTCGCACAGACGCCGCCCGATGCGCCCTCTGGCCGTGTCATCGTGGGTCTTTCGCAGGAGCCTACGGTTCTCAACCCGCTGATGGCCAAGATCGAGGTCGATGACGGCGTTCACTTCGCGCTCTTTGACGCCTTGTTCCGCGTGACGCCCGAAGGCGAGATCGTCCCGAACCTCGCCACCGAAGTGCCGACGCAGGAAAACGGCGGCATCTCCGAGGACGGTCTGGAATGGCGCATCAAGCTGCGCGATGACGTGCAGTGGCACGACGGCGAACCCTTCACGGCCGAGGACGTGAAGTTCACGCTCGAGCTGATCCTGAACCCGGATTTCCGCGCCTGGCGGACCGCCGGACATGCGCTGCTGCGCGAAATCACCGTGGTCTCGGACACCGAGATCAGCTGGCGGATGGAAGAACCGTTTGCGCCTTATCTTTCCTTCCTTACCGAGACCTTCATCGTGCCGAAGCACGCCTTCGATGGTGTCGAGGACCCGAACACGGCGCCGTTCAACTCCAACCCCATCGGCACCGGCGCCTTCAGGTTCACACGGCGCACCGCGGGCGACAATATCGAGCTTGCGGCCAATCCGGATTACTTCGGCGAAGGCCCGTATCTGGAGCAGCTGGTCTTCAAATACATCCCCGATCTGACGGTGCTCTATACCCAGTTCCGCAGCGGCGATATCGACCTTGTCGGGCGCCAGTTCATCACGCCGGACAACTATGCCGAGGCCACCTCTCTGCCGGACCGGGTGGTGGCGCGGGTGTCGGCCCCCTCGGTCGAGACGATCTACCTCAACCAGGAGCGCCCGCAGTTCAAGGAACTGGCGGTGCGCGAGGCGCTCTATGCCGCGATCGACAAGGAATCGATCATCAACGCGCTCTACTACGGCCTGCCGGAGAACGCCGAGACCTTCATGCCGCCGAGCTCTTACTACCATCACGGCGATCTGCCGCGGCACGAGTTCAACCTCGAGCGCGCGCGCCAGATCCTCGATGACGCCGGCTGGGTTCCCGGTCCCGATGGCATCCGCCAGAAGGACGGTGTGCGGCTTTCCTTCGAGAACTCCACCACCTCGGGCAATCACCTGCGCGAACAGGTACAGCAGTTCATGCAGCAGACCTTCCGCGAGATCGGGGTCGAGATGACCATCTCGAACCTGCCCGCCGCGGTCATCTGGGGAGAATTCTGGGTTCAGTCGCAGTTCGACTCGGTCATCGTGGGCATCACCTTCCTGATCGGCGCCGACCCCGATGTCACCAACCGCTTCCATTCGCGCGCCATTCCGGCCCAGGGCGGACGCGGGTCGAACAACTCGCAATACGTCAACCCCGAAGTCGATGCGCTGCTCGAAGAAGGGACAAGGACGTTCGATCCCGAAGCGCGGCGCGAGATCTATACGCAGGTCCAGGAGCATATCCGGCGCGACCTGCCCTTCCTGCCGCTCTTCTCCAGCGCAGAGGTGCATGGCCACAAGGCAGGCCTGCAAGGGGTCGAGCCGAATGCCAATACCCGTACCGAAAGCTGGAATGCCGCAAGCTGGTACTGGGCCTAAGACACGCAGGCAGCCGCGCGGAGATCCGCGCGGCTGCCCCTACGAGAAGCCACTTTCCGACATCATCCCGGGGGCGTCATGCTTGGATTCCTGTTGAACCGCCTGTGGCAGAGCGCGGTGCTGCTGGTAATCGTCTCGATCATCGGGTTTCTGGTCCTGAACCTGATCCCCGGCGGGCCGCTTTCCCAGTTCGCGCTCGATCCGGGCATGACGCAGGACGATATCGACAGGATCGCGGCGCAGATGGGCCTCGACCGGCCGCTGCTGGTTCAGTATTTCGACTGGGCCTGGAAGCTTCTTCAGGGTGACTGGGGTCACAGCTTCCGCGACGGCTCCCCAGTGCTCGATGTCATCCGCCGCCATCTCTTCGCGACGCTTCTGCTGATGGGTTCCTCGACGGCGATCGCCATCGGCCTCGGCACCTGGATCGGCATCCGCGGCGCGACGCATCGCTATTCGACCTTCGACTATTCCGCGACGATCGGAGCGATGATCGCGCTGTCGATCCCCACCTTCTGGTTCGGACTGGTCGGGATCTATGTCTTCTCGCTCAGGCTGGGTTGGGTGCCGGCCGGCAACATGTACACGATCGGCGATCAATCGTTCCTGAACTATCTGCACCACCTCATCCTGCCCAGCGTCGTGCTGGCGCTGGTCAACATCGCGGTCTGGAGCCGGTACATGCGTTCGGCGACGCTGGACGTGATCAGCCAGGACTTCGTCAACACCGCCCGCGCCAAGGGCGTCAGCGAGCGGCGCGTGCTGATGAAGCATGTGGTCGGCAATGCGCTTCTGCCGATGATCACGCTGGCCGGCATGCAGCTGCCCAGCCTCCTGAGCGGCGCGTTGGTGACCGAGACCGTCTTCACCTGGCCGGGCATGGGCCGGCTGTTCCTCGATAGCCTGGGATACAGCGACTATCCGGTGGTGATGGGTCTTCTGATGTTCTCGGCCATCCTGGTGCTTCTGGGCAACCTGATCGCCGACATCATCGTCGCCCTTGTCGATCCTCGCATTCGTCTGGGCTGAGCCCGTCACTTCGCTTCTGGACAGGAGTTTCCCATGACCGCAATCACCGATAGCGCTGATGCCACCCGGTGGTGGCAAAGTCGCGCGGTGCGGCGTTTCCGGAACCACAAGCTGGCGATGATCGGCATGGTGATGATCGTCGCGCTGACGCTGGCCTGCGTCTTCGGACCCTATCTGCTGCCCCACGACTCGCTCAACATCAACCTGATCGCGCGCTTCTCGCCGCCGCTGACGGGGGACCACTATCTGGGCACCGACCCCCTTGGCCGCGATATTGCGGCGCGGCTCCTGATGGCCGGGCGGATATCCTTGCTTGTCGGCTTCTTCGCGATGGTTCTCTCGACGGTGATCGGCGCCGCCATCGGTGTCATCGCAGGCTATCGCGGCGGCTGGGTCGGCGCGGCGCTGATGCGGATGACCGACGCCTTCCTGTCCTATCCGTCGATCTTCCTGCTGCTTGCGCTGGCCGCTCTTCTGAAGCCCAGCCCGGTGATGATCACGATCATCATCGCCGTCACCAGCTGGATGGAGATCGCCCGCATCGTGGAAGCCGAGGTCCGTTCGCTGCGCGAGCGAGAATTCGTTCAGGCCGGCCGCATGCTGGGGCTGAGCGGCACGCATATCATGTTCCGCGAGATCCTGCCCAACGCCATGGGCCCGATCATCGTCGCCGCCACCCTGACGGTGGCGCGTGCGATCCTTCTGGAGGCCTATGTCAGCTTCCTCGGCTACGGCATCCAGCCGCCGCTGCCCAGCTGGGGCAACATGCTCAACGGGGCGCAGCAGTACCTGGCCACGGCGCCCTGGCTCGCCATCATCCCAGGCATCACCATCACCATCGCCGTGACCAGCTTCAACTTCATCGGCGATGGGTTGCGCGACGCGCTCGATGTGCGCAACGATCATCCGTAGGAGCCGATGAATGGCACTTCTGGCAAATATCGACACTGCGCGGGGTGAAAAGCTGCGCGAGCTTCTGTCGCGGCTCCTTCCCGAGCAGCAGGTGGTGCTCGCCGAGGAAGCGTTCGACCCAGCCGCCATCCACCACCTGCTGACCTGGAAGATCCCCGACGACATCGCCCGCTTCACCGCGCTTCGCACGGTCTTCTCGGTCGGCGCAGGCGTCGATCAGTTCACCGGGCTGCGGCTGCCCGAGGGCGCGAAACTGGTGCGCCTGGTCGCGCCGGGACTGGCGGCGATGATGCAGGAATACGTCACGATGGCGGTCCTCGGCCTGCATCGCGATCTGCCCGCCTATGTCGCCCAGCAGCGGACGCAGACCTGGAAGATGGTCTCGATCCCGCCCCCGGCGACCGAGCGCCGCGTCGGTGTCATGGGCCTGGGCGAGCTGGGCAGGGCCGCGCTCACCGCGCTGAAGCCCTTCGGCTTTCCGCTCGCAGGCTGGGCGCGCAGCCCGCATCGGATCGAGGGGGTGGCGTGCTTCCACGGGGCGGACATGCTGGACGACTTCCTGTCGCGCTGCGACATCCTCGTCTGTCTCCTGCCCCTGACGTCGCAGACGGAGAGCATTCTGGACGCGAAGCTCTTTGCGCGACTGCCGCGCGGTGCGGCTCTGGTGCATGTCGGGCGCGGCCGGCAACTGAACCACGCCGACCTCACCACCGCACTTGACGCAGGTCAGCTTCGCGCCGCGGTGCTCGACGTCGTGCATCCCGAGCCTCTGCCTCAGGATCACCCCTTCTGGAGCGATCCCCGGATCCTGCTGACCCCGCATATCGCCTGCATCACGCAGGTCGAAACCCTCGCACCGGCAATCGCGGCCAATCTGACGTCCCTGGCGCAGGGCAAGCCGATGCAGGGCGAAGTGGCTCTGGAGCGCGGATACTGATGCCCATTGATCTTTCCACCCTTGAGCTCGGCTACGACATCCCTGCCCTGCCCGGCATGACCGAGGCCGAGATCCAGACACCCTGCCTGCTGCTCGATCTCGACGCGCTCGAACGCAATATCCGCAAGCTGGGCGACTATGTCCGCGCCCGCGGTCTGCGCCTGCGCAGCCATGGCAAGATGCACAAGTCCGCCGATGTGCAGCGTCTGCAGCAGGAACTGGGCGGCGCCGTCGGCGTCTGCTGCCAGAAGGTCAGCGAGGCCGAGGCCTTCGCCCGCAACGGCATCACCGACGTCCTGCTGTCCAACCAGGTGCGCGACCCGCTCAAGATCGACCGTCTGGCACGTCTGCCCCGCCTTGGAGCGGTGGTGACCGCCTGCATCGACGATCTCGCCAATGTCACCGACCTTTCCGCGGCCGTCATGCGTCACGGCACCCGGCTCGATTGCTATGTCGAACTCGA
>CAZKSE010000015.1:0-16535 GCA_964555305.1 uncultured Rhodobacter sp. | reverse complement strand
TTTCCGCGGCCGTCATGCGTCACGGCACCCGGCTCGATTGCTATGTCGAACTCGACTGCGGCGCCGGGCGCTGCGGCGTCTCCACGCCGGACGAGGCTGTCGCCATCGCCCGCGCCATCGACGCCGCGCCGGGGCTGCGCTTCACCGGCCTGCAAGCCTATAACGGCGCCATCCAGCACCTTTCCACCGCGGCCGAGCGCGCGCAGGCCTTCCAGCCCGTCGCGCGGATCGTCGGCGAGACGGTGGCGGCGCTGCGGGCCGCCGGCCTGCCGCCCGAACAGGTTTCGGGCGCAGGGTCCGGCTCCTACTATCTCGAGGCCGAGTCGGGGCTCTATACCGAGCTGCAATGCGGCTCCTACGCCTTCATGGACCGCTCCTATGCCGAGATCGAGGGTGCGGACGGGGCACCGCTTCACAGGACCTGGGAGAACGCCCTCTTCCTGCTCACCTCGGTGATGAGCCATGCCCGCCCCGCGATTGCCGTCTGCGATGCCGGGCTGAAGGCGCAATCGGCCGAAAGCGGCCTGCCGGCGATCCACGAGCGGGACGATCTGCGCTTTCTTGCCTGCAACGACGAACACGGCCTGATCGCCGATCCGGCCGGGCGCCTGGCGATCAACGACCGGCTGCGGCTGATCCCCGCGCATTGCGATCCGACCTGCAACCTGCACGACTGGTATGTCGGGATGCGGAACGGCGTGGTCGAATGCCTCTGGCCCGTCACTGCCCGCGGGAAATGCTTGTAGTTCCTGCAATCCAGGAAAGTTCGATCCGGCAGTGAGGCGGAGGTGGTCGACACCGGATTCGCAGGGTTTATGGTGAGGCGCAGAAATGCATCGGGAGGGGACATGCAGCTTCTAGGCACAGGCTTTCACTGGGACGAGCTCGAGCCCGGCGCACAGTATCGCACCTATGGCCGGACCATCACCGAGGGCGAGATCATCTCCTTCGTGAATGCAGCAGGGATGCTGGAGTCGCTCTTCATCGATGCCGAATACCGCAAGCAGCATAGCGCGATGGAAGGGCATGCCGCGCCCGCGTTGCTGGTCCTGTCATTGGCCGAAGGGCTGACACTCAACGCCACCGGACAGGCTACGGGGCTGGCCTTTCTGGGCATGCAGATGGATGTGAAGCGGCCGGTCGTGGTGGGGGATACGATCCATGTCGAGATCGAGGTGATCGAGGCGCGCAAGACCTCGAAATCCGAGCGTGGACTGGTCCGTACGCGCAACCGCATCGTCAACCAGCGCGGCGAAACGGTAATCGAATACACGCCCCTGCGACTGATGGCGGCGAGCGGCGGGCATGGCGGCTGAACGCTGGTTGCTGACCACGCTGACGAGGCTGATGCTGTGCCTGCTGGTGGCGTCGCCGGTGCACGCCCAGCCGGTGCCGATGCTGCAGGCGCATCTGCCGGATGGGGCGGTGTTGGCTGCGCTGCCGCTGCCTGATGGCCATGAGGCCTGCCTGCACTGGTCTCATTCGGTCAGCGGCGGGCCTGTGGTGGACTGTTTCGCCAACCACGGGGGGCAGCTGCTGCTGAGCCGGTCCTATCTGCACGATTTCGCCGCCGGGCTGGGAGAGATACCGGGCCGGGGTGTGCTTGAGACTGCGCCCGAGGGCGGCTACTGGATCACGGGCATCGACGAGGTCCTGGCCGAGGACGGGCTTTTACTGCGGATCGGCCGCGGACGGGTGGATCACCGCCTGATCGGCGCAGGAGAGACACTTTACCTGTCGCGCATGGCGCCCGGCGCGCTGGTACGCCTGAAACTCACAGGGCCGTAAACGGCCATGGACGGCACGGTCAGCGTAGCCCGTCTTCGCCCCTCACATCCTCCTTGAGCAGCCCGCCCAGCCGCGAATGCAGCCGCCCGCCGTCGCCCATGACCAGCGAAAACAGGATCTCGTCGGGCCGCGGCGCATCCTGAATGCCAATCTCGATCCCATTGAAGTGGCTGCGCACATAGGAGGCGTGGATGTAATGTACCGGCACCATCATCCTGTAGCCCGCCACCGCTACCGCCTTATTGGCCGGCACCATTGCCTTGGGTTGTCCCAGCACCTCGCGCATCGCCCAGCCGCCAGCCTCGTGCCAGACCGCACCATGCTCGATCTCCCCGTTCAGGCCGACAATGGCAGCCTTCGAATAGACCTCGACCTGGGTCTTGCCGAAATAATCCACCAGTTCCTGCGCCAGGGTGCGGCCCAGGTCACGCAATTCCGTCATGAAGGGCATCAGATCTGGCTCGTAGCGGCCGGCATAGGGGTTGGCGATCACCGCCGAGGCCGCCGCCAGACGCAGCGGGCGTTCGGGAGCTGGGCCGCCCTCGTGATAACTGGTCTCGACTGTGAAGGCGCGCTTACGGATATGTACCAGTGACAAGGTCGTCCTCCTGTCCGGTCGGAGCCGGGTTCGTCTGATCGATGAAGCGATGGATCTCGGTGTTGTCGGCGCCGGGGCCCAACGCCGCGGCGGCACGCGCCCAGAGTGCGGCGCAGGACGAAAGCTGTGCAGCCTCGAAGCCGGCAAGCTTCTGCAGAGCGGCGGCGGTCCGCAGGTCCTTGGCCTGCAGCGCCAGAGCAAAGCCGCCATCATAGCTTTCTGGCAGGATGGCTTGGGCAAGCTTGGTTTCGGTGGCGACATTGCGTCCGCTCGAACCGTTCAGGACCCGGGTGAATATCTCGGGATCCAGATCCAGGCGCCGGGCGATGCACAGAGCCTCGCTCGCGGCCAGCAGCCCGGCGGCATAGACATAGTTGTTGAGTGCCTTCATCGCATGGGCCGCACCGGCCGTCCCGGTGGCGATCAACTCGGATCCCATGCGGCCCAGGATCGGGCGGAGCCGTTCCAGCCGTTCCTCGTCGCAGCCTGCCATGATGGTCAGCGTGCCGGCTTTGGCGCGGGTTACCGTGCCCGAGACCGGGGCGTCGATCAGCGCGATTCCGCGGGCGGACAGCGTCTCGGCCAGTCGCAGTGTCTCAGCGGGGTCTGACGAACCCATATCGAGGATCACCGCGCCAGGGGCCAGAATCTCGGCCAGACCCGGGGCGTTGCCGTCCCCCTCGATCACAAGGTTGGTGGCGCGGCTGTCGGGCAGCATGGTGACGACATGCGAGGCCCCAGCCAGATCGGTGAGCGCAGCCGCACGCTGCAAATTCCTCCCCCAGGCCGGGTGCCGGGCAAGGCTGGCAAAAGGTGCGTCGGCTCGATCATGGGCGCCGATCCCGAGCGCGCCGTCGGCGGCCAGGTTCTGCACCATCTGCAAACCCATCTGCCCCAGACCCACAAAGCCGATCGGCCCGCTTACCTCTTCCTGATTCACGCTGACCATGGCGCTCACCCCTCGGCCGGAAGGACGCCGATCACCTTGCGGGCAATCAACTCGTCGATGGTGGTCTGGGAGAGACCGAGCCCGTGCAACGTCTCGAGCGAATGTTCGCCCAGGCGCGGCGCATGGCCGGTGTCATCGGGCGGGGTATGCGACATCCGGATGGGGTTGGCCATGCTCAGGATCGGACCCTCGGTGGGATGAGTGACACGGCGGAAGAAATTCACCGAATTCAGGTGCTCGTCCTGAAGGATGCTCTGGAAATCATGCATCCACATCACCGGCACATCCACCTCGTTGAGCAGCGCCACCCATTCTGCCGAGGTGCGCGTCAGGAAGATCGAACCCAGCATCCCGTAGACCACGTCGAGATGCGCCATGCGCGAACTGAAGCTGGCAAAGCGGGGGTCGCTGTCCATCAGATCTCCCTGGCCAACGGCCGTCAGGAAGCGGCGCCAGTGATCATCGGTATAGAGCAGCGCGCAGACAAAGCCGTCGGCGGTGCGGTAAGGGCGGCGGTCCC
This sequence comes from uncultured Rhodobacter sp., assembly GCA_964555305.1. Lineage (GTDB taxonomy): Bacteria > Pseudomonadota > Alphaproteobacteria > Rhodobacterales > Rhodobacteraceae > Pararhodobacter. The sequence continues at coordinate 12,680 of CAZKSE010000015.1, read as the reverse complement.
GGGCCAGCTGGCGGGCATAACCGCCCCCATCGAGCGGCGGATCATAGGTCAGTCCCCCCAAATGGTCGCCCATCACGAAATGTACCATGGTCTCGAACATCGGCACATCGACACGCTGTCCATGCCCGTCGCCGCGGGCCACCAGCGCCGCCAGGATTGCGCTGACCGTGACCACCCCGACGATCCGGTCGGCCATCGCCGACGGCACATAGCGTGGTCGGTCGCCATCGACCAAGGTGAAGAGATGCGACAGGCAGGCCCCCCCCTGGATGAGGTCGTCATAAGCGGGTTTGGCGGCATAGGCGCCGTCTTGGCCGAAACCATAGCAGCCGGCATAGACGATCCGCGGATTGACAGCCGCAACCTCCTCATAGGACAGCCCCAAGCGGCGCATTGCCGCGGGGCGAATGTTGTAGACCAGCGCATCGGCATCGCGGCAGAGGTCCAACAACAGCTGGCGCCCCTCGGGCGTCTTCAAGTCCAGCGCGACCGAGCGCTTGGCGCGGTTGGTGTTCAGGAAGATGGGCCCCATCTCGGCACTGCGCTTGGGGCCAATCTCGCGGACCAGATCGCCCTTCAAAGGCTCGATCTTGATGACCTCGGCGCCGAAATCAGCCAAGAACTGAGTGGCATAGGGGCCCATCAGCACAGTGGTCAGATCGAGAATGCGGTATCCAGTCAAGGGGCCCATGATGTTTCCAGGTCTCGTCAGTCAGGGTGTGTTGGCGATGATCAGTAGGTGGCCTGCAAGATGGCCTCCAACTCGGCCGCGTCGGTCACGGGGCGAGGGTTTCCGGCCAGGAACCAATCGTCCAGCGCCCATGCGGCGGCCTGGGACAGGGCCGTTTCGGAGATGCCCAGATCGGCGAGGCGGCCGGGCAGCCCCAGGCGCGCGGGCAGGCCAGTGAGGTCCGCGATCAACGCCTGGGCGTCGGCACAGCCCATGGCCTGAGCCACAAGCTCCAGCGCCTGGGGCGCATGGGCGGCGTTGAAACGCAGCGCCGCAGGCAACAGGATCGCATTCAGTCCGCCATGACCCAACCCGAAGCGGGCACCCAGGGCATGACTAAGCACCGTAGCCACGCCCGCGCCGGCATGGTCTGTGCCTCGCCCGGCCAATGCGGCTGCGACGGCAAGCTCGGGGGCCCCTTCGGCCAGCCCTGCGGCATGTCCGTCGATCGCTACGCGGATCATCCGGATGGCATTCAGCAAGAAGGCTTCGGCGAAAGGGTCGACACCGGGCGAGAGTACCCCCTCGATTGCCAGTGTCAGACTGTTGAGGGCGGCATCGGTGATCAGCGCAGCCGGGGCCGCGCGCAGAGCCTGCGGATCCAACGCCACGGACGCGGCGCGGGTCTTGGGATCGAACAGCGCCAGCCGCGCGCCGCTGTCCGGATCCAGCACCGCGCTGCCGGCCTTGACCGCAGCGGTGCTGGGGGTCGTGGGGATGACAAATTGCGCCAGTTTGGGTGCGTTCAGCCGTGGGCTGCGCAGCCGGCCGGTGGCATCGCGATGCGTGGCCAGGCGGCGCAGATCCGGCCCATCGGCCAGCGCGATCGCGGCCGCGCGCGCCGTCACCACGGCCGAGCCGCCCCCCAGTGCCACGACTGCGTCGGCCCGCACTGCCGCCAGTTCCTGTGCCGCCGCGAGCACCGTGGGCAGAGGGCTGTGCGGCATGACACCGGACCAGACAGAGACGATCCGCCCCCCCAGCGCGGCCTGCACCGCTTCCAGCACCGCGCCACCCGCCCCCAGTGTCCGCCCGGTAATCAACAAGGCCCGACTGAATCCGGCGCGGTCAATGTCCTTCGCCAGTCGTTCCAGCGCCGTGCTGCCGTGGTGCAGACGCAGGGCAGCTGCGGCATGGGTGAAGTCCTTCATGCCCGACCTCCCTGACTGAGGGGCATATCTGTGGCCTCCCGACGGGCCTGCAGCAGGTTCCAACCCGGGATCAGCAGGCAAACCAGTAGCCCCGCCACCTCGGCCGTAAGCCACGGCGACAGGCAGCCCACCGCCGCCAGCCCCAGCGTCGCGCGCAGGACCGGAGGGATGCGGGTGAACAGAAAGCCTTCGATCACGGCCACGAAGGCCACGGTGCCGGCCAGCGCCAAAGCTCCGTTCCACAGCACCACTTCCAACGGACCTCCGACGATGATCTCTTCGTTGAAGACCATGAACAGCGGGATGATGTAGAGACCTTTGGCGAATTTCCACGCCTGGAAGGACGAAGGCATCAGCCCTGCCCGCGCCACGGCCGAGGCCGCGATGGCCGCCAATGCTACCGGCGGCGTGACATTGCTGTCCTGCGAATACCAGAACACCACCAGATGCACGATGATCAGCGGGATGGCGAACTCGCTAGACAGCGCCGGCCCCACCAGGATGATCATCACGATATAGGCAGCCGTCACGGGCAGACCGAAACCCAGGATCAAGCTGGCGATCAGCACAAGCAGCAGCGCCAGAAGGACGTTGCCGCCCGAGAAGCTGAGCATCAGCGAGGTGAACTTCAGCCCCAGCCCGGTCAACCCGATCACCCCCACGATGATGCCGCCGATCGCGCAGGCCAGGCTCACGGTCAGCGCGTTGCGGGTGCCACTGACACAGATCTCGACGCCGACCCGTCCCAACTGCCAGAGCCCGGCCAGAAACCGGCTCCGCGTCGCAGAATCGGCGCGTATCCAGTCGTAGCTTACCTTCAGCAGTGCCACTGCCAGCACCGACAGGACCGCCCAGAAGCCCACCCGCATCGGTGACAGGCCTATGACCAGCAGCCAGATCAGCACAGCGAAGGGAGCGAAGAAGTGCCAGCCCTCGCGCAAGAGGTCGCGCACCACCGGCAGTTCGCTCCGCGGCAGGCCGTGGAGACCTTGTTTGAGCGCCAGGATATGAACGAAGAGGTAGATGGTCAGAAAATAGAGCGCGGCGGGAAAGATGCTGACGGCGACGATCTGGGCGTAGGGAATGCCGGTGTATTCGGCAATCAGGAAGGCTCCTGCGCCCATCAGCGGCGGCGTGATTTGCCCGCCGGTCGAGGCCGCGGCCTCGACCCCCGCGGCCTGCGACGGGCGGTAGCCAAGCCGCTTCATGAGCGGGATGGTGAAGGGGCCGGTGGTGACCACATTGGCGATGGCCGAACCGGTGATCGAACCCATGGTCATCGAGGCCACAACCGCTGCCTTGGCGGGCCCGCCGCGTCGCCGGCCGGTCAGCGCGAAAGCCAGTTCGATGAAGAAACGACCCGCGCCCGTCCTCTCGAGCACCGCGCCGAACAGGATGAAGATGAAGACATAGGTGGCCGCGACTCCCAGCGGGAGACCAAGGATACCCTCCTGTGTCAGGTAGAGATGGGCGACCAACCGCTCAAAGCCGATGCCCCGATGCGCCAGGATCCCCGGCAACCATTCGCCCAGCCAGGGGAGAGCGCCCCGCGGGCCGGCCATGGCATAGATGATGAAGATCGCACCGATCACGGTGATACCCGTCCCGACGATACGGCGGCTGGCTTCAAACAGGGTCGCAATCGCTATGATCGAGACCCAGATGTCGGTTTGGCTCCAGAAGCCCACGCGGGTCACGATCGCATCCAGATAGACCGGGATGTAGAAACCGGTGATCACCGCTCCCAGAAAGAAGAGCGTGTCTATCGCCATTACAAGCGGTCCGCGTGGCTTGCCGAAACCATAAGCGGGGAAAGCCAGGAAGGCGATCATCAGCACGAAGGCCAGGTGGATGCTGCGCTGATAGAACAGCCCCAGCGGATTGACCCCAGCGGTGTAGAGTTGGAACAAGCACAGCGTCACCGCGAGCACCGCGATCAGCCCGTGCAGCATGCGCCCGCGCAGGGTCTCGGGTGCCCCCTCCGGGTTTCCGCTCAGACTCGAGTCGGCGGGCGTGAGCGGAAGGGCAGTGGTGGAAGGATCGGCGCGCATGGGGGTCCTTTGCGGTCGTCATGCCTATCTGCCCCGGACCGGCTACGGCCTCATCACGGCCGAGGCCGCTGTGCCGGCAGATGGTGGCGCCACGCGCTCCTGGCCGGTGGCGCCGAAATGCCCGGGATGGGCTGCCGTGCGGGCCCCGGCAAGTGGAGCCCGCGATGCCTCCAACTCAGGGACGCAGATGGTCCGGAATCTCAACGCCGATCTCTTCGTAGAAACGCAGCGCGCCCGGGTGCAGCGGGATCGGCAAGGTGTTGACCGCGAAATCCGGGGTCATGGAGGCCATGGCCGGGTGTACTTCGACAAGAAACTCGTGGTTTTCATGAATCGCCCGGGTCACCTGATAGACCAGCTCCTCATCCATGTCGGCATGAGTGATCATGGCATTGGCCAACGCCACGGTCTGTACCGGTTCATCTACCCCCGGGTACAGTCCAGCAGGTATGGTGAAGGGCACGAAGGAAGGATCGTGCTCCATGATCGCTTCGATCTCATCCTCGCTGAGCGATACAAGCCGTATGTTGCGCGCGGCGCCCAGGCTCATGATCGAGCTGGCAGGCGCCGTTGAGGCCCAGAGCCCGCCATCGACGTGCCCGTCACGCATGCCATCCGCAGTTTCATTGTAGTTAAGCCGTTCGGTGGAACCCAGATCATCGAAGCTGATGCCAAGGGCGGCCAGTACGGAGCGGGTGTTCACCTCGTTGCCCGACCCCGGCGCACCGACCGAGAACCGGGCCCCCACCACGTCCTGGACGCTCTGGATCGGTCCGTCGGCCAGGACCACGACCTGCATCGGCGCGGCATAGATCGAGGTGACGGCACGCACCGGAATCGGGCGCCCATCAAAGGCATCCGTGCCGTTGATCGCCTGGGTCAGCACATCGGCGATGCCCAGGGCGAAGTCCGAATCCCCGGTGAAAATCTGGTTCATGTTTTCGACCGTGGCGCCGGTAACCACGGCGACAGCAGAATGGCCCTCGACATGGCGGGTGATGACCTCGGCGATGCCGCCTGCCACGGGGTAGTAGACCCCTCCCGTACCTCCGGCCGAAATGGCCAGCTGCATCTGCGCCGCGGCCGGTGCCGCAAATCCGATAGTGGCCGCAACAGTGGCCGCGATGATCCTGTTCATGTGTCCTCCTCCTCCACAAGGCGACGGAATTGTGGCCGATCCTGCCCTGCGCGGCCGGGGCTTTTGCAGGAGCCGGAGTGCGACAACTCGTCAACGGTCACCCTGTATTCCACGGCGACAACACTTCTGTAAATGAACAAACATTTCATATAGTGAAATTACTTGACGACCTCATCAGCGATGAGGGCCCTAAGAAAAATGGATTTGACAGAGCATCGGCATAAATGCTTTCTCTCAAACGAACAAAACTGAAGCAGTATTTCACTAGTTGAAATATATGACATGGCCCGCTTCTGGTGCAGACAGCAGGGCTAGATTTGCGAAAGGGGGGCGCCATGGTTCTGGCGGAGGATGACGCGACAAGCGAGATGGTCCTAGAGACAGCGCGCAAGCTGTTCTCGGATTTCGAAGTTGGCGCTTTCGAAGCTGCCGTCGCCAATCCACGCGACCAAGGCGCGCCCTGGCTTCCGCCGCTTTGGGAGGCGGTGCAGCAGATGGGCTTTCCTCTGGCGCTTCTGGACGAGGCACGGGGCGGCTTCGGCCTCGACCCACTGACCTCGCTGGGAATAGTGCGAGAGGCGGCGCGTCATGGGCTGCCGCTGCCGTTGGGCGAGACGATGCTGGCCAATCTGGTGTTGGTTGAGGCCGGGCTGAACCCAACCGAAGACCCCGCAGCCCTGGCCGGCGGGCTGGACTTCACGCGCGAGAGCGCGGGCTGGCGGGTCAAGGGCGTGGCTCACGCGGTGCCCTGGGGTCGGCATCTCAACGCTCTGGTGGGCTGTGATGGAGCAGGCCGGATTGCCCGGTTGACGGAAGGTTGGCAGGTGGAGCCGGGGCAAAACATTGCCGGCGAGCCGCGCGACCGGCTAATCTTGGACACGGTCGTGCCGCAGGCCGAGGTGGTAGAGGCCGGGCTTGGCGCCGAACTGGTACAGGCCTTGGGCGCCCTGATCCGCGCACAAGCCATCGCCGGTGCGCTGGAGGGAATTCTTGCGAAGACAATCGCCTATACGCAGGAGCGAGTGCAGTTCGGCCGCCCCCTGTCGAAATTCCAGGTGATCCAGCACAATATCGCCATCATCGCCACCAACACCGCCGCCGCCAGGGCTGCCGCCGACATGGCCGCTGCCACGCTGCCCCGGATGCACAACGATCCGGAAGGCTTCCGACGTCGGGTCGCGGCCGCCAAGTTGCGTGCGGGCGAAGCGGCCAGCCTCTGCGCGCCGCTCGCCCACCAGGTGCATGGTGCCATCGGCATCACGCGCGAGTATCCGCTGCATCCGCTGACCAACAGGCTTTGGGCTTGGCGCGACGAACATGGTGCCGAGGTCGAATGGGCCGATTGGCTAGGCGCGGATGTGCTGCAGCATGGCCAGGCCGCCTACTGGCTCTGGCTGGCCGACGAGACCCGGAGTAACGCATGACCGCCATCAACTTCGCCCCCCCGCCTGCCGATATAGGCTATCCCGAACTGCGCGCTGAAGTTCGCGCTTTCCTGAAAGAAACCCTTGACCCTGATTATACGGCGGTTGAGCGGGCTCGGTCCTGGACCGGTTTCGACGCCGACTTTTCGCGCAAGTTGGGCGAGCGCGGTTGGCTGGGCATGACGCTGCCCAAGCGTTATGGTGGGCACGAGCGCTCCGGATTCGAACGCTATGTGGTGCTGGAAGAACTCCTGGCTGCGGGCGCGCCGGTGGCCGCCCACTGGATCTCGGACCGCCAGAGCGCGCCCACCATCCTGAAGTTCGGTACCGAGGCACAGCGTCAGGAGATCCTGCCGCAAATCGCAGCGGGCACTTGCTTTTTCTGCATCGGGATGTCCGAGCCCGACAGTGGCTCGGACTTGGCCGCGACACGGACCCGGGCCGAGGCGGTCGAGGGGGGCTTCCGGATCAACGGCACCAAGCTCTGGACCACCTATGCCCACAGGGCGCATTACATGATCCTGTTCTGCCGCACCGGCCCGGCCGAGGACCGGCACGGCGGCACCAGCCAGTTCCTGATCGACCTGAGCTGGCCAGGCATCACCATCAGCCCGATCATCGACATGGCCGGCGAGCATCACTTCAACGAAGTCGCCTTTCGCGATGTATTCGTGCCAGAAAGCGCGCTGATCGGGAAGCTCGGCGAGGGCTGGTCGCAGGTCACCAGCGAACTGGCCTTCGAGCGCAGTGGGCCCGAACGCTTCCTGTCTTCCTTCACCCTGCTGTCCGAGTTGATCGGCATTCTGGGCATGGCCCCGGGCGAGAGTGCACGGCGCGCAGTGGGCCGGCTGACCGCGCATCTGATGGTATTGCGCCATATGTCACAATCGGTGGCCGGAATGCTGGAGCGCGACGAGAACCCGATGCTCCAGGCCACTATCGTCAAGGATCTGGGCGCGATACTGGAGCAGGAAATCCCCGAGATCGCCCGGACTCTGGCCGCCGGCGCCCCACGCAATGCCGATTACGAGCGTTTCGCGGCGGTGCTGGCGCGAACCTTGCTCGCCGCGCCCGCCTTCTCACTACGCGGTGGGACCCGTGAAATCCTCCGGGGCATCATCGCCCGCGGGCTTGGCCTGCGCTGATCTGATTGGAGACCGACATGTCACTTGTTCTGACCGAAATCGATCCGCGCGGGATCGTTATCCTGACCCTGAACGCCCCCGAGGTGCGCAACGCCATCTCGGAGCCCGAGATGATTGCTGCGCTGCTTGGGGCCCTGGCGACCGCTGAGGCCGACCCGAAGGCACGGGTCATCGTGCTGACCGGCGCGGGGCCGGCCTTTTCCTCGGGCGGAAATATCAAGAAGATGGGCGCCGGCGAGGGACTGGCCGATCCGCTGCCTGCACGGACAAGGACCAATTACCGGCAGGGTATTCAGCGCCTGCCACTCGCCTTCGAGGCGCTGGACCTGCCGGTGATCGCCGCCGTGAACGGCCCGGCCATCGGGGCCGGCTGCGATCTGGCGCTGATGTGTGACCTGCGCATCGCGGCTGAAAGCGCTCGCTTCGCCGAAAGCTTCGTCAAGCTGGGGATCGTCCCGGGCGATGGCGGGGCATGGCTGCTGCCGCGCGTTGTGGGCTTTTCGAAAGCCTGCGAGATGGCGCTGACGGGGGACAGCATTGACGCGCATGAGGCGCGCGCGATCGGCCTTGTATCGCAAGTGGTCCCGGACGCCGAGCTGCGGGAAGCGGCGCTGGCGCTGGCGGCTCGCATCGCAGCCAATCCGACCCACGCGGTGAGAATGACCCGGCGGCTCTTGCGCGAATCCACGACCCAACGGCTGGATCAGTTCCTGGAGCTCTCGGCCGCTTTCCAGGCGCTGGCGCATGCTACCGATGACCATCGCGAGGCACTGGCCGCAATGCTGGGACGCCGCAGCCCGGAGTTTAGAGGCGACTGAGGTGCGGTATGATCAGGCCGTCGCGCTGTCACGGAAGGCCGCGCCGATCTCGGCAGCGGTAGCTTGGAGGACCGGCAAGTAGCGTTCAACCGCTTCCTCCTGGCCGACCGCCTCGCGCAGCAGCATGATGTTCAGGGCGCCGCGCAGCGTGTGGCCCTCCATCACCGGCACTGCCATGGCGGTGATGGCGCCCCCGTACTGGGATTGGCTGTAGCTGTCCTCCATCATCGCAAAACCCGCCGCCCGGATCCCGGCCAGACGTGTCATGAGTTTGCGAGGCAGAGCGCCCGCCCCTGGTCCGGACTGCAGGAGCGACAGGATCTCGTAACGCTCGACCTCAGGGCAGAAGGCCAGATATACCTTGCCGATCGAGGTTGCCGGGATCGGCGCCCGAAAGCCGGGACGGCGGTTGAAGAACATCGGCCCATCGGTGCGCGAAGTCTGCACGACGATCATCGACTCGGCATCGCGCATCGCAAAGTCCGAAGGCCAGCCGACCGTCCGCCGGAAGCGCGACAGGATCGGTGCACAGATTTCAGCGGCGCGGTCATGAGCGGAAAAACCCGAGCTGAGCTGCAGCACCCGCCCTACGACACGGTAGGTCCCGCTTTCCGGGTCGCGTGCGACATAGCCCGCATGAATCAGCGTCTCCAGCATACGCACTATCGTGGCCTTGTCGAAGCCGGTCTCGTAATGCAGCTCCTTTACCGTCGTCGGCATCGTGCGGTTGATCACGCGCAATACTTCAAGCCCACGCAGGACCGAAGTGACAGGTTTGTAGGATGGCATGTTCCGCTCTCCTGCAGGGTTCGCACACCAACAAAATGAAACAGTATTTGTAGAAATGAAACCAGGCTTCTCGCCGAGAAGTTGTAATGCAGCCGAAAATCGGGCTCCAACGGAGCTTGGTGGCAGGTCACAGGGAACCCGGGACGCGCCCCGCCGGTTTCCTTGCAGGCGGAACGAGCAGGAACAGGGCAAGGCAGATGGCGCGGGCCGGCAGGGCAGAACCCCCGAGATCGACGGCACCCCTCCCCTCCGCTGCGGCGGCAGTGCCCCGGCTTGTCGGAATGGCGGCCTTGGGGGCGGCGGGTTACCTGGCCGGGCGGTTCTTGCGCAGACCCCTGTCGGAACAGCTCTTGGCGGGCCCGCATGCGGGACATCCCCCGCGCGGCGTGGCGCAGCCTTCTACCCCAGAATATGGGGCGCCGGAATTTTCACCGGAACACGCCAACAGCCCCACGCTTGGCCGGACCGCGCGCACCCCCGGGGAGTTACCGCCACCGGCCTGGCGCGACATCTTCTGGCGCGTCATGGACGAGATCGGGCGCGACCGGGTGATGATCGTTGCGGGCGGCGTCACCTTCTACGCAATCCTGTCGCTCTTCCCGCTGATCGCGGCCTTTGTCGCGCTCTACGGGCTTTTTGCCGACCGGAGCGATGTGGCGGGGCTGATCGACGGGATGCGCGGGGCTGTGCCGCAGGAGCTTCTGGAATTGGTCGAGGAACAGCTCGACCGGCTCCTGTCGGTCGAGTCGGGGACGCTCACGCTCACCTCGCTCATCGCGCTCGCCATCGCCTTCTGGAGCGCCAATGGCGGCATCAAGGGTCTGATCGAGGCGATGAACATCGCCTATGACGAGCGCGAGGAACGCAGTTTCGTGGTGCTGAACCTGACCGCGATGTCGATGACGCTGGGGGGCATGGCGCTGGTGGCGGTATTGATCGCGCTCAGCGCGGTACTGCCGGCGCTGGTGGCCCTCTTTCCCGGCGGGGGGCTGCGCGACACGCTCCTTCTCTGGGGGCGATGGCCGGTGATGGCGGGGCTGCTGATCCTGGCGCTGGCGGTGCTCTATCGCTTCGGTCCGCACCGCCGCTCGGCCAAGTGGCGCTGGATCACCCCGGGCGCGGCGGTCGCCGCCCTGGGCATGATCACGGTCTCGGCGGCCTTTTCCTTCTATACCGCCAATTTCGCCGCCTATGGCGAAACCTATGGCTCGCTCGGCGCGGTGGTGGCGGTGATGATGTGGTTCTGGCTCACCTCGATCGTGGTGATCGTCGGCGCCGAGATCAACGCCGAGCTCGAGCACCAGACCGCGCGGGACACCACCATCGGCCCCGACCGGCCGATGGGCCAGCGCGAGGCGATGATGGCCGACCGCGTGGCGCCGCCGCTCGCCGGCTCGTGAGCGGTCCGGGCGTGCTGTGGCCTTGCCTTGGGCGAGAGGTGAACATATCAAGAACATATGGTCAAGCGCACGCTCCAGCAGAAGCTCGAGATCCTCGCCGATGCGGCGAAATACGACGCCTCCTGCGCGTCGAGCGGGGGCGAGCGGCGCGGCAGTCGCGCCGGCGACGGACTGGGCTCGACCACCGGCTCGGGGATCTGCCATGCCTATGCGCCGGACGGGCGCTGCATCAGCCTTCTGAAGATCCTGATGACGAATTTCTGCATCTACGACTGCGCCTATTGCATTAACCGGGCGTCCTCGGGCGTGGAACGCGCGCGGTTTTCCGTCGATGAGGTCGTGCGCCTGACGGTGGAGTTCTACCGGCGCAACTATATCGAGGGGCTGTTCCTCTCCTCGGGGATCATCCGCTCGCCCGATGACACGATGGCCGACATGGTCCGCATCGCCCGCACCCTGCGCGAGCGCGAGAATTTCCGCGGTTATATCCACCTCAAGACCATTCCCGACGCCGATCCCCTGCTGGTGGAGGACGCCGGGCGCTACGCCGACCGGCTGTCGATCAATGTCGAACTGCCGACCCAGGCGGGGATGACGGAACTCGCGCCTGAAAAGGACCCCCGCCAGATTCGTCGGGCAATGGCCGATGTCTCGGTCCTGCGCGCCTCGGCGCGCGAACGCAGCCATACCGGGCGGCGGGCGGCGCGGTTTGCCCCCGCCGGCCATTCGACGCAGATGATCGTTGGCGCAGACGGGGCCGATGACGCCGCGATCCTCGGCCAGAGCGCCACGCTCTATTCGGGCTACAAGCTCTCGCGCGTTTATTATTCGGCTTTCTCGCCCATCCCCGATCCTTCGGCGCGGTTGCCGCTTTCCGCCCCGCCCCTGCAGCGTGAGCATCGGCTCTATCAGGCCGACTGGCTGATGCGCTTCTATGGCTTCGACGCCCCCGAGATTACTGGCACCTCAGGCATGCTGGATCTGGAGATCGACCCCAAGCTCGCCTGGGCGCTGGAAAACCGCGCGGCCTTTCCCGTGGACGTGAACCGCGCCCCGCGCGAGGCGCTCCTGCGCGTGCCGGGGTTCGGCACCAAGACCGTGCAGCGCATCCTCGCCGCGCGGCGTCACCGGACGTTGCGGTTCGAGGATCTGCTGGCAATGGGCGCGGTGATGGGCCGCGCGCGCGCCTTCATCACCCTGCCCGGCTGGACCCCGCGCGGGATGCTCGAGGCCGAGAACCTGCGCGCCCGCTTCGCGCCGCCGCCCGAACAGCTGGCGCTTTTCTGATGCCGGTCGAGGTGCTGCCGGTGGCAGGCACCGTGGCGGCCTGGCGCGCCGCCGTGCGGCGCCTGGCAGTCGCAGGCATCGCCCCCGAAGCCGTCACCTGGTCGGTGGGCGCGGCGCAGCCCGATCTTCTCTCGGCGCTCCCAGCGGCATCCACCCCCGCCCAGCCCATCCGGCTCTCGCGCGAGGCCGTGGCGGGGCTCGAACAGGCCATGCAGCACAGCGACCCCGAACGTTTTGCACTGGGGCATGCGACGGTTCTGCGACTCTCGAATGGCAGCCTGCGCTGGGGTGACCGCTCCGATCCGGCGATGCGGCGGCTTCTGACCATGGCCTCGGCTGTGCGGCGTGAAATCCACAAGATGCACGCCTTCGTCCGCTTCCGCGAACTGCCCGCCGCCCCAGGCTGCCGGCGACGTTTCTGCGCCTGGTTCGAACCTGACCATCCGGTGGCCGAGGCGACCGGCCCCTTCTTCGCCCGCCGCTTTGGCGACATGGACTGGATCATCGCCACCCCCCTGGTCACGCTGGTCTTCGAGGGGGGTGAGCTGACCTGCCAGGCCACCACCACCCCTCCACCCCAGGCCCGCGATGCGACCGAGGATCTGTGGCGCAGCTACTTCGGCGCGATCTTCAACCCCGCCCGGCTGAACACCCGCGCCATGCAATCCGAAATGCCGATCCGCTACTGGAAGAACCTGCCCGAGGCACGACTCATCCCCGAACTGGTGCGCAGCGCGCCGGCGGCGG
>CAZKSE010000014.1:0-28681 GCA_964555305.1 uncultured Rhodobacter sp. | reverse complement strand
ACATCCGCGTGCGCGAGGCGCTGAGCCGGGCACTGGACCGCGAGTTGCTCACCGAGATCGGCTTCGGCCCGATGGGCATGGCCACCTGCAACTTCATCGTGGCCCCCCCCGCAATGGCCTCGCCCAACAACGACGACTGCCTGGTGCAGGACATCGACCGCGCCAACGAGCTTCTGGATGAAGCCGGCTGGGAACGCGGATCCGATGGCATCCGCACGAAAGACGGCCGGCGGCTGGAGTTGCTGTTCCAGACCTCGACCAACGCGGTGCGGCAGGACTTCCAGGCGATCATCCAGCAGTGGTGGCGTGAAATTGGCGTCGAGGCGCGGCTGCGCAACATCGACGCCAGCGTCTTCTTCGGCTCGGACCCGTCGAGCCCGGATACCTATGTGAAGTTCTGGGCCGATGTGCAGATGTATGCCAACTTCTTCGAGGGGGCGGACCCGACCCAGCATCTGGAGCAGCGCCGCTGCGGCCGCGAGGCGCGCCCCGAGACGCAGTGGCAGGGTCAGAACATCAACCGCTACTGCAACGAAGAGTATGACACGCTCTGGGCCGAACTGAACCGCGAGCCCGATCTTGATCGCCGCGCCGAACTGGTGATCGCGCTCAACGACATGTTCGTGCAGGACTACGCGATCCTGCCGCTGGTCGCGCGGGGGACGGTTTCGGCCAAGTCGAACACCCTGGGCGGCGTGGAGTTCAACGTCTGGGACACGCAGCACTGGAACCAGGCCGAGTGGTACCGGATCGAAGAATGATCTCGGGCCGGCCCTCGCGCCGCGGGGGCCGGCAAAGACGTGACGGAGATGTGCGATCGCCCGCGGCGGTCGACATGCTATCCTGCCGGCGGGGCGCGACCTGCCGGCAGGCCTTTGCCGGCTTGGTGAACGGTGGGCAGCGCGCCCTGCAGCGGCGCGCCATCTGAGCAATTCCGTTCGGCAGAGGTCATGGACACCGCATCGCCGAGGCCCTTCGTCATTCGCCGTGCCCGGCGCGAGGACAGCGCCGCTTTGGTGCGCATCGTCGATATCGCCAGCGAGGGGTTGTCGACCCATATCTGCAAACTGATCGCGCCGCCGGGGGTGGATGCGAAAGACGTTGCCGAGGCGATCGCCTCGGCCGACGAGGGAAGTCTTTCCTGGCGCAACGGCTGGATCGTCGAGATGGACGGGGCCGTGGCCGGAGGGATGATCAGCTTCCGTCTGGGCCCCTTGCCCGTGGAGCCGGACGGGCTGCTGCCGAAGTTGGTCCCGCTTTGGGCGCTGGAGCGGCGCGCGCAGGGGCTTCACTATGTGTATGCCATCGCCACCTTTCGTGAATTTCGCGGCAACGGGCTGGCACGGGCCTTGATGCGTGACGCCGAGCGACAGGCCGAGGACGCGCCGGGCATCTGCCTGATCGTGGCCGATCGCAATGTTGCAGCCCGGCAGCTCTATGCCTCGCTTGGCTATGTCGACGAGGCGTCGATGCCGATCGTGACCAATGGCTGGCAGAGCGACAGCGAGAACTGGATCCTGATGCGCAAAGCCCTGGTGTAGGATGGGGCGATCCATCGGAAACGGAATGGCAATCCGGGCAACGCCCCTTTTCAGGGTGGTGCGTTGCTGCCTGATGGACGGGGATTGTCCCGCAACCAATCGGACAGGAGCGGCCTGCGGGCGCCGTTTCGGCCCGGGACAGGCGTGGCGGCACAGAGCGCGTTCAGGATTGCCTCCTCCGTCGCCTCGCAGGCGGCGCGGAAGGCGTCGTCGATGCGTGTGTCGGCCATGCGTTCCAGCAGGGCGACGTCACTGGCGGGTCTGTGCGGCACGCGGTTGCAGGTTGTGAAGCCCAGAACGATATCGCCGCTGCCGTTCCCGTAGAAGGCGCCGAGCCGCGCGATCCCGGCACCCGCACGGCGGCAGATCCGGGCAAGCTGGCGATGATCCACCGGCAGATCGGTCGCCAGGATCACGATGATCGAGCCCTTCTCGGCCTCGCTTGCCACGCCCGGGTCCGGCCGGCGGCCGTCCGGAAGGACAAGGTCGCCGGCCTTGCCGAAATTCGCCAGCACCAGCGCGCCGAGCATATGCTTGCGGCCCTGCAGCGACAGGCGGCGCGAGGCCGTGCCGATCCCGCCCTTGAAGCCGAAGGCAATCATCCCGGTTCCCGCCCCGACGGACCCCTCGGACAAATCGGCATTCGCGACTTCGATTGCCCGCAATGCATCCGCCTCGGTTACCGCCATCGCCTGAATGTCGGAAAGGACGCCATCGTTGCACTCGCAAACGACCGGGTTCACCGTTGACGTCTCGCGGCCGATATCGGGGCTTTGCGCGATGGCGTGGCGGATCAGGGCATTGCAGCAGGTGCCCACGCCGAAGGTATTGGTCAGCAGGATCGGGGTCTCCAGCGCGCCAAGCTCGGCGACTTGTACCAGCCCCGCGCTCTTGCCGAAGCCGTTGATCACCTCGACCGCCGCGGTCAATTTCTCTTCGAAAAGGTTTCCAGACTGGGGGATTATCGCCGTCACCCCGGTATTGACGCCCCGGGATGACAGGGTGACGTGACCCACGCGGAGGCCCGAGACATCGGTGATCGCATTGCCGGGGCCGGTTGGGAGGACCCCTGGCGTGATCCCGTAGTCGCGCGCCCTGGGCATCGTGTTTCCTTTGCATGGGCCATGCGCATTCCACACCGTATTTGGTCCGGGGGGTCAAGGTATCTCGACGGGATCAGGCGCGGCGAGATTTACCGAGGTCCGTGAAGCCGGGGGCCCATGCTGCGGTTCCGGGCCTGACAGAAGGCGTATGACATGCGCACACCAGGCGTATGACAAGCGCAGGACAAGTGTGTACCGGGCCGAGGTCGGGCGAGGGGCAGTCGTGGCAGTCCGTTCATGGGCGGTCGTGGAAACCGGCGGGGCGGCTCGGGGTCGCTGACGTGCGCGAGGGGGGCGGCGGGTTTCGTCGGAGACCGGCGGTGGCGCAGGTCACGCCGCGGGCGGGAGAGCGGGATGGTGCGGCACCGCGAGCTGCACGATCTGACCGTGGGGTTCGGCCGCGCGGAAGGTCAGCTTTCCCCCGAGCCGCTCCATCGCGGCTTGGGCGATTGCCAGACCAAGCCCGCTCCCCTTGCCATTCCTGCCGGTGAAGAAGCGGTCCGTCACATGGGCCAGCTCCTGCGGGTCGATGCCCGCGCCCTGATCGCGCACCTCGACGCCATGCTCGCCCAGCGCGACCGTGACGGCCGAACCGGCCGGCGTGGCGTTGATCGCGTTCTCGAGCACGTTGCGCAACGCAAGCCCCAGATACACCGGATTGACGGCCAGGGCGCCGGCATCGCCCGCGATCCGCAGGTCGACGCCGCGGCTGCGGGCCAGTTCCTGTATCTCCGTCACCGTCTTCACGGCGACCGTATCGAGGGTGTCTTGCGCACCGGGCGCCGGTTGATCGTCTACCACCCGCGCAAGATCGAGGAGTTGCGCGACCAGGCGCGCGGTGCGATCGACCGCGCCCACGAGCTTGTCCAGCGCGTGCCGCCGGATCTGATCCTCGGGCGCGGCCTTGGCGACCTGCGCTTGTGTCCTGATGCCGGCGAGCGGGGTCTTCAGCTCGTGCGCGGCGCAGGCGATGAAATCGCGCTCGCGTCGACGCGCGCCCGCGAGCCGCGTGAGCAGCCCGTTGAGAGCCGCGCCCATCGGGCGCAACTCGGGCGGCAGCGGGCCTGCGGCGACCGGCGAGAGGTCGTCGTCGTCGCGCGCCGAAAGCGCCGTGGCGAATGACCCGAGCGGCCTGAGACCGCGCCCGACGCTGAGCCAGATCGCGGCCGCGAGCATCGGCGCAATGACGAGGATCGGCCACAGAAGCCCGGCGCGCACGTCGGCCACGAGGTTCTCGCGCATTGCCATGCTCTCGCCCACCACGATCTCGACGCCCAGGTCATGGTTGACCACGGTGTAGACGCGCCATTGCCCGCTGTCGGTCCGCGTGTCGCTGAACCCCTCCTGCGCGTCGGAAAGACGGGTCTGCGGCGCACCCCCGGACTGGCCCAGAAGGGTGCCGCGCAGCGACCAGACCTGGCAATGCAGTTGCCGCTCCATCCCGCCCTCGAACATGCGGAAATCCGGCAGATCGAGGCTGCCTTCGGCATCGAGGCTGACCGCAAGGGCCAGGCCCTGATCGGAGAGCAGCGACGAGACCATGTGGCCCGCTTCCGCCAGCCGCGAGTCGAGCACGCGCTCGATCTGGGCGCGGGTCGAATGTTGCAGCCAGACCACCGCCGAAAGCCAGATGGCGCCGGTGGCGAGCAGCAGCATCGCCAGAAGTCGCCAGCGGATGGAGGTCATGGCGCCGCCTCGGCCAGCTGGTAGCCGACGCCGCGGACCGTGCGGATCGCCCCGGCGCCGAGCTTGGCGCGCAGTTTGTGGACATGAACCTCCAGCGCGTTGCTCTCCACGCCGTCCTGCCAGCCGTAGAGCCGGTCTTCGAGCGTGTCGCGCGAGACGATCGCACCCGGCCGTTCCATCAGGGCCAGCAGCAGCGCGTATTCGCGGCGCGACAGGCTGATCATCCGCTCTTCGAGAAAGGCGGTCTGCTGCGCCGGGTCGAGCGTCAGCGCGCCCAGGCGCAGGACCGGCGTGGCGCGGCCTTCCTGTCGGCGGGCGATGGCCCGCAGGCGTGCGGCCAGCTCGTCCAGGTCGAAGGGCTTGCCCAGATAGTCATCCGCGCCGCGATCGAGCCCGGCGATCTTGTCCGCCACCGAATCGAGCGCGGTGAGCAGGATCACCGGGATGTGAGATCCGGCCTCGCGCCAGCGCCTGAGCAGATCCAGCCCCGAGCCGTCGGGCAGCATGAGGTCCAGAACCACCGCGGCGAAGTCACCGGTGCCGAGCGCCTGCTGCGCGTCATCGCATGTGCCTGTCAGTTCGGGCGTGAACCCGTGCAGCTGCAAGCCCGCAAGAAGCCCGTCGGCCAGGGTTTCATCATCTTCGACAATCAGGATTCGCATGGCTCCCCCCGTATCCGCTTTGCCAGCGCGGGGCCAGACCTGGCCCGGCAAGCTTAAGCCTGCCTTAAGCTGCGGACGCGATCGAGGCGCCATGAAAGAACATTGCCCCCTGAATTCCCTGCGCCGCGCCGCCGTCGTGCTGTTGAGCCTCGTGCTGCTTGCCGGGGCCGCCACCGCCCAGTCGATCCAGTGGTCCACAGCGGGCGGTGGCGCGCCGCTCGCGCCGCAGGACGCCTTCGTTCTGGATCACGAGGTCCTGTCGGATGGCACGCTGCGCATCGGCTGGCAGGTGACGCCGGGCTATTACCTGTATCGCGACTCGATCGAGGTGAGCGGCGCCCAGGGGCCGCTGGAGCTGGAGTTGCCGGCGGCGGAGCGCACCGAGGACATGACCTTTGGCGAGACCTGGGTCTATCGCGAGGATGTCGCGGTCACGCTGCCGCCGCAGACGGGCGAGCTGAACGTCCGATGGCAGGGCTGCCAGGAGGGCGGCATCTGCTATCCGCCGCAGACGGCCGAGATCGACCTTGGCGGCGCCGCGGCCTCGGCCGGGGGGGCGCCGCCGGTGGAAGGGCAGGGGGCGCAGGGGCAGGGGGCGCAAGGGCAGGGCAGGGGGGCGCCGGACGGCATGATGACCCTTGCCGATGAGCCCGGACTGATCGAGCGACTGGGCGCGCAGGGGCTGCCGATCCTGCTGCTGGCCTTCTTCGGTTTCGGCCTGGCGCTGGCCTTTACCCCTTGCGTGCTGCCGATGGTGCCGATCCTCGGTGGTCTTCTGGCGCGCGACGGGGCGCGGCTGACGCGTCGGCGGGGCTTCACGCTGTCATCGGCCTATGTGATGGCGATGGCGGCGGCGTTCGGGCTTCTCGGGCTTGCCGCGGCGGCCACCGGGCAGAACCTGCAACTGGCGCTGCAATCGCCCCTGGCGCTGGGGCTGATCGTTGCCCTGTTCCTCACGTTCGCGCTGTCGATGTTCGGCCTTTTCGAGATCAGCCTGCCGGGGGCATGGCTGGCCCGGATGCAGGGGCCGGGCGGCGGAAGGCGCGGCACGGTCGGCGGCGCGCTGGGATTGGGCTTCACCTCGGCGCTGGTCGTGGGGCCGTGCGTGACCGCGCCGCTGGCGGCGGCGCTTCTCTATATTGCGCAGACCGGGGACATGGCGCTGGGCTCGGCCGCGCTTTTCATGCTGGGGCTGGGCAAGGGGGCGCCGCTGGTCGTCTTCGGCACGCTGGGCGGCCGCTACCTGCCGCGGTCCGGGCCGTGGATGGTGCGCGTCAAGCAGGGCTTCGGCTTCGTCTTCCTTGGCCTGGCGATCTGGCTGGCCGAGAGGGTCGCGCCCGGCCCCTGGTTCGTCGCGCTCTGGGCGCTGTGGCTGGCCGCCGTCGGGGTTTTCCTGCTGCGCGCGGTGCTGCCGGATGCGCGCACGCGGGCCGGGCGTGGTGCGGTGCGGGTGCTCGCGGTCCTTGTGCTGGTGCCGGCGCTTGTGCTGGGCCTGATGGCAAGCCGCGGCGCGCATGACCCGCTGCGCCCCTTCGATTTCACCGGCCCCAACATGACCGACCCGCTGCCTTGGCAGGTGGTGAGCGGGCGCGAGGGCCTTCAGGCCGCGCTGGCGTCCGCCGACGGCCCCGCCATCATCTACCTGACCGCGGACTGGTGCCTCACCTGCCGAACGATCGAACGCCGGGTCCTGCCCGATGCGGATGTCGTGGCGGCGCTGGAGCCGATGCACCGCATCAAGCTCGATCTGACCGATTTCGATACCGAGGATCAGGCGCTTCTGGCCATTCTGGGCGCCGCGGGCCCGCCGACGATGATCTTTCTCGATGCGGACCGGCGCGAGCAACCCGAGACGCGCCTGGTGGGCGACACGCGGCGGGGGCCGCTTCTGCGCGCGGCGCGGCTGGTGGCGCCATGAGCGGCGTCACGCTGGGGCCGCTTGTCCTGTCGGTGGAACGCGCCGCCTTTCTTGCCGCGGCGGGCAGTTTCCTTCTGCTGCTCGGTCTTTTGGCGCGGCGAGGCACCGCCCCGGCGGGGCTGGAAAGCTGGGGCATGCACACGCTGCTTGCCGGGGTGATTGCCGCTCGGTTTGGTCATGTCGGACGCAATGGGGATGTCTATGCGCAGGAACCGCTCACGATCTTCGCCTTCTGGCAGGGCGGGTTTGACGCCCTTGCCGGGCTGGGTGGCGCGGGGCTGGTCCTTGCGTTGCTGGCGCTGCGCGTGCGGGGACGGCTGGCCGAGATCCTGACCGCTGCGGCGCTTGCAGGACTGCTGGTCTGGCAGGCGATCCTGCACACGGTGCCCGCCCCGGACATGCCGTTGCCGGAAACCCGCTTCGCCGCGCTCGAGGGCGCGCCGCAGTCGCTGCAGGGCGAGGGCGACGGGCCGGTGGTCGTCAACCTGTGGGCGACGTGGTGCCCGCCCTGCAAGCGCGAGTTGCCGATGATGATGGCGCTTGCCGAGGCGACCCCGGACGTGCGCGTCGTCTTCCTCAATCAGAGTGAGTTCGGCCCCGACGTGCGGCAATACCTGCTGCAAGCGGGGCTTTCGCCCGCTCGCGTCCTTCTGGACCCGGACACCGAGGCGATGGCGCATTTCGACGCGCCGGGTCTGCCGGCCACCCTGTTCTTTTCGTCCGATGGCGCGCTGGAAGCCGTGCATCTGGGCGAGATCTCGCGTGCGGCGTTCCGCGCGCACCTGACATCCTTGAGGTAACACATGACGTATCGAACCGCTCTGATCGCTCTTTGCATGGGTGGGCTTCTCTCGGCCTGTGCGCCCGCGCCGCCCCCCGAGCAGACCCCCGAGCAGCCCGCCGCTTCCGTGGCCGACGCCCCGCCGCCGCTGCCGCCGGAAGTGCTCGAGATGTATGCGGGCCGACAGGACGGCGACGTCTGGATCGAGCCGGTCGATCCGCGCTACCTGTCGCAGGACACGATCCGGCAGCAGGTCGATTACTGGACCGACGAGCCGCCGGGCTCGATCGTCGTGGATCCGTGGGACCGGCGCCTCTACCTTGTGCTGGGTGAGGACCGGGCCATGCGCTACACGGTGGGCGTGGGCGACCAGGGGCGGCAGTTTGCGGGTGACGCGCATATTCCCTACGGGCGCGAATGGCCGCGCTGGACGCCGACCGAGAACATGCTCCGGGAAGACCCCGAGACGAACGAACCCCACCGCCACGGGATGGAAGGCGGCGTCGACAACCCGTTGGGCGCGCGGGCGCTATACCTGCATCGCGGCGGCCGCGATACGCTCTACCGCATCCACGGCACCCCCTATCCCTGGTCGGTGGGCGAGGCGTCCTCCTCGGGCTGCATCCGGATGTTCCAGCAGGACGTGATCGATCTTTACGAACGGGTGGAGAAAGGCCGCACGCGGGTCACGGTGCTGCGCGAGGATCAGGCCGGCGAGGGAACCGTCCCGCCGGGAATCGCGCGCCCCGCTGCCGCGCCCGCGGCGATCCCGATGGCCGAGGCGCAAACCCTGCAACGCATGGCCGAGGAAAACGATCTGACGCTCGATATGCTGCTTGGCGGCGACTGAAACCACTGAGAGGAGAAAAGAACATGCAGACACGGCGAACCTTTGCCATGGGCGCCGCGGCCGGGATGGTGGGCGGCGCGCTCGCCGTCGCGGGCTTCGCGCAGAACGGGGCCGGTGCGCGTTCCGGCCCGACCGTGGATGACGTCTTCCATGACCCCGACCAGCCCGTTCTGGGCAATCCCGCCGGCGATCTGACCATCGTGGAATATTTCGATTACCAATGCCCGTTCTGCAAGCGCTACCATCCCGAGCTTGTGCGCGCGGTGGAGCGCGACGGAAACATCCGCCTGCTGATGAAGGATTGGCCGATCTTCGGCGGCACATCGGTACGCGCGGCGCAGCTTGCGCTGGGGGGACTGGCCGACGGCACCTATGGGCGCGCGCATGACGCGCTGATGGCCACCGAGGGGCGGTTGAGCGACCAGCAGGTGGATGACACCCTGCAAGCCGCCGGACTTTCGCTGTCGCGGCTGCGCGACGGATACCAGGGCGACGCCAATCGGCTCGATGCGCTTCTGATCCGCAACGCGCAACAGGCTTCGGCCTTCGGGCTTTCGGGCACGCCGGCCTTCATCATCGGATCGGTCATCTATCCGGGGACGCTGAATGCCGCCGACCTCGACCGGGCGATCCGTGACGCGCGAAGATGAGCGGCGATACGGGTTGTCAGGCGATGCCGGGTCGCAAGGCAGGTTCACATGCGGGCGGCGTCGCCCAGCCTATTGCAGCGCCGCCAGCGCCAGAGAGGCAGCCTCGAAATGCTGCGGGTGGGTTTCGACCGCATCGCGCAGAAGCGCGCGCCCGACGCCGGTGTCACCCTGACGGATCGCGGCCAGTGCCATCGTGTGCAGCAGTTCGGCACGCTCGGTCTGCGTCATCGGGAGGAGCGGCAACTCGTAACGGCGCTGCGCCGCCCGGGCCAGCACCAGATTGTTCTTGGCGGTGAAAAGCGATGCGTCGTGCTGCAACGCTTCGGCGAAAAGGCGTTCGGCGTCACGCGGGGCGCCACGCGAGAGTTTGGAAAAACCCCAGTTGTTGAGAACGCCGGCCGGGCGTGGCGTCAGGCCCACGGCGATTTCGTAGAAGCTGTCGGCCCGTTGCCACTGTTGGCGGGCGTCCGCGACCATGGCTTCCAGCCGATAGCGCTGGAAGCTTTCATGGGTTGGCGGGATGGCGTTGAGCACCGCCTCGGCGGCGTCCCAGTCGCTGAGGCGGATATGCGCTTCGGCGAGTTCCACCCGATCGTCGGCAGTGCTGCCGGTATTCGAAATGATCCGCTGCCAGACCGGGATGGCGGCTGCGGGATCGCCCGCGCGGGAGAGCGAGCGGGCAAGGCCGCGCTGATGAAGCAGGCTGTCGGGATCGGTCGAAAGGGCTTCGGTAAAATAGCTCACCGCCTCGCGCGGGTCCGCCGCGGCGAGCATCAGCTCGGCCATGTTCTCCTGATCGATCTGGCCCATGCTTTCGATCGCGCGGCTGGTCTGAGCGGTGCGCCCGTCGCATCCCGCGAGCAGCATCACCCCCAGAAACCCCGCCACCAGCGCCGGTACGCCCTGCATCACCGGATCCTTTCTGCTCGATCGTCAGGGGGTCGTGAGAAGCAGGAAGCGCCCGTCCCCACGCCGCACCAAGGTGAACGCGTTATCGTTTTCTCTACCATAACGTGTGTCGTCGAGTTTTGCGAGCGATAGTCGGAGGTTGTCGCGGATTTCGGGGGATCGGCCGCTGTCCAGGGCAAAGGCGGCCTGAAAGAGGTGTCGCGCCTCGCCC
Source organism: uncultured Rhodobacter sp. (assembly GCA_964555305.1). Classification (GTDB taxonomy): domain Bacteria; phylum Pseudomonadota; class Alphaproteobacteria; order Rhodobacterales; family Rhodobacteraceae; genus Pararhodobacter. The sequence continues at coordinate 18,370 of CAZKSE010000014.1, read as the reverse complement.
CAGCTTTCGCGTTCGGCCATGACGACGCCCAGATTGTTGAGGGCCGGCACGAAGTCGGGCTCTCGGTCGAGCGCCCGACGCAGGGCCTGTTCGGCCTGACCCAGACGCCCCAACCGAAGGTTTGCTGCGCCGATCGCCGACAGCGTGTCGGCCGTCGCCCCGCGCTCGGCCGCCGCGCGGAAATAGGCCCGCAGCGCCAGTTCGTACTCGCCGGCGGCCATCAGACGGTGGCCGACGATCAGGCCGTCGACCGCGTCCTCGACGGGCAGGCGCGCCCCCGGCAATCCGTCCGGCACGAAACCGGGCCGCGGCGCGCAGGCGGTCAGCAGAACCGCTGCCGTGAGGGCCGTCCCGAGTGTTGTCAGAGACCAGCGGCTGCGGATGCGAAAAGCTCCCTCAATTCAGCGACAGGCGGCGCGACCGTGATGATCCGCCGCGGCCCGCAGGGTGAACGCCATTGTGCCGGGTGTCCGCCTGACCGGCAACATTCTTGCCCGCATCGCGCGCCCGCCCGCGCGTCAGGCCCGCATCGCGCGCCCGCCCGCGCGTCAGGGGTGTTCGGTAGCTGGGGCAGGGTTCACTCGTAGCTGGGCGGGCGGACCCAGGTCGCGCTTTCGACGAACTCGCGGTAGACGATCTGCGCATAGTTGCCATCCATCACCGTCGGATGCCGGTGCACAAAGCCCGACACCTCGGTCACGGTGCGCCGGTTGCGGCGTTCGGGCTGCGGCGTCGGGATGAGGGGCCGCGTCTGCCCATGCGATACCAGCGCTTCGAGTCTGTCGCGGTTGACCCCGTTGCGCACCAGGAAGTCGACCACCGCGCGCGCGCGACGCAGGCCCAGCTGGTGATTGTAGCGCGCGCTTCCGACCAGGTCGGTATGGCCATAGACGCGAAAGGTTACTTCGGGGAATTGCCGGATCCACTGGGCCTGCCGTGACACGATCGCCTGGGCCTCAGCGTCAAGCGCCGAACTGTCGAAGGCAAAATTGACGGTCGAGGGCACTTCGGCCGCGAAGCGCTGTCCCAGGGCCTGGGCATAACCCAGCTGTCCGGTCTGGACCCGCAGGTTGTGGCTGTATGCCTGGCCGAGTTCCAGCTGATCCAGTTCCGAACCCGCCACCTGCATCATGCATCCCGAGAGCGCGGAGCCCCCCAGACCAAGCAGCAGCATACGCCGTGAAATCTGCATCCGTGCTGCTCCATCAATCCATGATATAGCCGTAGCCGCCCCGGAAATCCTGTCGCGCGACCTCGGCCGCCGCGCCCGTCCCCTGAAGGCGGCCGCGAAGGAAAAGATCAGCCTCGGTCGGCAGGCGCACGCGATCGGTCGGCATGACCAGCGCCTCGCCGCGGGTCGGCGTGACCAGATGGGCGGTGACGAAGATCACCAGTTCGCTCTGGTTGCGTCGGAAGTCGGCACTGCGGAAGAGCGCCCCCAGAACCGGCAGTTGGCTGAGCCAAGGGACCTGTCGGTTGTTTCCGAAGAAGTCGTCCTGCAACAGCCCCGCGATCGCAAAGCTTTCGCCATCCCGCAACTCCACCGTGGTCGAGGTGCGCCGCGTGCGGAAGCCCGGCACCGGATCGGTGCCGGGGCCGATGTTGATGGCGATGCTCGGGTCGATGTCGCTGACCGAGGCATTGAGCATCAGATTGATCATTCCGCCATCGAGCACCCGCGGCGTGAAGATCAACTCGACCCCGAAGGGGCGGTATTCGATCGTGACGCGCCCCTCGTCTCCGGGCACCGGAACGGGCAACTCGCCGCCGGCAAGGAACCGTGCCTCCTGCCCGGAGAGCGTGGTCAGGTTCGGCTCCGACAGCGTGCGGGCCAGCCCGTTCGTCTCGAGCGCCTCGAGCAGGACCTGAAACTGCAGGCTGCCGACGTTGAACCGCGTGGCCAGCGTACCCGCCCCGGCGATCTGCGTCGCACCGCCCGACACCGTCGACAGGTTGTTGCCAACCGCGAAGCTCGTTCCGAACCGCCGCGAGATGTCGCGGTTCACTTCCGAGAAGCGGACCTTCAGCATCACCTGTTGCGTGCCGCCGACGCTCATCAGGTTGGACACGCGCCCCGGCGCGTAGCGCTCGGCCAGTTGCAGCGCCGCATCCAGCCGCCCGATCGAGGAGACGACGCCGGAAAGGACAACGCCGTCATTCGCGGTGCGCACCTCGATCGGTTCGTTGGGCAGGATCTGGCGAAGACGTTCGCGGAACTCCGCGATGTCCGGGGCGACATGCACCTCGATATTCGCGATGAGGGCGCCGTCGGCGCCCAGAACCGTCAGCGTCGTGCGTCCCGGGGCCTTGCCCAGCACATAGATCGACCGGTCCGAGAGGGTCGAGATATCGGCGATCCCCGGATTGGCGATGGACAGCTCCGCAAAGGCGACATCGCTGTCGACGATCACCGCGCGGTTCATCGCCACCTGGATTGTTTGCGTCGCCACACCCTGGGCAAGGCGAAGCGATTGCGCCGCGGCGCGCTGGGGTGCAGTCAAGCCGGTGCCCAGCCCGAGCGTCAGGACGATCAGGGCGGTTGCCAGTGCCGTCTTCGCTTTCATGCGATCCTGCCTCTGTGATCACGTAGCGTGTAACCCCGGATCTCGCGTCCTGGTTGATTGAATGATGGCTTTAGGTTGAGTCGTTTTCAAGGTCCAACTGCGGTGGGATGTCAAGCGATGTTAAAGGCACCCGATCGCATACATGATGTTGATTAATTGAATGGCGACCTACAAGATATACGATGCGCAGTGTGGCCGAAAAACAGCTTGAGCCGCCCGCCAACGCTGATTGAAAGCTCGATCGCACCCTTGCCGTTCCTGTGCTGGCGGCCGGAAATCACCCGCGTTCCTGCCGATTGCGGGCCCGACGGTTGTGGCGTCGTTGCACGGATGGGTTGCGTAATTTCCGGAAACTCTTGTTTCGGTTGATAGACGCGATGCACAAATAGCCTTGGCTGACGGCACGGACCCAAGGCAGGACATGAAACGCGCGCTACCACATGCCTTCATGCTCGCAGCACTTCTGGCACTTGCGCCGTCTGGCGCGAGGGCCGCGGATTTCACCTTCAAGCGTATCGCCGTCGCCCCTCCCGGCAGCGGGCCCCGCATCACCGTGCAGATCGACCCCGAGGAACAGGCGCGGCGTCTGGCGCCTCCCGCCCCCGTGGCGCAACAGGACGCCCATCGCGCGCCGGTCGAGGCGCCCTTGGCCGGTGCGTCGGGCGGCTATGCCTGGTTCTGGGAGCAGGTGCCCTGGGAACGCGGGGGCGGGGCGGGGCGCTACCAGCGGGCGATGCTGGCGATCGACGATGGGCCGGGCGGGGCCACGGTCCGTCGGCCGCGCCTGCAGCCGCTCCAGCGCATCGCCGAATTGCACGGCCGCGACATCCTGCGCGCGACCATCGGCACCTCGGTCTCTCCGGCGCTCGCGCTGGCGGTGATCGCGGTCGAATCCTCGGGGCGGGCGGATGCGGTCAGCCATGCGGGCGCACAGGGATTGATGCAGCTGATCCCGGCGACCGCGCAGCGCTTCGGGGTGAGCGACAGTTTCGACAGCGCGCAGAACATCGCCGGTGGCGTGGCCTATCTGGACTGGCTCCTGCGCCAGTTCGACCGCGACGTGGTGCTGGCGCTGGCCGGCTACAACGCGGGCGAGGGGGCGGTTCAGCGCGCCGGTGGCGTGCCGAACTATGCCGAGACGCGCGATTATGTGCCGAAGGTGCTGGCCGCATGGACCGTCGCGCGCGGCCTGTGCACCGAGGCGCCGCAACTGCCGACCGATCCCTGCATCTTCCGCGTGGGCCAACTGCGCGCGGCGCAGGCGAACGGCAACACCCCGGGCGGCTGAACCGCGCCTCCACGGCGGCCACGGGTGCGAATCCGCTTTTCTCGCGCCGCGTCGCGCATTAGGTCTGCGGCATGCGGATCCTCTTTCTGGGCGATGTGATGGGGCGTGCGGGGCGCAAGGCGGTGGCCGAGCGTCTGTCGACGCTGCGCGCCGACTGGGGGCTCGATTTCGTCGTCGTCAACGGCGAGAACGCGACCTCGGGTGCCGGTATCACCCCCGATCATGTCAAGCTTCTGCTGGAGGCGGGCGCGGATTGCGTCACGCTCGGCGATCACGCCTTCGACCAGAAGACCCTGATCCCGTTCATCGAAGGGGAGCCGCGGCTTCTGCGGCCGCTCAACTTCTCCAAGATGGCGCCGGGTCACGGGGCGCGGCTTTTCACCCTCGCCGACGGGCGGCGCGTGCTGGTGGCGCAGGTGCTGGGCCAGGTCTTCATGAAGCGGCCCTTCGACGACCCCTTCAGCGCCATCGAACCCGTCCTGCGGGCCCACCCCCTGGGCGGGCAGGCCACCGCCGTCGTCGTCGATGTGCATTGCGAGGCGACATCCGAGAAGATGGCGATCGGCCATTGGTGCGACGGCAGGGCCAGCCTTGTCGTCGGCACCCACACGCATGTGCCCACCGCGGACGCGATGATCCTGCCGCGCGGCACCGGCTACCTGACCGATGCCGGCATGTGCGGCGATTATGACAGCGTCATCGGCATGCAGAAGGACGAACCCATGCGCCGCTTCGTCACCGGGATGCCCTCCAAGCGGTTTGAGCCGGCCGGGGGCGAGGCGACGCTGTCGGGCGTCCTCGTCGAGACTGACGACCGCACCGGGCGCGCGATGCAGGTGACGCCGGTGCGGGTCGGCGGGCGGCTTGCCGCCGCGGGACCCGGCAGATGAGCCTGGCGGCCCTTACCCGCGGCCGGCTCTGGCCCGCCCATCGGGCGCGTCCGGCCATCGGCGCGGGCTGGGGGCTGAGCAGACCGCCGGTGAAAACCGCCACCATCGCCGGCCATCCGGCATGGCGCGTCGCGCTCTGGCAGGCGACGCCGAAGGCCCGACCCACCGCCGCAATCGAGGACGCGGTTCATGTTCGGCCTTGAACTCGGTAGCGACCTGACGGCCCTGCTGTCGCTGGCGATCGTGATCGGGATGTTCGTGCTGTTCCTCCGCGAGACCTTCCCGGTCGAGGTCGTGGCCCTGACCGGCGCGGCGCTGATGTTGCTTCTGGGCATCGTCCAGCAGGACATGGCGCTGTCGGTCTTTTCCAACCATGCGCCCTGGACGATCGCCGCACTCTTCATCATCGTCGGCAGCCTTGTGCGCACAGGCGCGCTCGAGGCGATTTCGCAGGCCGCGGCCCGGAATGTGAAGGCGCACCCGGTGCTGACCCTGGCGGCCCTGACCCTGACCGCGCTGGGACTGTCGGCCTTCGTCAACAACACGCCCATCGTCGTCGTGATGATCCCGATCTTCATCCAGCTGGCCAAGTCCCTGAACGTCAAGGCGTCAAAACTTCTGATCCCGCTGAGCTATTTCGCGATCATGGGCGGCACGATCACGTTGGTCGGCACCTCGACCAATCTGCTGGTCGATGGCGTGGCGCAACGCGCCGGCATGGCCCCCTTCGGCATATTCGAAATATCGGGCGTGGGGCTGGTGCTTGCCGTGGTGGGGGTGCTTTACCTCGCGCTTGCCGGTCGCTTCCTCCTGCCGGACCGGGAATCGATGGCCGCCCTGCTGTCGGACCGGACACAGATGAAGTTCTTCACCGAAGTGGCCCTGCCCGAAGGCTCCAGCCTGATCGGCCGCAAGCTGGACGAGGTCGATTTCTTCCACCGAGCGGGCGCGCGCGTGATCGACGTGCTGCGCGGGGACGCCTCATTGCGCCGTGATATGGAGGCGGTGACGCTTGCGGCCGGCGACCGGGTCGTCCTGCGCACCAAGATGTCCGAGATCCTCGGCCTGCAACAGAACCCCGAGGTGCGTCTTGTGGACCAGCTCTCCTCGGTGCGCACCACCACGGTCGAGGTGTTGATCACCCCGGGGTGCCGCATGGTCGGCCGATCGCTGGGGCAGTTGCGGCTGCGTCGGCGCTACGGCGTCTACCCATTGGCGGTGCACCGCCGAAACCAGAACATCGGCCGCCAACTGGACGATCTGGTCGTGCAGATCGGCGATACGCTCCTGCTGGAGGGAACGCCCGAGGATATCCAGCGTCTCGCCGCCGACATGGACGTGGTCGAAGTCGGACAGCCCTCGGAGCGCGCCTATCGCCGCAAGCACGCCCCCATCGCCATCGGGACGCTGGCCGCCGTCGTCGTTCTTTCCGCGCTCGGCGTGGCGCCGATCGTCGCGTTGGCGTTTCTGGGCGTCGTCGTGGTTCTCGTGACGCGCTGCATCGACGCCGACGAAGCGTTCGGGTTCATCGACGGGCGGTTGCTGGCACTGATCTTCGGCATGTTGATCGTCGGCGCCGGGCTCGAAGCCTCCGGTGCGGTGGCGCGGATCGTCGAGGTGATCGGACCGGGACTTGCCGGCTTGCCCGCCCCGCTGCTGATCCTCGCGGTCTATGTCATGACCTGGGTGCTGACCGAACTGGTCACCAATAACGCCGTTGCCGTTGTGGTGACGCCCATCGCCATCGGCCTGGCGCATTCGCTGGGGGTGGATCCGCGCCCCCTGGTGGTGACCGTGATGATCGCGGCATCGGCCTCGTTCTCGACCCCGATCGGATACCAGACGAACACGCTGGTGTATGGCCCCGGCGGTTATCGCTTTACCGACTTCATGCGCGTGGGGATCCCGCTGAACGTGCTCATGGCCGCTACCGCGACAGCCATCATTCCGTTCTTCTTCCCCTTCTAGAACCCGACCCCGGCAGGAGCATCCGCCTCCCAGGGACCCCGCGGCCCGTGGCCGATGCGCCGCCGCCCGCCACCGCGGCTGCCATCAACTGCCATACGTTTGCCATACGTTTGCCATACGCTTGCCATACATTTGCCATACGCCTTCTGGCAGGCAAAATATCCCTCGTAGTGACCCAGGGGGACGGGTGATGCACCCGGGGCCAGAAGCCGCGATCCAGGGTCGGATTTGATCCGAGTGTCAGGCCGAAGGGCTTGCCAAGCCGGCACCGACAGGTCATTCAAAAAACATGAACGCGTTAAATACCGCCGTGCCCAACGACACGCGCCCGGTCGCCGGTGTCCTCTGGATGATGGTGACAGGCTTTTTCTTCGTCGGCGTCACCGCCGTGGTGAAGCATATGGGCGATGCGGTGCCTGCCGCCCAATCGGCCTTCCTGCGCTACCTGCTGGGCCTCGTTTTCCTGCTGCCGATGCTTCCCGCCATGTGGCGCGCGCAGCTTGACCGGCGCGATCTGAGCCTTTTCGGTATCCGGGGTCTCGTTCACTCTTTCGGAGTACTTCTCTGGTTCTTTGCCATGACTCGCATCTCGCTCGCCGAGGTCACGGCCATGAACTACCTCGTTCCCGTCTTCGCCACGCTGGGCGCAACACTTTTCCTGGGGGAAAAACTGCGCCTGCGCCGCATCATGGCCGTTGCTGCAGCCATCGTGGGGGCGCTGATCATCCTGCGTCCCGGCGTGCGCGAAATCTCGCCCGGCCATATCGCCATGATGGGCACGGCGATCTTCTTTGCGGTCTCCTACATTATCGCCAAACGCATGACCGGACACGCCTCGCCGGCGGTGGTGGTGGGAATGCTGTCGATCACGGTCACCATCGGCTTGGCGCCGTTCGCCTGGGCGGTCTGGGTGCCGGTGACCGTCGAGCAGATCGCGTGGCTCTTCCTCGTTGCTTTCTTCGCCACCACCGGACACTATACCATGACGCTCGCCTTTGCCGCCGCGCCGATCGGGGTGACCCAGCCGGTGACGGCGCTACAACTCGTCTGGGCGGTGGCGCTGGGGGCGATGTTCTTCGGCGAACCCGTCGATCCGCATGTCGTGCTCGGAGGTTCCGTGATCGTCTCGGCCGTGATCTTCATCGCGTTGCGCGAACAGGCCGTCCGCCGCGCCGAGGCCCGCCAGGAACCAACGCCGATCGTCCCTCGGGAAGGGGTTTGATCGTGCGGGTTCTGAAGATTGCAGCTTTCCTGACATTCACGTTGTGTCTTTCTCTCCCCGCAGCGGCTTGCAGCACGCCGGCTGGCGCCGATCTACTGCGGCATGAGACCCTTCTGCGCATCAACCAGGAACGCGGGCGCGCCGGCCTCACCGCGTTACGCCCGTCGCCTCTGCTGGACCGCGTCGCGCAGCGGCACGCCTGCGATAACGCCTACCACAACCGGCTCAGCCATACCGGCAGCGATGGCAGCCACTTCGGCGAGCGGATCATGCGCGCCGGCTACTCTTATCGCCGCGCCAACGAGAATGTCGCCATCGGCTACCACGACGCGGCATCGGTCGTCGCCGCCTGGATGCACTCTTCCGGGCACCGGCAGAATGTCCTTGATCGTGGCACGCATGAAGTCGGATTGGGTCTTGCGCGCGGGCGCGACGGACGGTTCCACTGGGTGATGGTCTCCGGCCGCCGTTGAGCGCTTCCGGCGCCCGAGGTTCACTCTTGACGCCCCTGCGCCCCTCCGCTAATCGGGTCCGGCGTCGGGCGACGTGCTGCAAGGTGCGGCAGCGGACTGTAACTCCGCCGGGGAGACCCACGCCTGGTTCGATTCCAGGGTCGCCCACCATCCCCCAAATCGTTTCATGGCAAGGCGCTGACGCGGACTACCCGGTTTCACGATTTTTGACGTATCCGTAGCTCAACTGACCCTCGAACGGACCGTCTGCACTTGGCTCGACACATTCGTGCACGTCGAGACGGTCGCAAAATAGCCGCATCCCGGTCTTCCCTGTTTTCGCGCTCGCCCCTAGGATCGGGCGCCGCAGAACAGGACCTGTCATGACCAACGCCGCGATCCTTCCCCGCATTCAGGCAAGTTTCGACCGCCAGACGATGATGCAGACCTTCGGCGCCACGCTGCAGGCAGCGGGCGATGGCGTTTGCGTCATCCGTGCGCCAATCCTGCCCGGGGTTCGCCAGCAGCAGGGCGTTGCGCATGGCGCGCTTCCGTTTGGCCTTGGCGATTCGGCTGCGGGTTATGCCGCCCTTACTGTTCTGCCCGATACGTCCGAGGTCATGACGATCGAGATGAAGATAAACTACCTCGCGCCGGCTCTGGGTGAGGCGCTGGAAGCGCACGGCACCGTTCTGCGCGCGGGCCGCCGGATTGTCGTCGTTCGCGCCGAAGTATTCGCAATCGATAGCGGCAACCGTCGCCAGGTGGCCGAACTGCTCGGCACAATGATCCCCGTGGCGCGCGCCGAGTGAGTGTCAGGCCGTCAGACCCCTGGGTTCCTGCAAGCCTTGCGACCGGCAGGCGGCGGTCAGAGTGTTCGCCAAAAGACAGGCGATGGTCATTGGACCCACCCCGCCCGGGACCGGCGTGATGGCTCCGGCAACCTCGCTGGCCGTGGTGAACTCCACATCCCCTACCAGTTTGGTCTTCCCGTCGCGCGCGATCCGGTTGATACCCACGTCGATAACTGTTGCCCCGGGCTTGATGTAATCGCCGGTGATCATCTCGGGTCGGCCAACCGCGGCGACGAGAATATCGGCGCGCCGGCAGACGGCAGGCAAATCGCGCGTGCGGCTGTGGGCGATGGTGACGGTGCAGCTTTCGCCCAGCAGCAGCTGCGCCATCGGCTTGCCGACAATGTTCGAACGACCGACGATCACGGCCTCCAGGCCCGACAGGTCACCCAGATGGTCCCGCAGCATCATCAGGCATCCAAGGGGGGTGCAGGGAACCATCGCTTTCTGCCCCGTTCCCAGAAGTCCCACGTTCGAGATGTGAAATCCGTCCACATCCTTCGACGGGGCAACCCGATTGATCACCTTCTCGGCGTCCAGGTGCTTCGGCAGGGGCAGCTGGACCAGGATCCCGTGCACGGCGTCATCGGTGTTCAACCGGTCGATCAGTCCCAGCAGTTCCGCCTCGGGCGTATCGACCGCAAGTCTGTGCTCGAACGAGCGCATCCCCACCTCGACCGTCTGTTTGCCCTTGGACCGAACATAAACCTCGCTCGCCGGATCCTCGCCAACCAGAACCACCGCCAGGCCGGGGATCAGTCGATGCCGTCCGGCCAGTTCCGCCACCTCGTCGGCGACCTGCGCGCGAATCCGCGCGGCAAAGGCCTTCCCGTCGATGATCGTTGCCGCCATGCCTCTCTCCCTTGTCTGCCGCCCGCTTGATGGCCCGGTCGGTCCGTCGCCGCAAGGGGGCGGAGCGACGCGCCGGGACGGGGGGCGATGCCCCGACCCGGCGCCCTGCCGGAACCTAGAACAGCCCTTCGACGAAGCCTGCGTCATTGATCCGGATCGTCTCGGCCGCCGGAGTGCGGGGCAGGCCGGGCATGGTCATGATCTCGCCGCAGATGGCGACGATGAAGCCCGCGCCGGCCGCCAGACGCACTTCGCGAATGGGAACGGTGTGACCCGTCGGCGCCCCGCGCAGGTTCGGGTCGGTCGAGAACGAGTACTGCGTCTTCGCCATGCAGATCGGCAGGGCCCCATAACCCGCCGCCTCCCACGCGCGCAGCTGGTCACGGATCGTCTTGTCGGCGATCACCTCGTCGGCGTGATAGATCCGCTTGGCGATCGTTTCGATTTTCTGGAAAAGCCCCATCTCGTCGTCATAGAGCGGCGCGAAGGTCGAGATCCCCGCATCCGCGATCTCAGCGACGCGCGACGCCAGGTCGCGGATCCCGGCCGAACCCTCGGCCCAGTGGCGACACAGGATCGCCTCGGCGCCCTGCGCGGTGCAATAGGCCTTCACCGCTTCGATCTCGGCCTCGGTGTCGGAATGGAAATGGTTGATCGCTACCAGAACCGGCACACCGAAGCTTTTGACGTTGGCGATATGGCGGCCCAGGTTGGGACAACCCTTCTGCACCGCCTCGACATTTTCTGCGCCCAGGTCCGCCTTGGCCACGCCGCCATTCATCTTCATCGCTCGCACGGTCGCGACGATTACGGCCGCGGCAGGTTTCAACCCCGCCTTGCGACACTTGATGTCGAAGAACTTCTCAGCGCCCAGGTCGGCGCCGAAACCGGCCTCGGTCACCACGTAGTCGCCCAATTTCAGTGCCGTCTTCGTCGCGATGACCGAGTTGCAGCCATGCGCGATATTGGCGAAGGGCCCGCCGTGGACGAAGGCGGGGTTGTTCTCCAGCGTCTGCACCAGATTGGGCTGCATTGCGTCGCGCAAAAGAACCGTCATCGCACCGTCCGCCTTGATGTCGCGCGCGTAGATCGGCGTCTTGTCGCGCCGGTAGGCCACGACGATATCGCCCAGACGCTTCTGCAGGTCGTCCAGATCGCGCGCAAGGCACAAGATCGCCATCACCTCGGAGGCCACGGTGATGTCGAACCCGGTCTGCCGCGCAAAGCCGTTCGGCACGCCGCCGAGGCCCACGACGATGTCACGCAGGGCGCGGTCGTTCATGTCCATCACCCGTCGCCAGACGATGCGTCGCTCGTCGATTTCCAGGTTGTTCCCCCAGTAGATGTGGTTGTCGATCATCGCGCTGAGAAGGTTGTGCGCCGAGGTGATGGCGTGGAAATCGCCGGTGAAGTGCAGGTTCATCTCCTCCATCGGAACGACCTGTGCGTGTCCGCCGCCGGCGGCACCTCCCTTCATGCCGAAGTTCGGCCCGAGGCTGGCTTCGCGAATGCAGATCACGGCCTTCTTGCCGATCGCGTTCAGCCCGTCGCCCAGACCCACGGTCGTCGTGGTCTTGCCCTCACCGGCCGGGGTCGGGTTGATCGCGGTGACCAGGATCAGCTTGCCGTCAGGCCGGCCTTCGAGGCTGTTGATGAAATCCTGGCTCACCTTGGCCTTGTCATGCCCATAGGGCAGCAGATGCTCTGCCGGAATGCCCAGCTTGTCGCCGATCGCCTGGATCGGCTGCTTCTTCGCCTCACGCGCAATCTCGATATCGGATTTGAAGGCCATCCCCGGCTCCCTCGTGACGATGTTTCGTTGTCCTGCCCTGCATAGGGTGCCGGGCGCCGGGTGTGAAATCCGTTTGCGACCGATCAGTGCCGAAACTCGCCAACCCTCTCGCGCGTGGCGGCTTCAGGGCCGCCGCACGATCAGAAACACCCGCCGAAACGGAAAAAGGACCGAGCCATCGGCTTCCGGTGAATAGGCTTTGGTCAGCGCGGTGTCGTAGGCTTCGGTGAATTGCGTGGCCTCCGCGTCGGACAATTGCGCAAGGAAGGGGCGCATGGCCGTGCTCTCGGTGAAGGCACGCACCGGATGCCCGATGGGCACGGCGACCAGATGGTGCACATATTCGGTTTCCCATCCTTCGACCTGCCCGTGCGGGCGCAACAGGGAGACGTAGTCCCGCGCGAGCTTGACCGGCGCAGGCCGGGCCTCGATGCGTCCAGGAAAGCAGCGCGTGAATGTCTCGTGCAGGAGCCGGTGCGACGCCGCGTCGAAGTTTCGGGGCATCTGCACCGCCAGCACACCGCCCGGCGCCAGGACGTTCGCCAGTCGCGGCAGCAGGCGCTGGTGATCCCCCAGCCAATGCAGCGCGGCGTTCGAGAAGATCAGCGCCGTGGGTGACGCGGGCACCCATGTGGCGATGTCGCCCTTTGCCAGCGCGTCAAAGGTCCCGAGGGCTTGCGCGCGTTCCAGCATCGCCGGGCTGGCATCAACGCCCAGAAGCCGGCGTTGCGCAAATCGCGCCCGCAAGGCCGCACCAACCGCCCCAGCACCGCAGCCCAGATCGACCACATCCCCCGGCGGCAGATCAGGCACCTGCGCCAGCAGGTCCAGCGCAGGGCGCAAACGCAAACCCCGGAACCGTTCATAGGTCCCGGGGTTCCAGTCGTCGCCTGTGACGAGGCTCATCCGCTCGGCTCTGGCTCCAGCCCGCCTTCGTCGCCACGCGGCTTGCGCGGTCGGGTCTTCGGGATCGCCGCGACCGAGGGCAGGCCGGTCTGCGCGTCGTTGTCGTCCTCGTCGCGGCCCAAGGGTTCGCCCCGGATCACGCGGCCGATCTCGGGGCCGGTGAGGGTCTCGTATTCCAGAAGCCCCTGCGCCAGGCGTTCAAGCTCGTCGCGATGCTCGGTCAGGATGCGGGTCGCCACCTCGTAACCCTCATCGACGATGCGCTTCACTTCCTCGTCGATCTTCTTCTGCGTCTCGGGTGAGATGCTCGACGGCCCCTGATACGCGCCCAGGTAGCTTTGCTGCTCGTTGGCGTAGTCGATATGCCCCAGCTGGTCCGAGAAGCCGAACTGCGTGACCATCGCTCGCGCGATCCGGCTCACCTGCTGGATGTCCGATGCCGCGCCCGAGGTGACGTTCTCGTGCCCGAAAACCAACTCCTCGGCCACGCGCCCGCCCATCGCCATGGCGATCTTCGACTTGTACTTGGTGTAGGTAACCGACAGCTGGTCGCGCTCGGGAAGCGACAGAACCAGACCCAGCGCGCGGCCGCGCGGGATGATCGTGGCCTTGTGGATCGGGTCGTGCTGGGGGACGTGCAGGCCGACGACCGCGTGCCCGGCTTCGTGGTAGGCCGTGAGCTTCTTCTCTTCCTCGGACATGACCATCGAGCGGCGCTCGGCGCCCATCATGACCTTGTCCTTGGCATTCTCGAAATCGTCCATCGTGACGAAGCGGCGATTGTGGCGCGCCGCCATCAGTGCGGCCTCGTTGACCAGGTTCGCCAGGTCCGCACCCGAAAAGCCGGGCGTGCCACGGGCGATGATGCGCAGATCGACATTGGCCGCCAGCGGCACCTTGCGGGCGTGAACGCCCAGGATCTTCTCGCGGCCCTTGATGTCCGGGTTCGGCACCTGCACCTGGCGGTCGAAGCGGCCGGGACGCAGGAGCGCGGGGTCAAGCACGTCGGGGCGGTTGGTCGCGGCGATGATGATGATGCCTTCGTTCGCCTCGAACCCGTCCATCTCGACCAGAAGCTGGTTGAGCGTCTGCTCACGCTCGTCGTTGCCGCCGCCGTAGCCCACGCCGCGCGACCGGCCGACCGCGTCGATCTCGTCGATGAAGACGATGCAGGGGGCGTTCTTCTTGGCCTGCTCGAACATGTCGCGCACCCGGCTGGCGCCGACGCCCACGAACATCTCGACAAAGTCCGAACCCGAGATGGTGAAGAACGGCACGCCTGCCTCGCCGGCGATGGCGCGCGCCAGCAGCGTCTTGCCGGTGCCCGGCGGGCCGACCAGCAGCGCGCCCTTCGGGATCTTGCCGCCGAGCCGGCTGAACTTCTGCGGGTTGCGCAGGAATTCGACGATCTCTTCCAGCTCGTCCTTGGCCTCGTCGATGCCGGCGACATCGTCAAAGGTGACGCGGCCATGTTTCTCGGTCAGCAGCTTCGCCTTGGACTTGCCGAAGCCCATTGCGCCGCCGCGCCCGCCGCCCTGCATCCGGTTCATGAAGAAGATCCAGATGCCGATCAGCAGCAGGAAGGGCAACCATACGGTCAGCGCCGACAGAAGGCCGGAACGCTGCTGCGGCCGGGCTTCGACCGCGACATTCTGCGCCAGCAGCCGTTCGGTCGGGTTTTCACCATCCGGGCGCACGGTACTGAATACCTGGCCCTGACGATCGGTCACGCGCAGGTTCTCGCCGTCGATGACGACCCGGCTAACGTCGCCGCCGTCCACCCGCTGCAGGAATTCGGAATAGGCGATCGTCCGACCGGACTGCTGGTTCTGCCCGTTGTTGAACAGGCTGAACAGGACGATCATCATGAAGAACAGGACGATCCAGAAAGCGAAGTTCTTTGCGTTGCCCACCCAAGGCTCTCCCGCGCTTGCGGCCGTGTGACCAGTCAGAGGGTCAAAATAGTCATCCGGGGGGGTTATTCAATGCGAATCGTCCCTGTCGCCAAAGGGGCGGCAGCAGGTCGCAGATCAAAGGCCCAGCCCGCCGGCCAGCCAGCCGTCGGCGCGGCCAGCAGGCGGGTCTCCTGCCAGATCGCGGGCAGGGCCTCCAGCGCGGCGCGGGGCAGGCCGGTTTCGCGCCAATGGGGGTGCTTCCCGGCGGCGGCCTGCCGGCTGAGGATGCGCAGCCCTTCCGCTCCCAGCGCAGCGATCTGCGGGCCACTTTCCGCGGCACCTGCCGCGGGCGGCGCGATGGCGCGCCAGCGACCGTCCCAGGCCGCGGCAAGGGGGGCGCGCACGCCTGCCACCGCGCGGTATTCGCGAAAGAGCCGCAGTTGCCGGCCTTCCGGGCGCAGCCGGACGCCGGCCAGGGTGCCGCCCGTCGTTTGCGCGGTATCGATCCAGCGGTGCAGGGCGGCCAGACGTGGCCGATGCGCCGCGCCGGCCAGCGCCAGCAGAAGATGCGCGAACAGCCGATCCCGAATTTCCGGCAGCAGGTTCAGCGCGCTAGGGGACAGCAGAACCGTGCCCCGCTCGTCCTGCGCCAGCTCATTTAACGCGTCCGACGTCTGCCCCTCCAGCGCGTCGCGGGCGCGTTGCAGGCGTTTCGCGGTCGCCGCCAGCCCCGCCGCATCGATGCCCAGCGGGGCCAATGCCGCCAGTGCCCGGCGCGCGCGGACCCGGTGAAACCGAGCGTCGCGATTCGATGGGTCCTCTGCCCAGGCGATCCCGCGGGCGCTCAGCGCCGCGCGCAGATCCTGGCGCGATACGTCCAGAAAGGGCCGCAGCCATCGGACGCCCGCAACCTCGCGTTCGGGCGCCATTCCCGCCAGCCCATCGACGCCCGAGCCACGCGCGAGCCTCAGCAGAACGGTCTCGGCCTGATCGTCGCGCGTGTGACCCAGCCCGACCGAGAAGATCCCCCGCGCGCGCGCCCAGTCGCCGATCAGGCGCATCCGCGCGGCGCGCGCGGCCGCCTGCAGGTTGCCGCGGGCAGGGGGATTGTCCCATGTCAGAATTGTGTGATCGATGGAAAGCCTTGCGGCCAGCTGCGCCACAAGCTGCGCTTCGGCGACCGCTTCGGGGCGCAGGCGGTGGTCGACGGTGACCGCCTGCAGCCGTGTTCCGGGCGGGGCTCGTTCGGCGGCCAGCGCCATCAGCGCCATCGAATCGCCGCCGCCCGACACCGCCAGCCCCAGCGCCGCGCCGCGCCCCATCCCGGCAAAGAGCCGGTCGAGCGCGGCCTCGGCGGCGCCGGGCGGCGCCGTCATCAGCGCGCGAGAACCGTGACCGCGCGGCGGTTCTGGTTCCAGCAGCGTGCCTCTGGGCAGGCCTCGACCGGGCGTTCCTTGCCGTAGCTGGTGGTGCGCAGGCGGCTGGCGGTCACGCCCTGCTGGATCAGGAAGCTTTCAACCGCGTTCGCGCGCCGGGCGCCCAGGGCGACGTTGTATTCGCGCGTACCGCGTTCGTCGGCATGGCCCTCGATCAGGATCTGGTACTGCGGGTTCTGCGTCAGCCAGACGGCCTGACGGCGCAACGTGTCCTGCGCCAGTTGCGTGAGCGAGCTCTGATCGGTCTCGAAGAAGACGCGGTCGCCGACGCGCTCGTTGAAATGCGCGATCGAGCCCGGATCGTTCGGATCGCCGAGTTCGGTCATGCCGATCCCGCCCGGCCCGCCGACGCCGCCGGCACCAGCGCCGAAGCCGGCGTCCATGCCGCCGCGGGGGTTTTGACAGGCCGCCAGCGCAAGTGCCGCGGTCACGATCAGGGCTTTCGTGGTAAGGTTCATTGCTCTGTCCTTTTTATGAGCCTGCCTCGCGGTCAGGTATAGCAGATGACGGGGGGTGGGGGAATCGTCCGCGTGAGACGCGCCTCAGGGTAGAAGCGGCGACCATGCCGGGTCCGAGGCCGGCCCGGGCGAGGGCACGCGCCGCAGGTTACGCCCCGAGATATCGACCGAGAAGATCTGCGGATCGCCCCCCGCGGCCTCGCGGGTGAACATGATCACACGCCCGTTCGGCGCCCAGGTCGGCCCCTCGTCCAGGAAGGACGAGGTCAGGAGCCGCTCGTTCGAGCCATCGGTGCGCATCACGCCGATGTGGAACCGTCCGCCCTGGCTTTTGGTAAAGGCGATCAGGTCCCCGCGCGGCGACCAGACCGGGGTCGAATAGCGCCCCTCGCCAGAGCTGATGCGTTGCGCCTGCCCGCCGCTTGCGGGCATGACGTAAAGCTGCGACGTGCCCGAGCGGTCGCTTTCGAAGACGATCCGCCCGCCATCCGGCGAGAAGCTGGGCGCCGTGTCGATGGCCGCGGTGTTGGTCAGCTGCACCCGCTGCCCGCTGCCGAGGTCCAGCGCGTAAAGGTTCGTGGTCCCGCCCACCGAGAGCGAGAAGATCACCGACTGTCCGTTCGGCGCGAAACGCGGCGCAAAGGTCATCGTGCCGGGCTGGTCGGCCAGCAACTGACGGCTGCGGCTGGCCAGATCCATCAGCACGACGCGCGGCGTCCCTCCCTCGTACGAGGTGTAGAGCACCCGCTCGCCGCGCGGCGAGAAGCGTGGCGCCAGCACCAGCGTTCCGCCATCGGTCAGGTACTGCACGTTCTCGCCGTCCTGATCCATGATGGCCAGCTGCTTGCGCCGGTTTTCCCGCGGGCCGGATTCGGCGACGAAGACCACGCGGCTGTCGAAATAACCGCCCTCGCCGGTGAGCCGGGTGTAGATCGCATCCGACACCCGGTGCGCCATCCGCCGCCAGTTGGTGGCCGTGCCGTCGAACTGCAGCCCGTCGCCCATCTGCTGGCCCGAGACCACGTCGAAAAGCCGGAACTTCACCCGCAGCTGCTGCCCGTCCAGCCGCGCCGCGCCGGTGATCAGCGCCTGCGCGTTGATCGCGCGCCAGTCCGAGAATTGTACCGGGCTGTCGAAACTGGTGATCCGGCCCACATGCGCGTCGCGCGGGATCTCGCGGAGCAGGCCGGTGCCGGTCAGGTTGTTGGCCACGACCCGGGCGATGGCGCCGGCATATTGCGCGGCGGCGGCATTCTCGGGGACGAAGTCGGGGATCGCGTAGGGCACCGGGGCGATCACGCCCTCGGTGACTTCGATGCGCAGCGGGCCCGATTGTGCCGGGGCCGCCACCGGGGCCAGGGCCAGGGCTGCAAGCGCCAGTAGCCCGGCAACGAAGGAGGGGCGGGTCAGGTCCATCATCGGAAACTCATCCTCGCTGGGTTGAAGGTAATTTCGACCTCGCGCCACTGGTCGTAAAGCGCGCTGGGTAGTCCGTAGCCGTCGCTGCCGCATTCGATGATCGCCTGCCGCCCGGTGCGATATGCCTGCTGCTGGCCCGCCGCACTGCCGCCCTCGGCATCGACCAGGCGGATCGAGCCTTCGATGGGGCGCGCATCGGGCGTCATCTCGAAGCCGATGGTGACGATCGCCTGCTGCGCATCGAGCGACAGCAGCCCCACGTTCCAGCATTCCTCGATCCGCAGGCGAAGCCCGTCGGCCTGTGCCTGGGTCATGCCGGGCGCGCCGCCCGAGCCGCCGCCGCCCGAGCCGCCGCCCGACAGGGCCTGCGCCAG
>CAZKSE010000013.1:15131-30429 GCA_964555305.1 uncultured Rhodobacter sp. | reverse complement strand
TCGCGCAGGGCCTGGTGGTCCGGCGCCGCGCCGCCCGCCTGGCCGAGGCCGCGGGTCCGCGTGCCGGCAGTACCGGGCAGGGGCCGCTTCTGCGCTTGCTGATCGTCGGCGATTCCTCGGCGGCGGGGGTGGGGGTCGCGCATCAGGACGCCGCTCTGGCTGGGCAGCTATGCGCCACGCTGGGAACGGGCTTCACAGTTCAGTGGCATCTCCACGCGCGACTCGGCGCGACCACCGGCTCGACTCTCGAGACGCTGCGCCAGATGGATGCCACCGCCCCTTTCGATGCCGCGGTGGTTGCGCTGGGGGTGAACGACGTCGCCCGCCAAGTCCCGCTGAAGCGCTGGCTGGCGCAGCAGCAGGAGCTGGCCGATGTCCTGCGCGTGCGCTTCGGAGTGCGACGCGGCTACCTGTCGGGCGTGCCGCCGATGGGGCATTTCCCCCTGTTGCCGCAGCCCTTGCGCGCCGTCCTCGGTGCCCGCGCAACGCAATTCGATGCGGCGCTCGCCGATTTCGCCCGCAGCCAGCCGCATCTGCGCCACCTGCCGTTCGATACCGGCGCGCTTGACCCGTCGCAGATGGCCCAGGACGGCTTTCATCCCGGCGCGGAAATCTATCGCCACTGGGCCGGTCACATCGCCACGGCGATCCGCGCTGATTTCGCACCCGCCGACCCGCATCCGCGCCCGGTGATCGGCACCGGGGCTTGACCCTGCCGGTCGCGCAAGCCATCAGCGCCCGAACCCGTGCCGGAGGTCGCATGCCGAACCCAGCCAAGAAGATGCCGCAGGTCTACACCTTGCTGGTCGAGGTCGGCCGCAAGGCCGGCGACGGCCTGCCCGACGGAGCGACCGGCGCGGGGCTGCTGGTCTACGCCGCCGGCCGCGATGAACCCGAGGCCGTGCGCGAGACGGTCGCGCTGCTCAAGCAGGCCGATCTCGCGCCGCTGGATGTCACGGGTTACGGGACGCTCGATGAACGGCTGGCCGCCGGGGACGAGATCGACCCGAAGGAACGCGCGCTGATGCAGCGCGCGCTCGACGAGGATGCAGTGATCGTGGCGCAGATCACGCCTTTCACTGGCGATTGAGCGCAGCGCGATCAGCTCTTGCTGATCTTCACGCGCTTGC
Source organism: uncultured Rhodobacter sp. (assembly GCA_964555305.1). Classification (GTDB taxonomy): domain Bacteria; phylum Pseudomonadota; class Alphaproteobacteria; order Rhodobacterales; family Rhodobacteraceae; genus Pararhodobacter. The sequence continues at coordinate 29,299 of CAZKSE010000013.1, read as the reverse complement.
CGCTCTTTTCGGTCGGGGCCTGCCGCGGGATCGTGATGGTCAGGACCCCGTCCTTCAGATCGGCCGCCACCTTGGTTTCGTCGGCATCGGCCGGCACCCGGAAACTGCGCTGGAAGCTGCCATACTGACGTTCGCTGAAATACCAGGTGTCGCCCTTTTCCTCGCGCTCGGTCTTCTTCTCGCCCTTCACGGCGACCACGCCGTTCTCGACGATCAGGTGGATATCTTCCTCGGCCACGCCGGGAACCTCCATCGTGATCCGATACGCGTCATTGCCCGAGGATGCCTCGGTCGCCGGGGCGACCCAGTCGGCAAGCTTGCCGCCGAACTGGCGGAAGGGCTCGTAAAGCGACGGCCAGAAGGTGCCCAGCGGGGTTTTCTCGACCATGATCTCCTCCATTCGCGAGACGTTTCGAACGGGATGGATATTGGCACACCTGCGGAGGGGCGCATTGATCGGCATCAATTTCCGCCGAGATGCCGGTTGCGGCGGCACAAGGGGCGCACAAATCTGAGCGCCGGCGCAAGTGCTTGCGAACGCTAATGGAATCGACGCCGTTAACCCAATGAAACTTTCGACCGAAGTCCGCGCTACCCGCGGGAAATGCACAAGTCGCAGCCGATCATGCCGGCGTGGCAGCCCGGCGGGGCCGGTAAAGATCCGGTAAATATTTCAGACGATTGCACGCGAGAACAATGCCTTGGCCGTTGGTCCAATCGTGGAGCGCCGCCCCGCGGCAGGGATCAGTCGCGCAGAAGCTCGTTTATCGAGGTCTTGGCGCGCGTCTTCGCATCCACCCGCTTCACGATCACCGCGCAGTAAAGATGCACGCCGCCCGTGGACGGCATCGATCCCGCGACGACGACCGAGCCCGCCGGCACTTCGCCATACATGACGTTACCCGTCTCGCGGTCGACGATCTTGGTGGACTGGCCGATGAAGACGCCCATGCCAAGGACCGATCCCTCGCGCACGATCACGCCCTCGACAACCTCCGAGCGCGCGCCGATGAAGCACTGGTCCTCGATGATGGTTGGCCCTGCCTGCATCGGCTCCAGCACGCCGCCGATTCCCACGCCGCCCGACAGGTGCACGTTCTTGCCGATCTGCGCGCAGGAGCCGACCGTGGCCCAGGTGTCCACCATCGTCCCCTCATCGACATAGGCCCCGAGGTTGACGAAGCTTGGCATCAGCACCACGCCCTTCCCGATATGCGCCGAGCGCCGGACGACACAGTTGGGCACCGCGCGGAAGCCCGCAGCCTTCCACTGGTCCGGCCCCCAGCCGCGGAACTTCGAATCAACCTTGTCCCACCAGGTGCCGCCCTGCGGCCCGCCGGCTTGCGGCTCCATCTCGTGCAGGCGGAAGCCCAGCAGGACCGCCTTCTTGGCCCATTGGTTCACATGCCAGTCGCTCCCGCGCTTTTCGGCCACGCGCAACTCGCCACGGTCCAGCGCATCGAGGGTCGCCTCGATCGCATCGCGGGTCGCGCCCTTGGTCTGCGGGGTGATCGTGTCGCGCGCCTCCCAGGCGGACTCGACGGCGGCTTCAAGGGCGTCGTTCGACATCGTGCGGCTCCTGCGGCTCTGGTCATGCGGTCCGGCAGGCTATAGCGTTGCGGCCCCGAGCGCGCAATCAGGCAGGCAGCAGACATGAACGAAAAGGGCCGTTTCCGCCCATTCCCCGACGCCGAAGACGACGTCCGCGCCTGGCGGCGGGTTCCGGATACGCCGCAGACGCTGAACCCGGCCTACCGGCTGGCCTTCGACGATGCCGATTTCCTGATGCGCGACGAGTTGCGCCCGGTCCGACTGCAACTGGAATTGCTGAAGCCCGAGATGCTGATGGCCGAGCGGCAGATCGCCTCGACCGTGGTGATGTTCGGCGGCGCCCGCATCCCGTCGCCGGGGCAGGAGGGGATGGTGCCGGGCCTGACCGCGCTTTCGCCCTATTACGTCCAGGCGCAGGAATTCGCGCGCCTGATCACGCTGCGAAGCATCCAGACCGATTGCCGCGAGCATGTCATCTGCACCGGCGGCGGGCCGGGCGTGATGGAAGCCGGCAATCGCGGCGCGGCCGAGGCGGGGGGCATCTCGATCGGGCTGAACATCGTGCTGCCGCACGAGCAGGCGCCGAACGCCTGGGTGACGCCGGACCTGAGCCTCAACTTCCACTATTTCGCCATCCGCAAGATGCATTTCCTGATGCGGGCCGAGGCGATCACGGTCTTTCCCGGCGGTTTCGGCACGCTCGACGAAATGTTCGAGACGCTGACGCTGATCCAGACCGGACGCATGGCGCCGATCCCGTTCCTGCTTTTCGGCCGAGAGTTCTGGGAAGGGATCATCAACTGGTCGGCACTGGCCGAAGCCGGCACGATCAGCCCGCAGGACCTGAAGCTTTTTCGCTATGTCGATACCGCCGAGGAAGCGATGGACGCCATCGACAGCTGGCCGTCCGACACGCCCGCGTCGCGGTCCTAGACCGCGGCCCGGCGCTTGCGATCGACGTCCTGCAGCAGCGCGCCAAGCCCGGTGCGCAGACGGTCCAGTTGCAAAGGTTTGGTGAGGCAGTCGTCGAAACCGGCCCGCAAATAGCTTTCGACCTGATGGGCCATTGCATTCGCGGTAAAGGCCACGATCGGCACCCGGCCGCGGCCACGCGCTCGTTCGCGCGCGCGGATCTCGTTCAGAACGCTGATCCCGTCGATGTCGGGCATCGAGATATCGAGGATGATGGCGTCGAAGGATTCGCGCTCGAACGCATCCAGCGCCTGCAGTCCGCCATCGACCATCACCGGCGAGATGCCGAGCTGACCCATCATCGCGCTCAGGATCATCCGGTTGGTGCGGTTGTCGTCGGCGGCGAGCACCCGCAACCCGGTCAGGTCGAACGCCGGCCGATTGGCCTCTGTCTCGGCTGGGAGGGTGGCCGCGGCGATCTGCGAGACGGGCAGCGGCAGGGCGATGATGAAGGTCGTGCCCGTCCCGCGCACCGAGGTGAAGTCGATCGTGCCGTCCATCATGTCGACGAGCCGCTTGACGATGGACATGCCCAGGCCAGTGCCGCCGTACTTGCGCGCGATCGAGCCGTCGGCCTGGCCGAAATCCTCGAACACATGGGTTTGTTCCTCTGCGGTCATGCCGATGCCGGTATCGACGACGCGCAGCCTGATCTGCGCGGGTTCGGTGCAGTCGATCTCGACATGGACCGAGCCGTCCTCGGTGAACTTGATCGCATTGCTGATGACATTGTGGAGGATCTGCAGAAGCCGATGCGGGTCACCCAGCCTGTGGACATGGCGCATCCCCTTCACGGTCACCCCGAAGGACAGATGCTTCTCCGAGGCGCGCAGGGTGTGCACCGCCTCCAGCCGGTTCGCCAGTTCCAGCACGTCGAAGGGCACCGCCTCGATCGACAACTGGTCGGCCTCGATCTTCGACATGTCGAGCAGGTCGTTGATGATGCTCAGAAGCAGCGAGCCCGAATCGTGCATGAGCTTGATCATGCGCTTCTGCTCAGTATCCTGCACCAGCCGTGCCAGAACCTCCGCAATGCCGAGAACACCGTTAAGTGGGGTGCGCATCTCGTGGCTCATCTTCGCCAGGAAGTTCGACTTGGCGATATTGGCGCGCCGCGCGTCTTCAAGCGCTGCCTCGCGCGCGCGCTCGGCGCGGACCTGGTCGGTCACGTCGATGACCGCATAGACGACCCGTGCGTGCTGGCGTTCGCTCGAGGGCACCGGTGCAGCATGGACCGAGCAGTAGCGCAAGCCGTCGGGGCAGTTTAGCGCGAAACGCTGGTCCACCACCGGCTCGCCGGTTGCCATGACGCGCTCGAACGGCGTCTCGCCGGCCTGAAGCGTCTTTCCGTCCAGATGCGAGTAGGCCCAGTTTTCCGGCAGATGATCGGCACCTACCATGTCGGCGACTGAAACGCCCACGACGGATTCGGCCGCGTCGTTGGCGAACATGATGCGCCCGGTTCCGTCCATCACCATGATGCCCATGGCCGAGGTCGAGAGGATGCTGGCGAGGAAGGCCCGCTCCTCGGCCAGCTCGGCCTGCGCGGCGCGGGCGGCGCGGTCACTTTCGCGCCGTTGCAGCACAGAGCAGATCACATCGGCGACCGATTGCAGAAGGTAAAGCTCGCCGGGCAGGAACTCGTGCGTGTGCTGGACCCCGTCGAAACCCACCATGCCGTAAAGCGAGTTCCCCGCACGCATCGGCACCAGCACGATCGACCGGATGCCCTGCATCTCCAGCAACTGGCGTGAAGGGTCGGCTGCGTCCAGGGCGCTGGTGTCGGGAACCTGGAAGGGCCGCCCCTCGTAGAGCGGGTCGAGCATGCTGCCATAGAGCGACAGCGGCAGGCCCTGCAGATTGTCGATCATCGGATCGGTGCCGGGCCCACACCATTCATGCGTGTTGTTGCCGATTTCGCCATCGCGCACGAAAACGTAGGAGCGGTCGCGTTTGCAATAAGAGCCGATACGGGCGATGGCCTGGTTGATGGCGCTGTCGATCTCGTCGATCGGGGCGCGCAGCAGGTCGTTCAGAATCTCGACGACCAGCGCCTGGATCCGGGTGAGGCGCGTTTCATTGGTGATCGTCTCGCTCTGCACGCTGGTCATCATCGACACTGTTGCATCCCGGCTTTTGCCGGCTGGCCGGCGTTCATCCCGTCTTCAGGACCGATCGCCCCGTTATCGTACGACAGTGTTAGCAAAGTCTTAACCGTTGGGCGGGCGGTCGGCGCAGGTTCTCAATTCCCACCATGCGCGAGCGACCTTGTCAACGATACAATCATCGCGCGAACATCCGACCAGGTCGGCGCCGGCTGCTTGTCTGGGCTGGCCGGTCGCGTTAGCACTTCCGCCAACCCCCCGAACCACCGGAGCATCCATGACCCATTCACCGCTCGATCCTGTCGATCTGACCGCCCGCCTGATCCGCTGCCCTTCGGTTACGCCCGAGGAAGGCGGGGCGCTGCAGTTGCTGGAAAAGGAACTGACTGCTGCGGGGTTTTCCTGCACGCGCGTGGACCGGGCGGGCGTTCCCAACCTCTTTGCCCGCTGGGGCGAGAAGGGCGCGAACCGGGCGCTGGGGTTCAACGGGCATACCGACGTGGTGCCGGTGGGGGATCCGGCCGACTGGACGCGCGACCCATTCGGCGGTGAAATCGACGCGGGTCGCATCTGGGGGAGGGGGGCGTGCGACATGAAATCCGGCGTCGCCGCCTTCGTTGCCGCGGTGGTCGATTTCGTGCTCGAGACGCCGCCACAGGGCGCGGTCATCCTGACCATCACCGGCGACGAGGAAGGCACCTCGACCGATGGGACCGTCGCGCTTCTGGACTGGATGGAGGAGACCGGCGAGCGCATGACCCATTGCATCGTGGGGGAACCCACCTGCCCCGAGTTCATGGGCCAGATGATCAAGAACGGCCGCCGCGGGGCGATGAGCGCGACGATCACCGCGCGCGGGGTGCAGGGTCACTCGGCCTATCCGCACCGGGCGAAGAACCCGCTGCATGGGCTGGTCAAGCTTCTTGACAAGCTCGCCACGCACGAGCTGGATCGCGGCAGCCCCGGTTTCGATCCGACGACCCTGGCGCTGACCACTATCGACACCGGCAACCCGGCATCGAACGTGATCCCGGCCAGCGCGAAGTCGGTGCTGAACATCCGCTTCAACGACCGCCACAGCGGTGCGAGTCTGACCGACTGGCTCAAGGCCGAGGCCGAGGCAATGGGTCAGGCGACCGGGATCGACTTTGCCGTCGAGGCGCGCATTTCAGGCGAGCCGTTCGTCACCGAGCCGGGCGATTTCACCGATCTGGTTGCCGGCGCCGTCGAGGCCGAATGCGGCGTGAAGCCTGAGCTTTCGACCTCGGGCGGGACGTCGGACGCGCGCTTTGTCCGCCGACATTGCGAGGTGGTCGAATTCGGTCTTGTCGGCAAGTCCATGCATCAGGTCGATGAATATGCCGAGGTCGCGCATATCCACCAGCTCAAGGCGGTCTACCGGCGCCTGCTGTCGGACTATTTCGCCTGACCGTGCAGGGATCAGAAAGCCGATGACGCCGCGCGCCAGAAGTGGTAGCGGCAGGAAATGAGCCGAGTACCGACCAAGGAAGAACTGCAGGACTGGTTGGCGGAGAACCCCGACGCAACTGGCCTGCGCGACATCACCCGCGCCTTTGGGCTGAAGGGCGGAGCGCGTGTCGAACTCAAGCGCCTGCTCGCCGAGCTGGAGGACGAGGGGCTGGTCGAACGGCGCCGGCGTCGTCGCGGTGCCGACCGGCTGCCGCCGGTGGGTGTGCTGCGCATCCTTGAGCCCGACGCCTCGGGCGATCTGTTCGCTGAGCCGCAGAACTGGGAAGGACGCGGAAAACCTCCGCGAATTCTTGTCAGCACGCGCGCGACGGACCCGGCGCTGGGGGCTGGCGACCGGGTGCTGGCCAAGCTGCTGCCCGTTCGTGGCGAGGATCACGACTACCAGGCGCGGCTGATGCGCAAACTCGAGGCGGGGCCGCGACGGATCCTGGGGATCTATCGCACCGGATCCGAAGGCGGGCGCATCCAGCCCATCGAACGCGGCGCCGATCTGGAGTGGCGCGTCGCTGCCTCGGACGCGTTGGAGGCAAAAGACGGCGAACTGGTCGAAGCCGAGCAGAGCGGCGCAGCGCGCCTGGGTCTGCCGCGGGCGCGGGTCCTGGCGGTGCTGGGCGATCCTTCGGCGCCCAAGGCGGTCTCGCTGATTGCAATTCATCAACACGGCATCCCCGACGCATTCCCCGACGCTGTTCTGGCCGAGGTCGAGACCATGGAAGCCGCGGATCTGGGCAAGCGCGAGGATCTGCGCGAGCTGCCGCTGATCACTATCGACCCCTCGGATGCGCGGGACCATGACGACGCGGTCTTCGCCGCAGCCGATGACGACCCCGGCAACCCGGGCGGCTTCGTCGTCTGGGTGGCCATCGCCGATGTCGCCTACTATGTCCGGCCCGGTTCGGAACTGGACCGCGAGGCGCGAAAGCGTGGCAATTCAACCTATTTCCCCGACCGCGTCGTGCCGATGCTGCCCGAGCGGCTGTCGGCGGACCTGTGCAGCCTGCACGAGGGCGCGGAGCGGGCGGTGATCGCCGTGCGCTTGGTGCTGAACGCGCATGGCCAGAAGATCGCGCATCGGTTCACGCGGGGGATGATGCGGTCGCGCGCGGCGATCAGCTACGCGCAGGCGCAGGCGGCGTTCGAAGAGCGCTACGATGATGTCACCGAGCCGTTGGCGGGAATGCTCGCGGACCTTTACGCGTCATGGAAAACAACGGTTCCCGCGCGTGAAAAGCGCCAGCCGCTGGATCTGGACCTGCCCGAGCGGCGGATTATCCTGTCGGACGAGGGCAAGGTCGTCTCGGTCGCGTTCCGGGATCGGTTCGATGCGCATCGGCTGATCGAGGAATTCATGATCCAGGCCAATGTCGCCGCCGCCGAGGAGCTGATTGAGCGGCGTTCGGCATTGCTGTTCCGGGTTCACGAGGAGCCGAATCCCGAAAAGATCGAGGCATTGAGGGAGATTGCGGTAAGCGCGGGTTTCACCCTCGCCAAGGGGCAGGTGTTGCATACACGGCATCTGAACGCGCTTCTGGCGCAGGCCGAAGGCAGCCCGTTCGACGAGTTGATCAACATGTCTACCCTGAGGGCCATGACGCAGGCCTATTACAGCCCCGAAAACTATGGTCATTTCGGGTTGTCACTACGGAATTACGCGCATTTCACCTCGCCCATCCGGCGGTATTCAGACCTGATCGTGCATCGCGCGCTGGTGAGCGCGCATCGCTGGCCGCCGAAGACCCGAAAGGACGGCCTGAGCGAGTGGGATATCGAGCATCTTACGGAAACCGCTCAGATAATTTCCGAGGCCGAGCGCCGCTCGATGGCGGCGGAGCGGGAGACGACGGATCGCTATCTGGCCTCGTTCCTGGCCGATCGGGTGGGGGCGACTTTTGCCGGGCGGATCGCCGGGGTGGCGCGGTTCGGGTTGTTCGTGAAGCTTGATGAGACCGGAGCGGACGGGTTGGTGCCGATCCGCACCCTAGGCGACGAATACTTCCGCCATGACGTGGAGGCGCAGACGCTGACCGGCGAAAAATCAGGCCAGGTCATAGGATTGGGCCAGCGAGTCACGGTCAAGCTGGCGTCGGCCGAGCCGGTCACCGGCGGGCTTCTGCTCGAGTTGCTGGAGGTCGAGGATGCGCCCGTGGCGCGACCGAAGCGCAGCGGAAAGGGGCGCTACATGCCGCGCAAACCGGGCGCGGTACGGGCCGGCAAGGCAAAGGCGCAGCGCAAGGAACGGCGCCGGCGCTAGGGGGCGAATTTCGGCCCGCCGCCCCATATCGGTATCACGTCGGTATTACATCATGACGCTGCGCGCGCTGGCGCACGGGTTCATCAATTCCGCGCACCCGTGCAGCGGTCGAAACAGGGGCAAATCGGTTACCGCGGCAGAGACTCTTCTCGCCGCGCCCGGCCCGACGCAAGGAAGGTTGTGCACACGGCTGGCGTGGCCTTTCGCGCCGCTTTCCAGCGCCGGCCGCGCGCGTTATAGAGTGCGCGCAGAATTCCAACGAAAGGGTCTGGACATGGACGATATCGTCATCCTCAGCGGCGCGCGTACCGCCATCGGCACATTCGGCGGCAGCCTGGCGGGCACGCCCCTGTCCGAGGTCGCAACGCATGTGACCAAGGCCGCGCTGGAGCGCGCGGGCGTGGAGGGCGGGCAGATCGGCACCGTCGTCTTCGGTCATGTCGGCAATACCGAGCCGCGCGATGCCTATCTGTCGCGCGTCGCCGCGATGCAGGCCGGCATCCCCGACAGTGCACCGGCGATGAACGTGAACCGGCTGTGCGGCTCGGGCGCGCAGGCGGTGGTCTCGGCGATGCAGTCGTTGGCGCTGGGGGATGCCGATTTCGCCCTTGCCGGCGGGGCCGAGGCGATGAGCCGCATGCCCTATATCATCCCCGCCGCGCGTTTCGGGCAGAAGATGGGCGACACCGCGGTGCTGGACATGATGGTCGGCGCACTGACCTGTCCCTTCGGCACCGGGCATATGGGTGTGACCGCCGAGAATGTCGCCGCCGAGCACCAGATCACCCGCCAGGATCAGGACGCCTTTGCGCTGGAAAGCCAGAACCGCGCCGCCAAGGCCATCGCCGAAGGCCGGTTCAAGGACCAGATCGTCCCCTTCATGCTGAAGACCCGCAAGGGCGAGGTCGCGTTTGACACCGATGAGCACCCCAAGCAGACCTCTGCCGAGGCGTTGGCCGGGCTTCGGCCGGCCTTCCAGAAGGGCGGATCGGTCACCGCCGGCAACGCCAGCGGCATCAATGACGGCGCCGCTGCGCTGGTGCTGGCCCGTGCCGAGGCCGCCGAGAAGGCCGGGCTGAAGCCGCGCGCGCGGCTTCTGGGCTATGCCGTCGCCGGCGTCCGCCCCGAGGTGATGGGCATCGGTCCGGTTCCGGCGGTCAAGGCGCTTTGCGAGCGCACGGGCCTGTCGGCCAGCGATTTCGACGTGATCGAATCGAACGAGGCCTTTGCCGCGCAGGCGCTGGCGGTGAACAAGGGGCTGGGGCTGGACGCGGCCAAGGTCAACCCGAATGGCGGCGCCATCGCGCTGGGCCATCCGGTCGGCGCCACCGGCGCGATCCTGACCGTCAAGGCGGTGCACGAGCTGGAGCGCACGGGCGGCCGCTACGGGCTGGTCACCATGTGCATCGGCGGCGGGCAGGGCATCGCGCTGGCCATCGAACGGCTCTGACCGGCGGCAAGTTGCATAGCATTTGAGCGGTTTTTCCGTCTGACCGGCGGTCCCTGACGGGGCCGCCGGTTCGCCTTCTGGGCAAAGAGATCATGTCTACTCCTTTGAAAATGATACGGAATCCCTGCGCGCGGTGAGGTGGCTAACCTGCGGGTCACGGGGCGGCGGGGACGCGGGGCGGCCCAGGGGGAGCGACAAACGCGGTTAAGGGGGTTTTCACTCTCGAGCGGAATCGTGGCCTAGCGTCGCGTGGCCTTGGCTGCGTTTCGACGCGCCCCGGGGTTCCGAAAGATGCGCTGCCGATGACGCTTCTGGACAAGCTGACCAGCGAACGCCGCGCCCGGCTGGCTGCCGAGCGCCTGCTTGAGCGTCGCCAGCGGGAGCTTGCCGAGCTGAAGGACGAGTTGGACGTCGCCCGCCGGTTGCTGACCGCGCAGTCGCTGGAGCTGCGCAACGTCGCCGCCGCCGCCAGCCGCACCGCCGCGCTGGAGGGCGAGCAGCAGCGCGTCCGCAGCGATCTGGAAGTGGCCAACCAGATCGCGCTGATGGCCGAGCGGCGGCTGTGGGATTCGATCAACACGATCCGCGACGGTTTTGCCGTCTTCAACGCCCGGCACGAGTTGGTGGTCGCCAACCAGTCTTTCCTGCGGGTCTTCTCGGGCGCGGCCGAGGTGCAGCCGGGCGTCACCTATGCGCGCCTGGCCGAGATCCTGGCACATGAGGGCCGCGTCGATCTGGGCGAGATGCGGCCGCGGGACTGGATCGAGATGATGCTGGCGCGCTGGCGGCAGGAAAAGATCCCGGCACAGGAATTTGCCTTGGCCGATGGCGGCATGGTGCGGCTGATGGACCGGCGCGCGCGCGGCGGCGATATCGTGACGCTTGCGCGCGACATCACCGAAAGCGCCCGCCAGACCGCCGAGCTGGAGGAAGCCCGCCGTCGCGCCGAGGCCGCGAACCGCGCCAAGTCGGCGTTCCTGGCGAACATGAGCCACGAGATCCGCACTCCGATGAACGGCGTCGTCGGCATGGCAGAGCTGCTCTGTGACACGCCGCTGAGCGAGGAGCAGCGGCTTTGCGCCGAGACCATCCGCTCCTCGGGCGAGGCGCTGCTGAACATCATCAACGATGTTCTGGATTTCTCGAAGATCGAAGCAGACCGGCTGACGCTGGTGCCCGAACCCTTCGACATGGAGCGCTGCATCCACGAGGTGCTGATCCTGTTGCAGGCCGGGGTGCGCGGCCGGCCGGTCGATTTGATTTTGGATTACGACCTGTTCCTGCCGACGCGGTTTCTGGCCGATCCGGGGCGAATGCGCCAGGTGATGACCAACCTGATCGGCAATGCGGTGAAGTTCACCGAGCGCGGCCATGTGCTGATTCGCGTGACCGGCATCGAGCGCGAAGCGGGCCACGAGCTGCATGTCGCCGTCGAGGATACCGGCATCGGCATCGCGCCCGAGAACCTGGACCGGATCTTTGCCGAGTTCAGCCAGGTCGAGGATCAGGCCAACCGCCAGTTCGAGGGGACGGGGCTTGGCCTGGCGATCACGCGGCGCCTGATCGAGCTGATGGGCGGGCAGATCTGGGTCGAATCGGAACTGGGCCGGGGTTCGTGCTTCGGCTTCAGCCTGAACCTGCCGCTCGCCGAGGAGGGCCCGGCGCTGCCAGCCGCGCCGATTCCGCTGCGCCGGGTGCTGGTGGTCGACGATCATCTGGTCAACCGCACGATCTTGGAGCGCCAGTTGGCCGCGCAGGGGATCGCGGTGACCAGCCTCTCGTCGGGGGGCGAGGCGTTGCAGGCCGTCGCTCGGGCCGAGAGCGAGGGGACGCCGGTGTTCGATCTGCTGATCACCGATCACGAGATGCCCGGGATGAGCGGGCTCGACTTGGCGCTGAAGCTGCGCGCCGGTGGATCGGAGATGCCGATCGTCCTTTTCACCTCGAACCCGGCGGGGGCGCAGGGCCATCCGGGCTTGGCCGAAATGCGCGCGATCCTGCAAAAGCCGCTTCTGCGCCGCGACCTGCTACGCCAGCTGCACGAGATCGGCACGACCGAGGCGCCGCCCGCCCCGCCGCCCGTCGACGCCGCGCGTTCCGCTGCGAGCCCCCCCGAGTGCTTGGCGCGGCGGATGCGCGTCCTCGCAGCCGAGGACAACCGCACCAACCGGCTGGTCCTGTCGAAGATGTTGGCGGGGCTGGATGTGGAGCTGACCTTTGCTGAGGATGGCCTTGAGGCGGTAGAGGCCTTCCGCCAGCACCAGCCCGACCTGATCCTGATGGATATCTCGATGCCGCGGATGGACGGGCGCGAGGCGACGCGCGCGATTCGCCAGCTGCCTGGCGGGGCGCAGGTGGCGATCGTCGCTCTGACCGCCCATGCGATGGAGGGCGACGCGGAGGAGATCATGGCCTCGGGCCTCGATCACTACCTGACGAAGCCGCTGCGCCGGCCGCTTCTCGTGGAGGCGATCCAGCGCTTCCAGCCCGAGGAGACGCGCCCGCCCAGCCCCGGCGCGGTCGCCGCCGAATAGGGGCCGCCCGGGCGGCGGCAAGGCGTCAAGGTCCGGGCGGGGTTCGGGTCAGACCGGGTTCAGGATCATCACGACGATCGTGGCGATGCCGGTGACGGCAAAGATCCCGAAGGTCAGCCAAAGCTGGATCTTCTCACGCATGGTGCGCACTCCGAATAAGGGTTGGGATGTCAGACGGGAACAGCCCGGATCGGAGGCGCGCGCGGCAGATGCGCCCGGCGCGTGGGTTGGGGTGGGAAGGGGCTGGCGGCGGCCGGATGGCTGATCAGCGCAGCGCGGGCCCCACGGGGGGGTGCGGCGCGCGGTTCAAGCGAATCCTCGCCACCGGGTTCCGGCGCGCGCAAATCGAAATCGGCGCGACGCAGGACCGTGTCGAGCAGCGCCTCGGCCTTGATGCGGGGACCATTCTCGGGCGCGGTCGGGCCGGAGGCCGTGCCGAGCAGGGATGCCAGCAGGCCAATCAGCAGAAGAAAGGTTGCGATGCCGCGGATCATCAGTCCACGCCCAGAATGATCCCACCGAGATGGCGTCAGGCGCGCCGGCTTTCAATGGGGCGCGCCCGGATCATTTCAGCTCGTGTCGCAGCGGTGGTATTAGAGTCGTAGTCCGGGACTGAGGGGTCCCGGAACGCGTGACGTTCAGCGCAGACGGCAGTGTGCGTCAGACCCGGCCCCGGCTGGCGCGCAGACCCAGGCCGCCCGACCGCTCGCCAGCATCATGCGCGGTCGCGATGGCGCGGCCGGCGGGTCGGCACGGGCGGCTTCCCGCGGGCGATGCCAGTCGTAACTTTGCCCGTATCCCAACCGGGTCAGGCGCGACGGCGGGGGCTCGGCCGCTGCGGGTCGCGCGACCGCCTGGCCCCCGCCGGCCCCCGCCATCGGCGCGCTGGCAAGCGCTAGCAGCAGGCCCGACAGACAGGCCCCCCATACCTTCATGTTCATCGTCTTCACCCCCGTCCCAGGACTGGGGCCATCCGGCACGGTCAGACCATCGGTTCAGGCAGCTGATGCCCCGGGCACCGGAAAACCCCTTCACACCCGCTTTCGAGCCTGGACACGAAAACTTGCCAAAGGCTGAAACAGGGGGGTTCTGGGCGCCTGGGCGCGGGCAAAGTTGAGAAAATGGTTAAATCTTTGCCGCCGAAACGCCGGAACGGGTCTCGGCATAGAGCTCGGAAAAGTTGTGTTGCAATAAAAACACTCAACCTATGGTAATGTACCGAGTCCGTCACATTTTCGCACATTTTAACACAAACGCGCATTAAACCCGTTCGACACAGCATCTCGACCGAGTGCCGGAGGGTAGATGGTTTCGATTGACGGGGATGCGCGGGGCGTTCAGAGGCATGTGCCCCCGGCGAGCGACGGGCTATGCATCGTGGCCGGCGGCGCCGGGTTCATCGGCTCGCATCTGTGCGAGCGACTTCTGGCGCAGGGCCATCGGATCCTGTGCCTCGACAGCCTGATTACCGGGCGGTTGGAGAATATCGCGCCGCTCATGGCGCATCCGCGCTTTCGCTTTCTGCGCGCCGATGTCACCGATCTGCCGTCGATCGCGGGGCCAGTGGGGCGGATCTACAACCTCGCCTGTGCCGCCTCGCCCGGGAAGTACCAGATCGACCCGGTCCATACTCTGCGCAGCTCGGTGATCGGGGCGATCAACCTGCTGGAACTGGCACGTCGCGAGGGGGCGCGGATCCTGCAGGCCTCGACCTCGGAGGTGTATGGCGATCCGAAGGTCAGCCCGCAGGGCGAGGATTATGCGGGATCGGTCAATTGCTGGGGGCCGCGCGCCTGCTATGACGAGGGCAAGCG
>CAZKSE010000013.1:0-15031 GCA_964555305.1 uncultured Rhodobacter sp. | reverse complement strand
GCGCTGACCATCTATGGCGACGGCCGGCAGACGCGCGCCTTCTGCCATGTGGCGGATATGGTCGACGGGTTGATCCGGCTGATGGAGGCGGACCTGCCCGCCTCCGCGCCGGTCAACCTGGGCAATCCCGCCGAGATCCCGGTGGGCGATCTGGCGCGGCTGGTGCTGGCGATGACCGGCACAATGCGAAAGGCCACCCCGGGCGGTGCCGCGCGCGTCGTGCACCTGCCGCTGCCGGTCGATGACCCGCGCCAGCGGTGCCCCGATATCGGGCGGGCGCGCGCCTGGCTGGGCTGGAACCCACGGATCGAGCTGAACGCGGGCCTGCGCGAGACGATCGACCATTTCGCCGGCGAACTGGCGCGGGGGACTGTGGATCGGTCCAGCCTGGTTGCCGCGGCCTCATGACCCCCGCGGTGTGCACCGCGGCGCAGCGCTGGCGCGCGGCCGGTCGCCCGCGGCTCGCGCCCGCCATCCCGCCACATCGGCGTTGGCTCTACCGGCTGATCACCCTGACCTGGTTCGGGGCGGCGGCCATGTTCTGGCATTGGTGGCTGCAACCGGGCCATGCGACCGGCGACGGCCGCTATCTGTTCATCACGATGCTGCTGATGTGGCTTTTCTTCCTTCAGGGCTTCTTCCTGATCGTCAGCCAGCGGGCCGCGCGTCCGGTCGGGCCGGGGCCGCGCCCCGGAGAGTTCCGCGTGGCAATGATCGTGACCAAGACGCCGGTCGAACCCTTCGCCCTGGTCCGCCGCACGCTTCTGGCGATGCTGGCGCAGGAGCCGACGCACGACACCTGGCTTGCCGACGAGGACCCCGATGCCGAGACGCTGGCCTGGTGCGCTGCGCATGGCGTGCGCGTCTCCAGCCGCCGGGGTCGGGCGGCGTATCATCGCGCCGACTGGCCCCGCCGCACGCGCTGCAAGGAAGGCAATCTCTCGTATTTCTACGACCATTGGGGCTATGCGGACTACGACATCGTGGTGCAGTTGGACGCCGATCACGTCCCGCGGCCGGGCTATCTGCGCGCCATGCTGCAACCCTTCGCCGACCCGGGCGTGGGCTACGTCTCGGCCCCGAGCATCTGCGCCGCCAATGCCGGGCAAAGCTGGGCCGCGCGCACCCGGCTCCATACTGAGGCGCCGTTTCACGGCGCGCTTCAGGCGGGGTATTCGCGCGGGCTGGCGCCTATGTGCATCGGCTCGCATTACGCGGTGCGGACCCACGCGCTGGCCGCCGTCGGCGGTCTGGGCCCCGACCTGGCCGAGGATCACTCGAGCACGCTGATGCTGAACGCGGGCGGCTGGCGCGGAGTGCATGCGCTCGATGCGATGGCGATCGGTGACGGGCCGACGTCTGTGGCCGACATGGCGATTCAGGAGTTCCAGTGGTCGCGCAGCCTGGTGACGCTCCTTCTGCGTCACACGCCGCGGCATCTGGCGGCGCTGCCCTGGCGGTTGCGCGCGCAGTTCCTGTTCTGCCAGCTTCTTTATCCACTGATCGCGGCCACCATGCTGGCCTTCTACCTGCTGCCGATCGCCGCCGTCGTCTTTGACCTACGTTATGCGCATGTCGCCTATCCGGCCTTTCTGGCGCATGTCATGCCGCCGATGGGGGTGATGCTGGTGCTGACGGTCGCGTTGCGGCGCGATGGGCTCTTTCGGCCGGTGGAGGCGCCGATTGTCTCGTGGGAGAAGCTTCTCTTCGTGCTGCTGCAATGGCCCTGGGTGCTCTGGGGATGCGTGATGGCGCTGCGCGACCGGCTGACAGGCGGATTCGTGGACTTCCGGATCACCCCGAAAGGGACGGCAGCGCGCGACCATCTGCCGGTTATTATTCCGGCCGTATACGGCGCGCTGGCGCTGGGGGCGATCCTGCCGGTGCTGGTGGCTGGGGGGCTGGAGCAGGGTGGGGGCTTTCTGCTTCTGACGCTGTTGACCGGCGCGCTTTACGCGGTGGCGGTGGCCGTGATCGTCCTGCGCCACCTCGCCGAGACGGGCCTGCCCGCCGCCCTGCGCCAACCCGTCGCGTCTGTCTACCTGGCATTGCCGGCCGCTCTGTTCGCCGTCCTCGCCGGAGCGGCCGGCGCGCGCGGGCTGGAGGGATTGCATGTCCTGACGCTTGGGCTGGAACCCGTGCAGGTCGTCCGGGTGGAGGTGCCGATCTCTGGCGCGGGGCGCGATGCATCGGGGCGCTATCTCTATCGTTTCACTTTTAACTGGCGCGGGAGACCATGACCGCATCGACCACCCCCCGTCGCATGACCATCGCGGCATTGGCTCTGGCCTTCCTTCAACTGACCGGCGCCACCGCCATCTCCGCGCAGGTCGGACAGTTGCCTCCGGGCGATCTTCCCTACGGCGTCTACGACCCGCCCGGCCACTTCAGCGCCACCGAAGGCGTGACGATCGAGCATCTGTTCCTGCCGTGGGAGGATGTCGCACTGGGCTCGCTCTACGACGCGGCGGATTACGCCGCGGCCCGCGGGCGGGTGCTGCTGGTCACGCTGGAACCCTGGACCTGGGTGCGCAGCGAGCGTTCGAGCCCCGAGGCCCTTCGCGACGGCGTTCTGGCCGGGCGCTTCGATGGCAATGTGGAGGCCGTCTGCGGTGTGCTGGCGCAACTGGATCTGCCGATCACCCTGCGCTGGGGCCACGAGATGGAGACCGACCGCGGGCAGTTCATCTGGGCCGGTTGGGACCCGGCTGACTACATCGCTGCCTTCCAGCGGGTCACCGCGCTCTGCCGCCGCATCGCGCCGGCGATCTCGGTCATGTGGTCGCCGCTGGGCGAGGCCGGGATGGAGGCCTATTGGCCCGGCGCGGCGCATGTCGATCTGGTGGGGCTTTCGGTCTTCGGCCTGCAGGCAGCCGACCGGCTGTGGCATGGGCGCGAGCGCAGCTTCACCGACATCCTCGGCCCCCGATACGAGCGCGCGCTGCAGTTCGACCTGCCCATCGTGGTAGCGGAACTGGGTTATTCGGGCAGCGCGGACTATGTAGCCGCCTGGGAAGCCGAGGTCCGCGCGGTGGGCGAGATGTTTCCCGACCTTGTGGGCGTGGTCTATTTCAACTTCCCCGAGGTGTATCCTTGGCCGGACGGCCTGGGCTTGCCCGACTGGCGTGTGAACGAGCGCGTCACAGACTGACGCTGATGCGCGGCGGGCCGCGGTCAGTCCGCCACGTCCCAAGGCATCGGCTCCGCTGCGCCGGGCAGCGCCGCGGCGGCGTCACGCACTACCTCGGCCACCTGCGTCAGTTGGCGTGCCAGCGGGCTTGTCCGGCGCCAGATCATGCCGATCGTCCGTGTCGGCTGGGGTGGGGCGAAGCGGGCGACCGCGACCCGGGCCGAGCGGGTTTCGACCGGCACCGCCATTTCCGGGATCAGAGTCACACCGATCCCGGCGCCCACCATCTGCACCAGCGTCGCCAGTGAGCTGCCGTCGAGCAGTTCGCGGGGCCGCGTCGCGCGCAGGTCGCAGAAGGACAGCGCCTGATCGCGGAAGCAATGCCCTTCTTCCAGCAGCAAAAGCCGCAATTCGTGCAGTTGGGTGCGGTCGGGCACGGGTTTCCCAGCATCGCGTTCCGGCCGGACCAGCACGAACGCCTCGGAGAACAGCGCGACCTCGGTCAGCGTGGGCTCGGAGACCGGCAACGCGACCACGGCGCAATCGAGCCGCCCATCACCCAGCTCGCGGATCAGCCGCGGCGTCACCGTCTCGCGCAGGTTCAGCTCCAGCCCGGGAAAGTGGCGGGCCAGTGCCGCGGCGATGGCGGGCAAAAGATAGGGCGCGACGGTGGGAATCACCCCCAGCCGTAACCGCCCCGCCAGCCGGTCCTGCGCGGCGCGCGCCAGTTCGGCCAACTCGTCCACGGCGCGCAGGATGTCGCGGGCGCGTTCGCCGAACTCCACGCCCAGCCCGGTCAGCCGCACCTCGCGCGCGCCGCGTTCAAAGAGGGGCGCGCCCAGCGTCTCCTCCAGTTCGCGGATCTGCATCGACAGGGCCGGCTGGGTGATGGCGCAGGTCTCGGCGGCACGGCCGAAATGGCGCTGGCGCGCCAGTGCCTCGAAATATCGGAGCTGCTTGAGGGTCAGGTTCGCCATAAGTTCAAATTATCAATCCAATCAGAAAATGCAACTTTTCCCGATCAACGGGACCTGTTAGAACCATTCCAGACAGGCGACCCGTCCACCGGCCGGGCAAGACCTGCAGCGGTTCACAGGCTCCAGATGGGAGAAGGAAATGGACGGAAACGATCAAGCACGCGCGGGCGGTTGCCCGGTCATCCACGGCGCCAACACCGCCACGGGTCATACGGTTATGGACTGGTGGCCGAAGTCGCTCAACCTCGACATCTTGCACCAGCACGACACCAAGACCAACCCGCTGAAGGGCTTCAACTACCGTGAAGAAGTCAAGAAGCTGGATTACGAGGCCCTGCGCAAGGATATCACCGACCTGATGACCGACAGCCAGGACTGGTGGCCGGCCGATTACGGGCATTACGGCGGCCTGATGATCCGCATGTCCTGGCACGCCGCGGGCACCTATCGCCTTGCCGACGGTCGCGGTGGCGCCGGAACCGGCAACCTGCGCTTCGCGCCGCTCAACAGCTGGCCCGACAACGCCAACCTCGACAAGGCGCGCCGGCTGCTCTGGCCGGTCAAGAAGAAGTACGGCAACAAGCTCAGCTGGGCCGACCTTCTGGCGCTGGCCGGCACCATCGCCTACGAATCGATGGGCCTGAAGACCTTTGGCTTCGCCTTTGGCCGCGAGGACATCTGGCACCCCGAGAAGGATATCTACTGGGGTTCCGAACGCGAATGGCTGGCCCCCAGTGACAACCGCTACGGGAATGTCGAGGATCCCTCGACGATGGAGAATCCGCTGGCGGCAGTGCAGATGGGCCTCATCTACGTCAACCCCGAGGGGGTGAACGGCCAGCCCGATCCGCTGAAGACCGCACTTCAGGTGCGCGAGACCTTCGCGCGGATGGCTATGAATGACGAGGAAACGGTCGCCCTGACGGCCGGTGGTCACACGGTCGGCAAGACCCACGGCCGCGGCCGCGCCGAGAACCTGGGCCCCGCCCCCGAGGCTGCCGGCCCCGAAGAGCAGGGCATGGGCTGGATGAACCACCAGACCCGTGGCATCGGCCGCGATACCGTGACTAGCGGCCTGGAAGGCGCCTGGACGACGCATCCGACCAAATGGGACAACGGCTACTTCCACCTGCTCCTGAACTACGAATGGGAGCTGAAGAAGTCCCCGGCCGGCGCCTGGCAGTGGGAGCCGATCGACATCAAGGAGGAAGACAAGCCCGTCGACCCCGAGGATCCGTCGATCCGCGTCAATCCCATCATGACCGACGCCGACATGGCGATGAAGATGGATCCGATCTATCGCGAGATCTCGGAGCGGTTCTACAACAACCCGGCGCTTCTGGACGATGCCTTCGCCCGCGCTTGGTTCAAGCTGACCCACCGCGACCTCGGTCCGAAAGAGCGCTACATCGGCCCCTGGGTCCCGCAGGAAGACCTGATCTGGCAGGACCCCGTCCCCGCCGGCGCAAAGGGATACGACGTGGCCGCGCTGAAGGCCCGAATTGCCGACAGCGGCCTGACCCAGGCCGAGATGGTCGCCACCGCCTGGGACAGCGCCCGCACCTTCCGTCAGTCCGACTATCGCGGCGGCGCGAACGGCGCGCGTATCCGGCTGGCCCCGCAGAAGGATTGGGAAGGCAACGAACCTGCCCGCCTGCAAAAGGTCCTTTCGGTGCTGGAGCCGCTCGCGCGTGATGCCGGCGCAAGCCTTGCCGACGCCATCGTTCTGGCCGGCAACGTCGGGATCGAGAAGGCCGCCAAGGCGGCGGGCTTCGATCTCGAGGTGCCGTTTACCCCGGGACGCGGCGACGCCACGGACGACATGACAGATGCCGACAGCTTTGCCGTGCTGGAGCCGTTGGCCGATGGCTTCCGCAACTGGCAGAAGAAGGACTATGTCGTCACGCCCGAAGAGATGCTGCTGGATCGGGCGCAGCTGATGGGCCTGACCGCGCATCAGATGACCTGCCTTCTGGGCGGGATGCGGATGCTCGGTGCCAATCACGGCGGCACGAAACATGGCGTCTTCACCGACCGCGAAGGGGCGCTGACGACCGACTTCTTCGTCAACCTCTGCGATATGGGCAACCGCTGGGAGCCGAAGGGTAAGAACCTCTACGAGATCGTCGACCGCAAGACCGGCCAGGCAAAATGGACCGCGACCCGCGTCGATCTGGTATTCGGTTCGAACTCGATCCTGCGCGCCTATGCCGAGGTCTACGCCCAGGACGATAACCAGGAAAAGTTCGTGCGCGACTTTATCGCCGCCTGGACACAGGTGATGAACGCGGACCTGCTCGCCGCCTGATCCCTGGATCTCTGAATGGTTCCACGGCGTCCCGAACATTCGGGGCGCCGTTTTGCTTGCCGATGCTCTACTTAGGTAGTTCCGCTAACCCAATGCCACAGGCCGGTCCGCCGCCCATCCTGCAATGCAGCGATTCAGGGGGTTGAAGTTCGGTTAATTTTCCGACCAATTTCTTTTTATATCAGTCATTTGCTCTCCGGTCCGCGAGCGGACCGCGCCTGAAATGCACCCTTCTGGCGCTCTCAGCCGGCGCGCTTATCCCGTTCCAGGACCCCGGTCAGGCATCCAATCGCCCCCGCCGCCTTGGCCAGTTCCGAGCAATCCACCTCGATGCACTCGATCCTCAGATCCTCGTAGAATCCGCGCGCCCGATCGCAGCCGCCAACCATCAGGATCTTCCGCGGGCCCAGGGTCACGAAGTTCATCGCCCTGTTGCGGACGTTGTCATCCTCATCGGGCAGAAATTCCACCCGGCAGCCCCGCGCCCGCAACGCCTGCACCGCCGCGAAGGGGGTCCGCCGCGGCCAGGCAATCGCAAGGTCCGCGTCCACGATGCGCAGCATCCCCATCAGGTGCATCGTCCCGAACGGCATGTCGACGACCAGCACCTCGATCCCCAGTCGCGCCAGAACCGCGCTGACCTGGGCAATCCCCTCGTCATTGGTCCGCAGTCCCCGCCCGATGATCGCCGTGCACTGACCCAGGAACATCAGATCCGCCCCTTCGAATGTCGCGCGCCCGGTCAGCGTGGTCAGGATCGGCACCCCCATATCGGCGAGCCGGCGCGCCACCCAACGCTCTTCGCCCGCCCGCGCGACCGAGGCCGGCCGCGCCAGGATCACCCCCTCGGGCGTGGCGGCCATGAGATCGGCGCAGAAGATCTGGTTGACGCTGGGCGCGCCCTCGGGCGCGACGGCATGAACGGTGACACCAGCTGCGCGGTAGGCCGAAACGATCGCCCCATGCTGCGCCGCGGCCTTCTGCCAGTCGATGGGGGCGAGCAGGTTCTCGGCCTCCGGATCGGCCGTACCCAGTTCGGCGCCGGGGGCGTGCATCACCACCGCCCGGAGTGGCGCAAACTCGCTGTCGATCCCGCACCCGGCCCAAAGCGAGCCGATCTCCTCGCGATGCGTCCCGGCACGCCCCTGCCAACCCGGACCCCCATATGCCGACGCGTTGAACGTGCTGCCTGCCATCCCCAGCCCCCTGAAAAGCGCATGCATTTGCGACCGCCCAGAGAGCGGTGTCAACGGCCAGCGACGGCAAATTCTTGACCTACGCGACCAATCTGCTAGCAGGTCCCTGACCGGGCCCGTAGCTCAATGGTCAGAGCAGGGCGCTCATAACGCCTTGGTTGGGGGTTCAAGTCCCTCCGGGCCTACCAGCCTAACTGGCTGATACGAAGAAATCCCCTTTATCAGTGTTGAACTGGCCCGTTCCAGTTTGCATTACGCTCTGTATCAGGAAAAAGACACTATAGCTGCGCCAGTTTCGGCAGAGCGCGCTCCCGCCGTGCTGTTCCTTTGGAAATGGATCCACTCAGGCGAGCGGTCCGCCGGGCTGAAAGGGCGGCGGGCCGTCGTGGCTTGAGTTCTAGCTCGCAGCTGCTGGAACCTTCGAACTGAAACTGCCCTCGAGGGGTTTGCAGTTGCCCTCGTCCGGCTCGGCAAACAGACTTTCCTGAAGACACACGCGCCCCGAGAGGTGTCCGGAAACCGTGCCACCTTCAGCGCCGCTCTCGAAATTTTCGAGAGTGATCAGTTCCTCGCCTTCGAGTGACACCCATATACGGCTCATCCCTTCAGGCGCGTAGATGACCTCCTGGTCGTAAGTATCGAGCCCGGCGGACGTCAGCGTGAATGTCAGTTGAATGGTGCCCCGCATCCCAGGGCGACCGGGCGGAAACCCCATCACACTGACGCTCTGCATCGGGCCGAAGGCCTGAAGGGACGTATTGTAATCTCTGCCGGTTCCATCGGGCCCGAGAGTGCGCCATTCGCGAGATTCGCCATCGATGGTCGCAACAATTTTGCCGATTACGTCCTCGGCTGCGACGCCTGTTGTCCCGGCGGCCAGTATGACCGCAACCAGCGCGGCGGCCGTCCTTTGGCGTGTGGTTTTCATCCGAGCTCCTTTCCACCTCAGTTCCCCTATCCTTTAGCAACCCGGGCCTACAGCTGGCAAATCGCCCCCCGGCATGGCCTGATACGGCAAAGAAGACGGTTGGGTAGCCCCTTCCGACGGCACTGGCGCAACGGCGATCCCGTCAGGGGGTGGATTTGCCTTGCAGGGCATATCGATCAGCGTGGACCGGCCAAGCAGGTCCAGCCACCAGCAAGTCGATCACACGCTTCCTCTTTCTTTACCGCTAGGGGCGATAGTCCCGCTGTGATGAAATCGGTACGGGGTGGACATGCTGCGCTTGTTGCGGGTGGTTCTGGGTGTGATCCTGCTTGTCGGAGCGGGTTGGGCAATGGTGCCGCATCTGATCAGTATCGTGGGCACATCGGGGGTGGTGAATGCGCCGCTGCTGACGTTGCGCAGCCCGATCGACGGAACCGTGGCCAGCGCCTCGCGCAGTCTGGGCGCGGGACTGCGACGAGGTGAGGCATTGCTTGTCGTCGAAGGCTCGCGCCTGGCGCGCGACGCGTTGGAAGAGGCCGAGATGCGCGCCCGAACGCTGATTCACGAACGCGACGCGTTGCAGGCGCAGCTGACCGCGGTCGAGTCGCAAATGGAAGACCTGGAGAACCGGGCAGCGCTGCATCGGGGCATGGCCGTCGCCTGGCTGGGTGAGCGGGCGAAGGCGGTCGAGGCGAGGGCCGAGGCTCTGGCCTCCGATGTGGCAATCCTGCGCAACCGCCTGGAGCGCGCGCAGGCGCTCGAAGGCGGGGCGGTCAGCACGTCGCAGCGCCTGGAACTGGAACACGAACTGGCCGCGCGTGAGGCGGACTATCGCGGCATCCGAGCCGAGGCTGCGGCGCTGCGCGTAGAGCAGGAAGCGACCGAGCGGGGGGTCGCGCTCGATCTGGGCGCGGGCGAGGGGCTCTATGCCCGCCAGACGCTGGACTCGCACCGCTTGCAACGCGCCGAATTGCAGGCCCGTCTGGCGCGTGTGAGCCGCGATCTGGAAGCGGTCGAGACGCGTATCGCCCAGGCGCGCGCCACCCTTGACCGGCAGATCCGCTTTGCGCCTGCCGCCCCGGCGGCGGGTGCGATCTGGGCCAACAGTCCGGCCGAGGGAAGCGCGGTCATGATGGGCGACGTGCTCGCGCAAATTCTCGATTGCGATCAGCGCTTTCTGGAGGTCACCGTATCTGAGCGGCATTTCGGCCGGTTGGAACTGGGAACCCGGGCATCGGTCCGGTTGCGTGGGAGTGATGACTGGCGCGCCGCGCAGGTCGTCTCGATGATGGGCGCAGGCGCGCTGATCCGTGAGGGCGATTTTGCCGCGCGGCCGCGCAACCTCGGCGCCGGAGAGCTGCGCGTCATCCTGACCTATACCGATACCGTCGCGGAATCTTCGCGATACTGCGATGTCGGCCGTAGCGTCGATGTGCGGTTCCAGTCGCCGACGTTGGTGACAGAGGCCTGGACCTGGCTGACCGGGGGCGGGCTGAAGACCCGGCTGGCGCGGATCATGGGCGCGGAAGCGAGCCAAGACCCTTCGGCGCATGATCTCTGAGCTTCTGGCCTTCATGGGGCCGCTGATGGCAATCGCCGCCGCCTGGGCTCTGGTGCCCGCCGAAATGCGCAGCTGTCGGCTGGTTCATCTGGCCTTGACCGGGGCCCTTCTGGGCGTCTTCGGCCGTTATCTCTGGTGGCGGCTTACTGTCACCGTCTGGCCGGCCGATCCGGCCACGGGCGAGGGACTCTTCGTCTGGGTGCTCTTCGTCATCGAATGTCTGGCCTGGGCCGACGCGCTGATCCTGGTCGCGCTGCTCAACCGGCGTCGCGACCGCCACACCGAGGCCGACGCCCACGAGGCCCGGCTCCGCAACACCGCCTCGGGCGAGCTACCCGTGGTCGATGTCTTCATCGCCACCTATAACGAGGGCGCCGAGGTCCTGGAAAAGACAATCACAGGGGCCATGCATCTCGACTGGCCACGGGACCGGCTGCGGGTGCATGTGCTGGATGATGGGCGCCGCGGCTGGCTTCGCGATCTCACGGGAAAGGCCGGGGCGGGTTACATCACGCGGCCCGACAATTCTCACGCCAAGGCCGGCAACATCAACCACGCGCTGCGGCGCACGGCGGGCGAGTTCATTCTGGTGCTCGATGCCGATTTCGTGCCGCAACGGCAGATGCTGATGCGCATGATGGGCTTCTTCGAGGACCCCGGCGTGGGCATCGTGCAGGTGCCGCATACCTTCTTCAATTCAGACCCCTTGCAGGCCGGGCTCGATCTGCGCGACCGGATGCCGGACGATCAGCGCTTTTTCTTCGATGACATCATGCGGGGTCGCGATGGCTGGGGAGTCGCGTTCTGTTGTGGCTCCAACGGGATCCTGCGACGCAGCGCGA
Source organism: uncultured Rhodobacter sp. (assembly GCA_964555305.1). Lineage (GTDB taxonomy): Bacteria > Pseudomonadota > Alphaproteobacteria > Rhodobacterales > Rhodobacteraceae > Pararhodobacter. Next base: position 4,089 of record CAZKSE010000013.1, on the reverse strand, counting down.
TGGAATCAATCGGCGGCGAGCTTCCCACCGGTTCGATCACCGAGGACATGCTTCTGACGATGACCATGCTGCGCAAGGGGTTTCGGACGGTCTATCTGCACGAGCCCCTGGCCCTGGGGCTCGCACCGGAATCTCTGGGGGCCTTCTTTGTTCAGCGCGCCCGATGGGCGCGCGGGGCGATCCAGATGCTGTTTCTGAAGGAAGGCCCCCTTGGCCCCGGGCTGACGGTGACGCAACGCATCTTTTTCCTGCCCAGCCACTGGATCGTACAGTCGGTGGCGCAGACCGCGGCGATGGCGACGCCGGCGATCTTTCTTCTGACGGGGATGCGGCCGCTCCTGAACACCTCGCTCGAGGATGTGTTGTTCTTCCAGTTGCCGGCGATTCTGATGATACTCACGGCACTGCGCTGGATGGCTCCACGCACCTTCTTTCCGCTGGCCGCGACCGTTCTGGGCGTGCTGCAGGCCTTTCGGCTTCTGCCGGTCGTGCTGGGCACGCTCATCCGCCCGCATGGCCATTCGTTCAAGGTCACGCCCAAGGGGGCCGCTGCCCGCGGGGGGTCTGTGCGCGATGATCCTACATTGTTCCTATCACTGGGGCTGACGACGGCACTGGTGCTGGGGCTTCTGGTCAACGCCGATCCCAACACGCGGCTCTACGACATGGGTGGATTGGTGCCGGTCGTCGCGTGCTGGACGTTGTTCAATGTCAGCGTGCTGCTGGTCGTCTCGGTCATCGCCGTCACCCCGCCGACCCTGCGCAAGGAGGAGCGTTTCCCCTGGTCGGAAGCGGCCGAAGTCCTGGTGCAGGGTTCCTCCCATTCGGTTCGCGGCCTGGACCTGTCCATGTCGGGTGCCGCGTTCGCTGGGCCCGAAGATATGGCGGGGGTTGGCGACAGGCTCGTGTTGCAGATCGCCGGGGCGGGCGTTTGCGCGGCGCAAGTGGTGCGCATCTGGCGCCACGCGGGCCAGGTGCGCTACGGGCTGGAACTTCGGGACCCCGCTCCGTCCGTGCGCGAGGCGCTGATATTGAAACTCTACACCCGCGGTCGCCGCGCCGAGCGGTGGAGTGACGATGCCGTCGCGCAAAGCTGGTGGATGCTCACGCGTGCCTTTCGGGCAGGGTGATCGCACTCAGTTCTTCGCCAAACGTTAAATGTTCCGCGCCAAGTTCTTCGTTCAAGGAGGGTCCGGGCCGCGATGAAAGACACCGACATGAGCGAAGCGGCTGCGAATGTCGCGGCAGGGCTGCAGCGTCCTTCCCTGGCGCCGGCCTCGATTGCGGCGCTTGTGGTTGCGCTCGATCTCTGCGCCATCGCCACGATCCTGTGGTTTGCGCAGTATGCGACGCTTGCGCCGTCCGGGTTCAATCCACTCATCGCCACCGCGAGCGGATTGCTGGCAGCTGTCGGGTCAGTCGCGCTTGCGGTCCTGAACCGCAGCTACAGTCCCCATCTGCTCCGGCGACCTTGGCGTGCCGCATCACGGGCGGCGATTGCCATGGCGGGACCTGTCGCATTGATGGGCAACGTGATGGTCGATGTCGCGGCAACGGACTTTCTCCTTGTGGCCGGTACGACCCTTGCTGCGGTCGTGGTTCCGCTGCGTTTCATCCAGGCCCGCATCATCGCCTGGATCGTCGACAGCGGGCTGATCCAGCGCCGTGCGGTCGTCGCGGGCGGTGGGGTGCACGCCGAGAGGTTGATCCGGGGACTGGCCGCGCGCCCAGAGAGCGATGTGCGCCTTTACGGTATCTTCGATGATCGCGATGACCTGCGCTCTCCACAGCAGGTTCTCGGGCTTCCGAAGATCGGGGGTTATGATGACCTGATCGGCTTCGTCCGCAACTCGGAGGTCGATATGGTCATCATCTCGCTGCCACTCGATGCCGAAGAACGGATCAACTGGCTGCTTGCCAGGTTGAAGGTGTTGCCGGTCGAGGTTCGGCTCTCTGCCTTCAGCGTGGACTATGCGTTCGCCCCCCAAGCGGGAGAGCCGCTGATTGCCGCCATCCGGGGCACCTTCGCGCCGGAGCGACGCCTGATGAAGCGGGCATTCGACATCGTCTTCGCAACGCTCGCGCTGCTGCTTGTCTGGCCGGTGATGCTGCTTGCGGCGCTTTCCATTCGCCTGGAAACGGGTGGCCCGGTCTTTTTCCGACAGAAGCGGCACGGATATAATGACCGCGTGATCGACGTGTTGAAGTTCCGATCGATGTTTGTCGAGGCAGCGGATCCGACGGCGCGGCGCATCGTCACGCGGGGCGATCCCCGGGTCACGCCTGTGGGCCGGTTTCTCAGGCGAACCTCGATCGACGAGCTGCCACAGCTCTTCAATGTTCTTCGCGGGGATCTGTCGCTTGTGGGGCCGCGGCCCCATGCCGTCGATGCACTTTCCAGTCAGCAGGAGCGGTTCACCAGTATTGTCGAGGGTTATTCGGCCCGCCATCGACTGCCGCCTGGCATTACGGGTTGGGCGCAGATCCACGGGTTGCGGGGCGAAGTCGATCTGCCCGCGAAATTGCGCGACCGCTTCGAACACGACCTTTACTACATAGAGAACTGGTCGCTCTGGCTGGACCTTCGGATCCTGCTCCGCACGCCACTCAGCCTCGTGCAGAACCGCATGGTGTATTGAGCGCGTCCGGTGAGACAATTGCGGAGCACCCCACCCTGCGTCGGTCAGTTGCGCAGACTCTGGGGTTGAGGCGATCAGCAGTTCGGCACATTGACGGCAAGCCCGCCCAACGCCGTTTCCTTGTACTTCTCGCTCATATCCGCGCCGGTCTGCCGCATCGCCTCGATGCAATTGTCGAGCGGCATGAAATGCGTTCCGTCCCCGCGCAACGCGAGGCTGGCCGCCGACACGGCCTTGATCGCGCCCAGCCCGTTGCGTTCGATGCAGGGCACCTGCACCAGTCCCTTAACCGGGTCGCAGGTCATCCCCAGATGATGCTCGAGCGCGATCTCCGCTGCGTTCTCGACCTGCTCGGGCGTGCCGCCCATCACCGCACAAAGCCCCGCCGCCGCCATTGCCGCGGCGGACCCCACCTCGGCCTGACAGCCGCATTCGGCGCCGGAAATGCTGGCGTTATGCTTGATGAGCCCGCCGATCGCTGCCGCGGTGAGCAGAAACTCGTCCACCCGGCGGACCGTCGCGCCCGGGACATGGTCCAGCCAGTAGCGGATGACCGCGGGCACCACCCCTGCCGCGCCGTTCGTGGGCGCGGTGACGACCTGCCCGCCGGCGGCGTTTTCCTCGTTCACTGCCATCGCGTAGCAGGACATCCAATCGTTGATCACATGCGGCGCGGTCAGATTCAGCCCGTGTTCGGCGCGCAGGGCCTCGTGCAGCGCCTTGGCTCGCCGGCGCACCTTCAGCCCACCGGGCAACGTGCCGTCAGCGGAAAGGCCGCGGTCGATGCAGGCGTTCATTACCTGCCAGATGCGCGCAATCCCGGCATCCAGGTCCGCCGGTCCGCGCGCCTTCAGCTCGTTGGCGCGTTTCATCGCGGCGATGGAACGGCCGCTTTCGCGGGCCATGCGCAGCATCGCGGCGGCGGATTCGAACGGGTAGGGGAAGTCGGCCTTCGGTCCGCCGTCCTTGCCTGCCTTCAGCTCTGCGTCGGTGACGACGAAGCCGCCGCCGATGGAATAATATGTCTCTTGCAGGATCACATCGCCCTGCGCATCGGTCGCCATCAGGATCAAACCGTTGGCGTGGTCGGGCAGGGGCGGGCCGTAGTCGAACTTCAGATCGCGCGCGGGCTCAAAGACCAGATCGCCCAGTTCTGGCGGGCTGACCTGTCCCGTCTCATTGATCGAGGCCAGCGCTTTCTCGGCTTCTTCGGCATCATAGCTGTCCGGTTGAAACCCGGCCAGACCCAGGATCACCGCGCGATCCGTTGCGTGGCCCACGCCGGTGAAGGCAAGCGAGCCGTGCAGCGAGGCGCGGAGCCCGTGGCCGTGAAAGGGTGAGCCGCGCAACAGGTCCAGAAACCGCGCCGCCGCCACCATCGGACCCATAGTATGGCTGGAGGACGGGCCGATGCCGACCTTGAACATGTCGAAGACGGACAGGAACATGG
>CAZKSE010000012.1:0-31158 GCA_964555305.1 uncultured Rhodobacter sp. | reverse complement strand
GCAGGCGCAGGAGCGGACCCTGCCCGATACTGCCGGCACGCGGACCCGCGGCCTCGGGCAGGCGCGCGGCGCGGCGGCGGACCACCAGGCCCTGCGCCAGGCAGAGGGGAGCCAGCGCCAGGCGCAGAAGCGGGTGGGCGAACGGGGGCATGGAGGCGGGCTGCCGCGGTCGCTGGCCTACCAGGCCGTCTCGACCGGGGCGATGAAGGCCAGCTCCGATCCGGCGCAGACCACGCGCACGCCGCTATAGGCCGCCTCAGCACCGGGTGCGGAGGCGATGGCCGGCATCTCCAGCCGCAGATCGACCGTGGTGACGACCGTCGCCGCCGGCCCCCTGGGCGGTGTGGCGACCAGCTCGACAATCTGCACCGGTCGCGCCGAGCGGTCGGTCGGGCCCGGGCGCAATTCGGCTGAATATCCGGCCGAGGGCAGGTCGGCACTGCCCGTGACGATCAGTTGCGGCCGCGCGTCCGGGCCGGGCATGGCATTGACGAACGCAACCCAGTCGCGCGTGTCGATCACCGGGCAGGACGCTGGCGTGGCCACGGTATCCTCGGGCAGAACGCAGCCGGCGACAAGAAGCGTCAGTGGGGCGACGAGAAGAAGGCGGCGGGAAAGGGGCATGTGCGATCCAAGCTGATGTTTGCGCACAGCATATCGGGCCCGGGGGCGGGCGGCAATCGGTCGCGCGGTCAGGGCGCGATCGTCTCCAGCGTGCCGCACGCCTCGGTCAGGGTCAGCCGGCCGCGGCCTGCGGCTTTCGAGGCATAGAGCGCACGATCCGAATCGCTCAGCATGCGGTCGGCCTGCGGCGCGGGATAGTTGCGCGACAGGACCGCGCCCATCGAGGAACCGACCGCGCAGGGCTGATCTTGGAAAACGATCGGAGCGCAGAGTTGGTCAAGAATCCGCCCGGCCACGCGCTGCAGGGGGCCGTAATCGATCAGGCCGGGAAAGAGCAGGATGAATTCGTCTCCGCCCACGCGGGTGACGATGTCACCGCCGCGGACGCTCTCACGCAGGATCTGTGCGAATTCGGTCAGGACATGGTCGCCGGCGGCATGGCCGAGCGTGTCGTTGATCTGCTTGAAGTGATCGAGATCCAGATGAAGCAGGGCGAAATCGCTGCGCGACGCCAATAGGCCGGAAAGCGCCTGATCCATGCCGCGACGGTTGCGAAGGCCGGTCAGCGGATCGGTCAGCGCCAGTTCCTCGGCGTTGCGCTTGGCGCCGTGAAGGCGGGCATTGGTCTTGGCCAGCTCGCCCATGACCGCGGCCTTGGCTTCGGCCAGGTAGAGGAGCTCGATCGCCAGATCGGTCGCCGCGAAATCGGTGTCCGACAGTGCATGGTCGCGCACGGCCTCGCGCACGGCATGGCCGAAGGACAAGTTGACGAGCACCCCCTCGGCCCCGGCCAACGGCACGGCCACGCCCCGGAAGGCGGTATGCGGCGGCGCGCGCAGGTTCATCCGCAGGGCGGGCGCGCGCGTCAGCTCAACCGGGCTTTCGGCGCGGCGTGGCCGGCGCAGGTCGAAGACCCGGTCGAGCCGCATCCCCATCGCCGCCTCTCCCATGATCTTGCGCAGGCTCGGCCCCGCGCCGCGGATCAGCCCGTCAGGCGCAAGCCACAGGTAGAGGGGCATCAAGTGCCCCAGCGCGCCGGGGGCGAGCCGGAAGGTCAGGGTATGCGGCGGGCCGTCCATCAGGCCATCTCCGATCCGACCAGGTCGAAGCGGCGGCCGGCGTGAAAGTCCGGATCGTGCACGGCGATCGACAGGATCTCGTCGTTGCGGCCCTGAAGGCGCCTCTCCGCACCGTTCGGGGCGGGCGGCGCTGCGCCGAGATGGTCCAGCACCACCAACGCGCCATAATCATCGGCCAACGCGCGCAGGACACCCGCCATGACGTGACCGAAGCCGGGCGGGCAGGCGCGGCAACGCAGGGTGAAAAGTCCCTCGCCGGTTTCTTCCAACTCCAGCTCCGGCAGGTCCAGTTCAGCCACGGCCAGCCGGGTCCGCCCGCGCAGATCCTCGAGCGAGAAGAGAAACTCGGTGAAGCTGCGGCCGCCGAAGCGCAGCAGACGGCGCAGCGGTTGCAGGCTCTGGTTCCAGATCAGATAGGTACCCAGATCCTCGAGGAGCGATTCCCGTGGGCGGGACAGGCGGATGCAGGCGGCGGTCAGCATCGCCTCGGTCAGCGCATCATCGTAAAGGCTCATCGCCTCGAATCCGTCGGTCCCCAGCGCCTCCGCCAACCCGGCATCCGCCGCCACCGCGTTCCACAGCGCAATGCCGAACGTGTCGCTCAGGAAGCACTGAAATGCGCGATTGACCAGACCATGCATCGTCGTCGGATCCCCGAAGTTTGGGCGATGCCGGCGGCATGCCAGCGGCCGATCCTGACGCTAGGTCAGAGGCGTTAAGGATTCGCCAAAAAACGCCTCAGTCCTGTGGCAACCCCAGTAGCCCGGGCAGATGTCCGATATCCGGGCATACCAGATCCGCATATGGGGAGAGTTCCTCGGCACCGGCCACGCCGGTCAGAACGGCCAGGGTACGCATTCCCGCCGCCCGTCCCGCCAACAGGTCATGCTGGCTGTCGCCAACCATCAGGACCTGACGCGGCGCAAGCCCGGTCTGGGCGGCGAAGGCCAGCAGCATGCCAGGCTCCGGCTTCGCCCCATGCCCCGAATCGGCGCCGGCGATGAAGTCGAAAAGCGCGATCTCGGCGATCAGATGCTCCCGCGCGACGTATTCGTAGTCGTTCGTCGCCACACCCAAGCGAAAACCCGCCGATCCCAGGCGCGACAGTAACGGCGACAGCGGCACCGCCGGGACCATCGGCGCCTGGGCCGCGCGCTCTCCAAGCCACCCGGCAAGCGCCGCCGTGCCGCCAGGCCAGTGCGGCAGATGCGGGGCGAGCAGATCGGCGATCTCATCGCCCGTGCCGGCGATGACCGGGCTGTCGGGAAGGAAGCGCGCGTTGAGCGAATCGAACCGCATCGCCTGCGCCAGCCGCGCCTCAAGACCCGGATCGCCCGCACAGATTTCGGCCAGAACCTGCCGCGCCCAGCCTGCCCAGCTGGCCTGGAAATCGAAGAGTGTGCCGTCCTTGTCAAAGAGCAACCCCTTGACGTCGCGTAGAAAAGCTGGGTGGGCGAGTATCATGAATGTTCAGGTCCAGTGAACGATTTCGCCACCGGGCAGGGCCGCGCGCGCGGTGGCCGGTTGTGTCGGCGGCACCTCGATGGCCTGACAGCAGGCCAGAAGCAAGGCCTCGTCGCTCATCAGGAAGTCAAGGACAGCAAGCAGAAACGCGGGATCGCCGGCGGCGCGGCGCAACTCGCCCGGCCCGATGCCCGATGCGGCGAGGAAGGCGCCGATGCGCGCGTGATCCTCGGCCAGCCAGGCCAGAACCTCGGTGGCGAAAACTTCGGCCTGGGATTGGGTCATTGCGGCCTCATCGGCTTACCAAGCCATTATTTTCATGGGGCTGTCGCCGATGCGGCAACAATATGGCGCCGCCGCCGGCTGCATTTTGCCATTCGTTAACGAATCGAAAGAAAATGTTAACCATTCGACCCGACAAAATGCATAAGTTCCGGTGCAAGTTCGTACCCCGTCTATCCCCCGATCCGGACCCGGGCTGAGGGACCTTCGCGGAAGAGGCCATGACAGAAAAGATTCTGATCGTCGACGACTTGTCGGTCAACCGGATCATGTTGAAGGTCAAGCTCAAAGAGGCTTGCCATGACAGCATCCAGGCCGCTGACGGCCTGAGCGCGTTGCGGCTGGCGCGGGATGAGCAACCGAAGCTCGTGTTGCTGGACATGATGCTGCCCGACATCTCGGGGATCGAGGTCTGCCGCCGCCTGCGCGCCGATCCGGCGACCAGCCATATTCCCATCGTCATCATCACCGCCTCGACCGACCGCGCGCGTCGGCTGGAGGCGCTGATGGCGGGCGCGGACGAGTTCCTGACCAAACCGCTGAACGAGGCAATCCTGCTGGCGCGGATCCGGAGCCTGCTGCGCGCTTGCGAAACCGAGGACGAGCTGCGCCTGCGCGCGGCGACTTGCGGCGAGATGGGCTTTGCCGAAGCCGGCGGCACGTTCGAAATGCCGGATCATCTGGGACTGATTGCGCCGGACGCCGCGACCGGCCTGAACTGGCGCGCGATGCTGACGCCGCATTTTCCCGGCAAGATCGACATCCTGACGCCCACTAGTGCCCTGGCGGAAGCCGATGGCAGCCGGGTCCCCGATGTCTATGTCGTCGCCGCCGACCTGGCCACGGCGGGGTCCGGCCTGCGGCTGGTATCGGATCTGCGTTCGCGGGTGCAAAGCCGGCATTCGGCGATCTGCATGGTCCTGCCCGATGCCGCGGGCGACGCTGCCGCGATGGCGCTGGATCTTGGCGCGACCGATCTTTTCCCTTTACCGCTCGACCCCGAGGAAACCGGGTTGCGGCTGAAGCTGCATGTCCGGCGCAAGCGGCGCACCGACCTCCTGCGGCGCCAGGTACAGGACGGGTTGCGCCTGGCGGTCGCCGATCCGCTGACCGGGCTTTACAACCGCCGCTACGCGCTGGCGCATCTGGAGCGCATCGCCGATCGCGCGCGCGACACCGGCCGGCGCTATGCGGTGATGGTGCTGGATCTGGATCGGTTCAAGGTCATCAACGATACCTACGGCCATGCCGCGGGCGACCGGGTGCTGGAGACCGTTGCGCACCGGCTGCGTGACAACCTGCGTCCGTCGGATCTGGTCGCGCGCATCGGCGGCGAGGAGTTCCTGGTCGCGCTGCCCGACACGACGCTCGCGACCGCCCGGATGGCCGCGGAACGGCTGTGCCGCGCGATCGAGGCAACGCCCGTCCGCCTGCCCAGCGGGGAGGACGTGCCGGTGACGATCTCGGTCGGGCTGGCATTGGGTAACGACCATCCCGACGAACGCCCGGAGCCGTCGCGCACGGTGGTCGAACGTGCCGATCTGGCCCTGTTTGCCGCCAAGACCGAAGGCCGCAACCAGGTCACGATCTCGGCCAGCGCGGCCTAGCGATTGCTTCCGCGACGGCCGCGCCGGGTCTCGTAGCGGTCGGCGATGGCGCCGCGTTCTGCGGCGGGCAGCGTCGAGATCTGTGCAACGAAAGCCGCCTGCGCGGTCTCTGCACGCGCCGCGGTCATCTCGCGGCGCTCCGCCAGAAGGGCCGCAAAACCGGCGGCATCGAAGTCCTCGGCGCGCAGCATCGACAGCATCTCCGCCTCGCGCGCGGCAAGTTCGGCGCGGCGGGTGTCGCGATCCTGGCGCCCGCCGTTCCCGTCGCGGAACTCGGCGCGCAGGGCTTGGCGCTGCTCATCGGGCAAGGCTCGCCAGAGCGCGCGCATGTCCGGCCCGACCGACGGGCCGGAGGGGCGCTGCGAGCCGGTCACCACACCCCCCGCGATGAGGCCGATGAACAGCAAGTTCACCGCCAGCGAGGCGATCAGCGCCAGGCGCAGGCCGCGTCTGTCGGGGCGCGGCGGGGCAGAACGGGGGTCGGGTCCGGTCGTCATGGGCATGCGTCCTCAATCGCCGGCCAGAAGGGCCAGAAGCAGATCATCCTCGAATCCCTCGGGCGCGTCGGCAGTCCACTCGGCAAGGCTCGGCGAAACCAGCGCCGCACCCTGCCAGAGCGCGCCGGAAAGCCCGCCTGCCGGATCGGGCGTGGCGGTGCCGATCCAGAAACCCGCCAGCCCGGCAGCCGTAAGACCGGCCATTCCAGATGCCCCGCCAAGCTGCGCCAGCAGTCGTGACAATCGCCCCGGCGCGGGCCGCGGCGCGGGGCGGGTCGGCGCCGGCATCTGCGCCAAAGCGTCGGCCAGAAGCCGCGAGCGCAGGGCGTTCGGCAGGGGGTCGGCGGGCGCCGCCGCGGCGTGCGACAGCACGCGGTCGAGCGCTTCTTCGGTCAGCGGCTGGCGGTCTTTCTTCTGCTCGCTCATGTCTCGTATCCCAGATCGGCGCGCCGGGGCGCAAGAAGTTGGGCCAGGCGGCGCTTGCCCCGTGCGGTCAGACTTTCGACCACTTCGACGCCAACGCCCATGATCTCGGCAATCTCGGGGTTGGCCAAACCCTCGAGATGGCGCAGGACGACGGCCTGGCGCTGGCGGTCGGGCAGTTCGGCAAGGGCCATGTCGAGCGCCGTCTCGCGGTCGGCGTCCAGCATCACCTGCAGCGGCGCGGGCGCGCCATCCGCAGGCTCCGCAACGGCGTCGAGGGCGATGCTGCGGCGACGTCGCAGCCGGTCGGTCGCCAGGTTCACCGCGACACGATGCGCCCAGGTCCCGGGCTGCGCCCCGCCGGATTGCCAGTCAGGTGCCATCTGCCAGAGCCGCAGCATTGTCTCCTGAACCACGTCCTCGGCCTCCGCCCGGTCGGCAAGGAGCCGCAGGGCGAGCCGGTAGAGCCGCGGCGAAAGCCGGTCGAGCAGCAGCCGCGCGCCCTCCGGGTCGCCGGCGGCGTATCGACGCAAAAGCGCCTCGTCCGATGGGCTGGCGGCGTCTGACATGCGGCAACGGCATCCCGGCTACCTGCGGCATGGGGCCGCGCCCGGGCGTAGCGCCCCGACGCGGCCGGTGCAAGCGGGCTCAGTCGGCCCGGCGCTGGCCACGACGCTCGGCGCGACCCTCCCACCGCTCTTGCGCGGCGGCGAATTCCTCGGCGCTGATCACGCCGTCGGCGTCGGCGTCGATTCGGTCGAACATCCGCTCGATCATGGCCGCGCGGTCGCCGCCGCCCATACGACCGCGCATCCCGTGGCGCTTGCCGCGCTCGCCCTCACCTCGTTCGGCACGGCGTTCGGCGCGTGTCTCGCTGCGTTCGGCGCGATTCTCGGCATGGCGCGCGCGCCAGCTGCCGCGGCGCTCGGCGCGGTCGGCATGAACCGCCTCCAGCCCCGCGCGCAGTTCTTCGGCGGTCAGGACGCCGTCGCCATCGGCGTCGCCGGCCTCCATGATCGCGCTTGCCTGACGTTCGAACATCGCGGCACGCGCGGCTTCCATCTGGCTTTCGACATGAGCCGTGAACTCGGCGCGCGACAGCGCGCCGTCGCCATCGGTATCCGCAGCTTCGAAATCGAAGGCGGGCATCATGCCGCGGGCGCCGGCCCGGTCGGTGTCGGCAAACGCGGGGGCGGCGGCAAGGGCAAGAACGGCGGTGAGGGTCAGAAATCGCATGGATCGCTCCGGTTGTCAGGCGGTGGCGCAGGGCCGCCGCGGTTTCGATACTGCTTTCACGCACCCCGCGCCGCTTTCCGTCGCGACGGCGCGCTTGACCTGGCGGCGGGCATGCATAAGTTGCGCAAAGCCCCAGAAAACCGAGAACCAGATGTCGATTTCCACCGAATCCCCAGACGACCGCCCGCTGGGCGCTGCGCTGATGCTGGGCTGGCGGCGGCGTTGCCCGGCCTGTGGCGAGGGCGCGATGCTACAGGGTTTCCTGCGCGTGCGGGACACTTGCCCCAGCTGCGGTGAGGCGTTGCACCACCACCGCGCCGATGACGGCCCCGCCTATCTGACCGTGCTGATCGTGGCGAAGGCGGCCATGGCCTTCTACATGGCGGTCTTTCTGGCTTTCGAGTTCGAGCCCTGGGTGATGATCGCGCTGACCTGGGGGGTGGCGCTGGCGATGGTCTTCTACCTGCTGCCGCGCTTCAAGGGCGCGATCGTCGCACTGCAATGGTCGCGCCGAATGCACGGGTTCGAAGGGTCGGGGACCCGGCGATGAGCGATGCCGTCGCGGCCCCGGAGAGAACGCCGGACAAGACCGCGATCCGCGACGCCGCGACGATCGTGCTGGTCCGCGACGCCGGGAGTGCTGCGCCGCGGGTGCTGATGGGTCAACGCGGGGCGGGCGCCGCCTTCATGCCGAACAAGTTCGTCTTTCCCGGCGGGGCGCTCGACCCCGATGATGCTCAGATCACGCTCGACGCCGCACTGGAGCCGTCTATGCGCCGCAAGCTGGCGGCACTGCCGGTGACCGCCGAGGTGCCGCCGCCCGAGGCGATGGTGGCGGGGGCGATCCGCGAGCTGTGGGAAGAGGCGGGACTGATGCTGGGCCGACCCGGCGATTGGAAAGGGCCGCTGCCCGCCGATTGGGCGGCCTTTGGCGCGGCGGGGATGCGGCCGTCGCCCGAGGGAATGCGCTACATTTTCCGGGCGATCACGCCGCCGGGGCGTCCGCGGCGGTTCGATGCGCGGTTCTTTCTGGCCGATGCGGCGACGATCGATGCCGATCTGGATGATTTCGGCCGGGCCTGCGACGAGCTGAGCCACCTGCACTGGATCGAGATCGCCGAGGCGCGGCGGCTGGATTTGCCGTTCATCACTGAGGTGGTGCTGGCCGAGGCCGAGGAAGTTCTGCGCCGGGGCCTGCCGGAAAGTGTGCCGTTCTTCGACAACTCGGGTCCAGTGTCGACCTTCCGCCGGATCGGCTGAGCGGCGACTTTCGTCGGTTTTTCGCTCTCGGGGGCGCGCCCTCGCACCCCGTCGAGGGGTGGTCGGGCGCGCGGACCTGCGGCCCGCCGCCTTGCCGTTGGCACCGGCTCCGGGATCGGAGACACGCCTTGCAGCGACCGGGTCCAAACTTGGACCGGCTCGCAAGCCGTTGATAAAAAATGAAAACCTAGCGACATTAACCGCAATATAACTTTTGCGGGCGGCCACCAGTTGGCCAGCTTACGCCTTGGCGCGGACCTTTTGCAAAAGCGGCATCAGCGCGGCCATGTCGGGCCCGTGTTCCTGCCCGGTGAGCGCCTTTCTGAGCGGCATGAACAGGCCGCGGCCCTTGCGGCCGGTCGCGGTTTTCACGGCCGCGGTCCAGTCCGCCCAGGCACTGGGGCCGTAGGGCGGGTCGGACAGGAGGGGGAGGGCCTCGGCGACGAACTCGGCATCCTCGGGCGCGACGGCGGGATCGGCGCCGTCGCGGCAGAGGGTCCACCAGTCGGCCAAATCGTCGAGGCGGGTGATGTTCTCGCGCATGACGGTCCAGAAGGCGGGGGCGAGGTCCGCGGGCACGCCGAGCGCGGCGATCCGGTCCTTCACGGACTCATAAGGCAACGCCTGGACATGCGCGCGGGTGAGCGGCCAGAGGTCGGCGGCGTCGAACTTCGTGGGCGCGGCGCCAAAATTCGAAAGCTCGAAGCCGGCGGCGATCTCGTCAAGGTCGCCGGCCAGTTCGACGGGCTGGCTGGAGCCGAGGCGCGCCATCAGCGACAGAAGCGCCATACGCTCGACGCCCTGGGCGCGCAGGTCGCGCAGCGAGAGGGTGCCCAGGCGTTTCGAAAGCGCCTCGCCCTGGGCGCCGGTGAGCAGGCTGTGATGGGCGAAGGCGGGCGCCGTGCCGCCCATCGCGCGGATGATCTGGATCTGGGTCGCGGTGTTGGTCACATGATCGGCGCCGCGCACGACATGGGTGATGCCCATGTCCATGTCATCGACCGAGGAGGCGAAGGTATAGAGGACCTGTCCGTCGGCGCGGATCAGCACCGGGTCGGAGACGCTGGCGGCGTCGATGGAGATCGGGCCGAGGATGCCGTCATCCCATTCGATGCGTTCCTGATCGAGGCGGAAGCGCCAGTACCCCTCGCGCCCTTCGGCGCGCAGTTTCTCGCGCGCGGCGTCGTCGAGCGCCAGGGCGGCGCGGTCGTAGACCGGGGGCTTGCCCATGTTGAGCTGCTTCTTGCGCTTCAGGTCCAGCTCGGTGGGCGTCTCGAAGCATTCGTAGAAGCGGTCGGCGGCGCGCAAGTGGTCGGCCATCTCGGCGTAGCGGTCGAGGCGGTCGGACTGCCGTTCGATCCGGTCCCAATGCAGGCCCAGCCAGTCGAGATCGGCCTTGATGCCGTCGACATATTCCTCTTTCGAGCGCGAGCGATCGGTGTCATCAAGACGCAGGATGAACTGCCCGCCGGTCTTGCGCGCGATCAGATAGTTGAAGAGCGCGGTGCGCAGGTTGCCGATATGCAGATAGCCGGTGGGCGAGGGGGCGAAACGGGTGACTGTCATGCGCGAACTCCTGATCGCGGTTCTTTTCCACAGAGGCGGCGTTTTGTCCATGCCCGGCCTTGGGGTGGGGCATGACTGACTGGACCGGCCGCGCCGCGCCGAGCCTGGCCGATTTCGAGGCGCTGGCGGAGGCCGCCCGCGCCGGCCTGCCCGAGCCCTTCGCCGCGGCGGCTGCCGGAGTGGGGGTGCAGGTCGCCGATTTCGCCCCCGACGAGATCCTGCGGGAAATGGGGATCGAGGACCCGTTCGAGCTGACCGGCCTCTACGATGGGGTGCCGCTGACCGAGAAGTCGGCCTTCGACAGCCCCGGCCAGCCGGATATCATCTGGCTTTTCCGCGCGGCGATTCTGGACGAGTGGATCGCGCGCGGGGATGTGGCGCTGGACCAGCTGATCACGCATGTCTTTGTCCATGAGCTGGCCCATCACCTGGGCTGGTCGGACGACGACATCGCGGCGATCGACCGCTGGTGGGAATAACGGGCCGGCGTGCGCCAGCGCACAAACGCGCAAGCTTTTGATCCGAAAGCATAAGTGTTTTTCTGTTAACCGGAACGAAACCCCTTGCGCCGCCGCGCGGCGGGGGTCAGCCGTGTTCCTTGAGCAGGCGCCGCTTCTGGCGGTCCCAGTCGCGCTTGGCCTGGGTGGCGCGCTTGTCGACGTTCTTCTTGCCCTTGGCGATGCCGATCTTCAGCTTCACCAGCCCGCGGTGGTTGAAATACATCACCAACGGCACGAGCGTCATGCCGTCCTTCGCCGTCGCCGACCAAAGCCGCGCCAGTTCCTTGCGCGAGACGAGGAGCTTGCGCTTGCGCCGTTCTTCATGCCCCCAGGTCTTGGCGGGGGCATAGGGGGCGATGTAGCTGTTGATCAGCCACAGCTCGCCTTCTTCGACGCTGGCATAGCTTTCGGCGATATTCGCCTTCGCCTCGCGCAGCGACTTCACCTCGGACCCGAGCAGCATGACACCGCATTCCAGATCGTCCTCGATGAAATAGTCATACCGCGCGCGGCGGTTCTCGGCGATGATCCGGTAGTTGGGGTCGGACTTGGCGGACATGGTCGGGTGATAGGGCCTGGACCGCGGCCTGTCCAGCCTGCGCGGAGGGTCGGGCTGGGGGCGGCAGCGATCAGCCCACTTGATTTCACCGCAACTGCGAGGCAGGTTTGACATATGAATGTGCAATCCTTGGTCCCGCCGCGCCCCGCACAGGCCGAGACCGTCAGCTTCGACCGGCAGGAACTGGGGGTGATCCTCTCGGTTTATGGACGGTTCGTGGCGGCGGGGCTGTGGCGCGATTACGGGATTTCCTGCCTGCGGGAGCGCGCGGTCTTCTCGATCTTCCGCCGCACGGCCGAGCATCCGCTCTACCGGGTGGAAAAGACGCCCGCGCTGCGCAAGCGGCAGGGGCAATACGCGCTTGTCGGGCCGGATGGGCAGGTGCTCAAGCGCGGAGCCGACCTGCGCTCGGTGCTGGCGCCGCTGGAGCGGAAGCTGCTGCGCGCGCTGGACTGAACGGGCGGTTGCCGTCGGCGGGCTTTTCCCCCATCTGGGCGCAATGACCGACTTCGTCTATACTCCACCCCCCGGCGATCCGCCGATTCTGCATGTCGATGACGACATCCTGGCCGTGGACAAGCCCGCGGGGCTTCTGAGCGTGCCGGGGCGGGGGCCGGACCGCGCCGATTGCCTGATCGAGCGGCTGCGCGCGCAGTTTCCGCAGGTGCTGCTGGTGCATCGGCTGGATCTGGACACGTCGGGGGTGATCGTCTTCGCGCTCACGCCGCAGGCGCAGGCGCATCTGGGACGCCAGTTCGAGCATCGGCGCGTGCAGAAACGCTATGTCGCGCGCGTCGCCGGCCATCCCGAAGGCGGCAAGGGGCAGATCGACCTGCCGCTGATCGTGGACTGGCCGAACCGGCCGCGCCAGAAGGTCTGCCACGAGACCGGACGGGCGGCGCATACCGCCTGGCGGCTGATGCGGCTGGAGGGCGAGAATGCGCGCGTGCGGCTGACCCCGCGCACCGGGCGCAGCCACCAGCTGAGGGTTCACATGCAGGCGCTGGGCCATCCGATCCTGGGCGATCCGCTCTATGCCGAGGGCGCGGCGGCGGCACATCCCCGGCTGATGCTTCATGCCGAGGAGTTGCGCCTGACGCATCCGCAAAGCGGACTGCCGCTGAAGCTGCGCGCGCCGGTGCCTTTCTAGGCCTCGCCCGCCCAATCGCTCAGGCGGCCTTGATATCCGGCGTCGAGGTCAGGATCGCATAGAGCGTGTCGGGATCGGTATTGGCGCGCAGCTTGGTGCAGAGCCCGGCATCGCGCAGCCGGCGCGAGACCAGCGCCAGCGCCTTCAGATGCTCGACCCCGGCGTCGCGCGGGGCAAAGAGCGCAAAGACCACATCGACCGGCGCACGATCGACCGAGCCGTAATCCATCGGCTTCTCCAACCGGACGAAGACGCCGACCACCCGGTCAAGCCCGTCGATCCGCGCATGTGGCAGCGCCACGCCATGTCCGACGCCGGTCGGACCCAGGCTCTCGCGCTCCTGCAGGGCATCGATGGCGTCGTCCGCGCCAATCCCGTGCACCTTGGAGGCAAGCTCCGCCAGATCCTGAAACAGGCGTTTCTTGCTCTTGACGTTGCTGCAGACGCGTATTGCCTCGGGTTTCAGCAAATCCGCCAATTCCATGAAAGTCTCCGTCGGATAGGTTCTGTCTGCGCGCCGCGGGGCGGGCGCCGTGTCAGGCCGATTTCAGGGGCGATGGGCCATGCGCGCCCCCGGGCCTATTGCGGGTCGATCCAGCCGATGTTGCCGTCATCTCGCCGATAGACGACATTCAGGCCGCCATGGCGTTCGTTGCGAAAAACCAGCACATTCGCATGTGCCAGCTCCATCTGCATCACCGCCTCACCCGCCGAGAGCGCCGGGATCCGGGTCTCCATCTCGGCGATGATGATCGGCTGCAGTGATTCGGGTTCGTCGCCCTCCTTGCCGTCCGAGGCGAGGATATACGAGGGGGCCCCGGCAAATTCAACCGGGCTGGGCCGGTCGCGGTGATGGTCCTTCAGGCGGCGCTTGTAACGGCGAAGCTGCTTGTCCATCTTCTCGCAGGTGGCGTTGAAGGCGGCGTAGATCTCGGTCGCCTGACCGCGGGCCTGGGCTGTCAGCCCGGAAGACAGATGCACCGTCGCCTCGCAGACATGGTTATGCGCGTCGCGCGAGAAGACGATGTTCGCATCGGTGGGACGTTGCGAATACTTCTCCATCACGGCGCCGAGCTCGTCCTTGACATGCGTCTGCAGGGCTTCGCCGATGTCGATCTGTTTGCCGCTGATCTGGTACCGCATGGGCCTCTCCTCGGTTGTTGCGGCGCGGGGGGCATGCGATGCCGGCGCGCTGCGTGATCGGTCTGTCGTTTGATCCCTATCCTGTTCCCCGCGCGGCTGCGAGTCGGCGGCGCGTGGACCTCGCGGGAATGCGCAGCCCTTGCCGGTATTTGGCGACAGTTCGCCGGGCGATGTCAACGCCTTCCGCACGCAGCGCCTCGGTCAGGGCGGCATCGCTGAGCGGGCGGCCCGGCGGCTCGTCGGCGACAAGCGCCAGAATGCGGCGCTGGACCGTACGGGCCGAGATATCGCCACCCGCACCCGGCAGGGCGGCCGAGAAGAGCTGCCCCAGGGGCCAGAGCCGGCCGTCGACATCGATGGTCTTGCCGGCGATGGCGCGGCCGACGGTTGCCGGGTGCAGGCCCAGATCCCCGGCCATCGCCGCGCGCGTCGCCGGGCGAAGCGCATCGGGGCCACGCAGGAAGAAGCCGGCCTGATGCGCGATCAGCCATTCGCCGATTCGCCGGAGCGTGCGCCCGCGCTGTTCCAGCGCCGCGATCAGGGCACGGGCGC
Source organism: uncultured Rhodobacter sp. (assembly GCA_964555305.1). Taxonomy (GTDB): domain Bacteria; phylum Pseudomonadota; class Alphaproteobacteria; order Rhodobacterales; family Rhodobacteraceae; genus Pararhodobacter. The sequence goes on along the minus strand of CAZKSE010000012.1, from coordinate 17,216 downwards.
GTTCCAGCAGTTCGGGGGCGAATCGTTCCTGCCGGACCTGCGCCAGCAGGGCCGGGTCGAGGCTGACCCGGGGCAGATGGCGGGCGTTCACCTCGATCCCGAGGGCGCCGAGCGCGTCGCGGGTCAGGATCAGGTCGGGCTGCGACAGGACCGGGGCGGTATCGCTGGCGCGCACCGGCCGCGGGCTGAGGCGGCGCAACAGATCGGCGCGACGCTCGGCCTCGGGCTGGTCGATCTGCAGGCGCCTCTGAAGGGCTGGCCAGTCGCGCGCTGCAAAGAGCGCCATGCTCGCGACCGTCTGCGCGGCATCGGCGCGGGGCAGGCCCAAGTCGATCAACTGGAGGGTCAGGCATTCGGACAGATCGCGCGCGCCGATCCCGGCCGGTTCGCACGATTGCACCGCGTGCAGGGCCTTCTCCAGTTCGGGCAAGGGCGCGCCGGTTTCCTCGGCCAGTTCGGGCAGCGTGACGTCGAGGATGCCGTCATCGCGCAGTTCGGACACCAGAAAGAGCGCCAGTGCCGCCGTCGCCTGCGGCAGGTCCAGCTGCGAAAGCTGGCTGCACAGCGATTCCTGAAAGGAGGTTTCGCGCGCCTCGGGTTCGGGCAGGGTGCTGGCCGGGGCGGGTCCGCGCAGGCTGCGGTTGCGTGGACCCTCGTGGCGAAGGAACGGGTTGCGGGCGGCTTCGCGGGCGATTTCTTCGGTCAGTTCTGCCGGGGCCATGCGCAGGATCGACAGCGACAGCCGCACCATCGGCGTCAACGCCAGCGTCTGCGTCTGGCGAAGATCGAGCCTCTGCCTCATGGTCCAGACCCGGGCTTAGCGGTAAGTGTCGCCCAGATAGACGCGGCGCACGTTTTCATCCTGAACGACCTCTGTGGGCGTACCGCTCATCAGCACGCCGCCATCATGCAGGATATAGGCGCGGTCCACGATCTCAAGCGTTTCGCGCACATTGTGGTCGGTGATCAGCACGCCGATCCCCCGGTCGCGCAGATCGCTGACCAGATGCCGGATATCGGCCACCGCGATCGGATCGACACCGGCGAAGGGTTCGTCCAGCAGCACATAGCGGGGGTTCGAGGCGAGGCATCGCGCAATCTCGGTGCGCCGCCGTTCACCGCCCGACAGCGCGAGCGCCGGGGCGTCACGCAACCGGGTGATCGAGAATTCGGCCAGCAGTTCCTCCAGCCGCTCGCCGCGGCGGCGGCGGTCGGGTTCGGCGATTTCAAGGATGGCCATGATGTTGTCGGCAACGGTCAGGCCACGGAAGATTGACATTTCCTGCGGCAGGTAGCCGATCCCCAGCCGCGCGCGGCGATACATCGGCAGCCCCGTTGCATCGACGCCGTCGATTCCCACCCGCCCACCATCCGAGGGCACGAGCCCCGCGATGCAGTAAAAGCAGGTGGTCTTGCCCGAGCCGTTGGGCCCCAGAAGCGCCACCACCTCGCCGGGTTCGAGCGCCAGGTTGACGCCGCGCAGCACCGGGCGGCCGCCGTAGCCCTTCTCAAGCCCGGTGACCTTGAGGCCGGTCCGGCGGTCGGTACGATCCTGCATGCGGTCAGTCCAGCTGGATGATGGTGCGCACGCCGCCCGACATCGACCCAGTCCCGCGCGCCAGATCGGCACGGAAGACCTGCCCCGACAGCGTGTTCGGGCCCTGCACCAGCATGACATTGCCGCGCATCTCTAGCGTCTGGTCGGCCAGGGAATAGGTGGCTTCCTGCGCCTCGACGGCTTCGGCAGGGGTGACGAACGTCACGCCATCCGAGGCGATCAACCGGTCGATGCTGGTGCGGCCATTGCCCGGCGCGCGGCTGTATTCCAGCCGTAGACTGCCGGCGGTCAGCACCATCTCGCCCTGCTCGGCACGGACATTGCCGCGAAAGACGCTGGCGCCGGTCGACTGATCGACCTCCAGCTCATCGGCGTTGATTTCGATCGGGGAATCGCTCAGGCGCAGGGACTGGCCCAGCCGGATCTGCGTGTCCTGCGCCAGCACCGGCCCAAGGGACAACGCCAGCGAAAGAAGGCCGGCGATCAGCGCGGCGAAGAGGCGGTTTGACGGGCAATCGGACGGGCGCGGCATCGGTTACTCCTTATCCTGCGGGTCGTATAGAAGCCTGACACCGCCCAGGAAGACAAGACGCTGGCTGTCAGGCTGGCCGGGGGTTTGGGTGACGCGCAACATCCCGGCCTGCAATTCGCCGGCCGGCGCCTCGCCCGAGATGGGGCCGGGAGACAGAAGCCAGGTCCGGTCGAGCGCGCCGGTGATCCGCTCGCTATCCAGCCGGTAGCCCGGGGTGGCGGTCACCTCGATTGCGCCGGTCATCTCGAAGCTGCCGTCGCCACGATCAAGGACGCCGCTATCGGCCCGGCCGGTGACCAGCCCGCCGGCGGGGCCTTCGAGCTCAAGGGTCATGCCGGTCACCTCCAGCCGCAGGACGGCGGCGGGATCGGTGCGTGCGGTTTCGGTGGTGATGCGCAGCGCCGAGCCCCCCTCGGTCACGCCGGCGAAGCTTGCCCCCGAGACCCGGGGATCGCGGGCGCGTTCCTCGACATCGATCTCGGCCAGGGGGATGCCGCGGCTGGGGTCCACCGTCTCGGCCAGCAGGAACACCATCGACAGAAGCGCCAGCGCGAGCAGCGGCAGCGTGACCTTCAGCACCCAGACCAGACGGGAGTGTCGCCGATCGAAACGGGCGGGCGCGTCCATCAGCCCCTCAATGCGCGAAGATGTCGGTTTCCGGCCATCCCGCCAGGTCGAGCGCCGCGCGCGCGGGCAGGAAGTCGAAACAGGCCTGCGCCAGTGCCGCGCGGCCTTCGCGCTCCAGCATCGGCTCCAGCGCGTCCTTCAGCCGGTGCAGGTAAAGCACGTCCGAGGCGGCATATTCCATCTGCGCCGCGCTCAGCTCGTCCGCCCCCCAGTCCGAGCTTTGCTGCTGCTTCGAGATGTCGATGCCCAGAAGCTCGGACACCAGGTATTTCAGCCCGTGCCGGTCGGTATAGGTGCGCGTCAGCTTCGAGGCGATCTTGGTGCACCAGACCGGGCTGGCCAGCACGTCGAAGCGGTGCATCAGCACGGCGATGTCGAAACGGCCAAAATGGAACAGCTTCAGCACATCGGGGTGGCCCAGAAGCGCCGACAGGTTGGGGGCCTCGGCCCCGTTGCGCCCGATCTGCACTAGATGCGCATCGCCATCGCCGGCCGACAGCTGCACCAGGCACAGCCGGTCGCGGTGCGGATAGAGGCCCATCGTCTCGCAATCGATGGCGACGACGCGGCCGAGGTCCAGCCCGTCGGGCAGATCGTTGCGGTGCAGGTGAATGGTCATCCGGTGGTCCTTGCGGCGGGGATGCGGGTGCCAGAACCCGTATCGCACGCGAAATCAGTATCTTAGCGGCGCTATGGCGGCGCAGTCATAACAGCTTGACGACATCCGCGCAACTGCGCGCGGCGCGGGGTCATCCGGGTGCGTCGGCTTTGTCCAGCAGGCCACGGGCGCGCAAGTCATCCAGGATCTGCGCGCGGTGGGCATCGCGCGGCGGGATCGGCGCCGCGGAGGGCTGATCGACAGAGAAGCGCGGGGCGGGAGCGGGCTGGAGCGCGCCCTCCGCGCTTGTCCAGGCGCCGCGGGCGGCAAGATGGGGGTCCTGGGCGGCCTCCCACGGGCTGAGGACGGGGGCCACGCAGGCATCGGTGCCGTCAAAAAGAGCCGCCCAATGCGCGCGCGGATGCGTCGCAAAAAGCGCGGCCAGGCGCTCGGTCGCGCGCGGCCAGGTCGCCGGGTCGTACTGGCGGGCGAAATCCGGGGCATCGGTCAGTTGCAGGATCGACAGGAAGTCGGCGTAGAATTTCGCCTCCAGACATTGGACGGAGAGAAAGCCGCCATCGGCGCAGGCATAGCTGCGCGACCAATGCGGCCCGTCGAGCAGGCTCTTGCCGCGCCCCTCGGACAGCATGCCGGCCGGCGCCATCGACATCAGAAGCGCCAGCATATGCGCCGAGCCGTCGACGATGGCGGCATCGACCACCGCGCCCTGCCCCGTCCGACCGGCGCGCAGCAGCCCGGCGAGCATCCCGGCAACCAGATACATCGCCCCGCCGCCGATATCGCCCACCAGCGTCGGCGGCGTCACCGGCGGCTGACCCGGCAGGCTCGCGTACCAGAGAGCGCCCGACAGCGCGATGTAGTTCAGGTCATGCCCGGCTCGTTCGGCGCGCGGCCCCGTCTGTCCCCAGCCCGTCATGCGCCCGTAGACCAGCCGGGGGTTGAGCGCCTGCGCGGTCTCGGGACCAAGGCCCAGCCGTTCCATCACGCCCGGCCGGAACCCCTCGATCAACCCGTCGGCCGAGGCGATGAGCGCGCGCACCACGCGCAGGTCCTCGGCACCCTTCAGATCGAGCGCGATGGTGCGCTTTCCCCGGTTCAGGATCGAGCGGTCGGGCACGCCGGGCGTGCCCGCGCCGCCCGGACGCTGCACGCAGATCACCTCGGCCCCCATGTCGGCCAGCCACATCGCGGCGAAGGGGCCGGGGCCCAGGCCTTCGATCTCGACGATGCGCAGGCCGTCCAGCATTCCTGTCATAGCTCCCTCCATTGGCCGCGCCGGATCAGGATGTCCTTCAGCAGGGCGGGCCGGTCTGTCATGATCGCGTCGACGCCCATGTCCAGAAGCGCGGTCATCTCGGCTGCCTCGTCGACCGTCCAGACCTGGACGCGCACCCCGGCGGCATGGGCCGCGCGCACGAACCGGGGGGTCACGACGGGCACGCCCCGAAAGACCCGCGGCACCTGCACCAGACGAAAGGCGCCTTGCGGCATCGGCAACCCCCAGCCCCGCAGCCAGAGCGCGGCCACCCCGGCATGGGCGGGCGACCAGATCAGTTCCTCACCCAGAAGGGCGCGCAAGCGGCTTGTCCGGCTGCCACGGAAGGCGCCGACGCAGACGCGAGGCAGCGCACCGCTGCGCCGAAGCACCTCGGCCAGGGGATCGATCACGCCATCGGATTTCATCTCGATGGTGATGCAGAGGTCGGGGAAGGCCTCCAGCACGTCGGCGAGCCGCGGGATGCCCGCACCGCCATGTGTGCGCACGCGGCTCAACGTGGACCAGTCGAGGCTCGCCACCGCGCGCGCATCGCCGGTCATCCGCTCCAGCGTCGGATCGTGATGCACGACAACCTCGCCGTCGCGGGTCGCGTGCACGTCAAGCTCCACATGGCTGTAGCCAAGGGACACGGCATGGGCGAAGGCGGGCAGGGTGTTCTCCTCGACCTCCAGCGCGCCGCCGCGATGGGCGATAGCGAGGGGCGGGGTGTGATCCAGGAACAGGGGCAGGTCGGCGGGCATGGGGCCATAATCCGCATCCAACGCCGCCTGTCGAGACACGATCTGCCCGACCGGCGGTGCGGCGCTATCCGGCGGCCTGCTCGCGCGCGCGCCCAACCGACAGGCCGTTGCCGGATTGGCCTGGTTCGACGGCGCGCAGGATCTCGGCGATCAGGGTGGCGCTCTGGAAGGGCTTGCCGGCATGTCCGACAAATCCGGCCGCGCGATACTCGGCGATCTGGTGGGTCATCACATTGGCGGTGATCGCGAGCGCGGCAGGTTGCGGCGCGCCCACGGCCCGCGCCTTGTCGCGCAACGCGGCCAGGGTTGAGATGCCGTCCATATCGGGCATCGAGATGTCCAGAAGCACCAGATCGAACGCCTCGGGACGCCAGGCGGCAAGCGCGGCCTGCCCGCCCTCGACCGCATGGACGCGGGCGCCGGCGCGTTCCAGCATCAGTGTCAGCACCTTGCGATTGGTGCCGTTGTCATCGGCGGCCAGAAGCGACAGGCCGGCAAGCGGGCGCGGGGCCAGCCCGGCCACCGGCGGCACGGTAGGCGCGCTTGCCTGCGGCGCGGCGTCCTCCAGGGGAAGGGTGACACGCACGCAGGTCCCGCGTCCCGGCGCGCTCTCCAGCGCGATCGCCCCGCCCATTTGCTCGACCAGCGAGCGGGTGATGGCCATGCCCAGACCCGTTCCGCCGAAGCGCCGCGCGACCGAGCCGTCGCCCTGTTCGAATTCGGCAAAGACGCGCGCCGCCTGATCGGGGGTCATGCCTATGCCGGTGTCGCGCACCTCGATCACCAGGGGCGCGCCGGGCGTCGCCTCCAATTGCAGCCGGACGATGCCGGTCTCGGTGAACTTGATCGCGTTGCTCACGAGGTTGTGGATCACCTGCAGGATGCGGTGCGCATCACCCAGCCGCGGGCTGCTGCCGGGGGCGGGGCCCCGTGCGTCGAAGTCCAGGCCCTTCTCGCGGGCGACGATGGCGTGCAGCGCGGCGATGCGCTTGACGATCTGCGCGGGGTCGAACGGCACGACCTCGATCTCCATCTTGCCGGCTTCGATCTTCGACATGTCGAGCAGGTCGTTGAGCAGGCTCAGAAGCGTTGCGCCGCTGTCGCGGATCGTGCGCGCCATCGCGCGCGTCTGCGGATCGCTCAGCGCATCCTCCAGCACCTCGGCCATGCCCAGAACGCCGTTCAGGGGCGTCCGTATCTCATGGCTCATGTTGGCGAGGAACTGCGACTTGGTGCGATTGGCCGCCTCGGCCCGGCTGCGCGCCGCATCGAGCGAACGGGCGGTTTCCAGCTCCTCGGTGACGTCGGCAAGGGCGCAGACCACCCGCGCCTCGACTCCGGGACGATCGATCCGGGCGACATTGACCGACAACATCCGGTCCACCCCATCGGCGCGGTGAATCCCCACCTGCAACCCCCGCTGACGCGCTGGCGTGCGGATTACCGATTCGAAACAGGCCACGCCCTCGGTGCGCACTTCCATTGGCGGGAAAAGCGCGCCGTGATGGCGGCCGATCATCGCCTCGGGGTCCATGCGCGCCAGCTTGCCGGCCTCGGCATTGGCGAAGATCACCTGCCCGTCGCCATCGAGCGCGACAATCCCGGTCATCGTGGTCTGCATGAGGAAGTTCAGGTAGTCGCGTTCGGCGGCCAGTTTCGCCTCCAGCGCCTCGCGCTCGGTCACGTCGTTGAAGAACAGAAGCCGCCCCATCTCGGCCCGGCTGTCGAGGGGTTTCTCCATCGGGATGATGCGCAGCTCATAGGAGCGACCGGAAAGCCGGAAGATCTGCAACGGGGCCGGCGCCGGGTCGAGCAGGGCGTCGGCATGCGCGCCCAGCACCGGCCAGTCGGCCAGCGGTCCACCGGCACGATGCTGCCGGCACAGCGACAGCGCGGCGGGGTTGGCCGCGGCGACCGTGCCATCCGGCGTGACGATCAGGATCGGACTGGGGGCGTTGCGAAACAGCACCTCGGTCGCGACCGCACGCAGGTCGAGCATTCGGTCGGTGATGATGAACCAGGAAAATATCATCATCGCCAGCGCATAGGCATAGGCCGTCGGATCCATCCCCGAGAGCGTGGCGCGCCCGAAGATGTAGCCGAGGTTCGCTCCGATCGGCATGACCAGGACCAGAAGCCAGGCCAGAAAGAACGGGCGATGCGCCGGATGCGCGCGGTAGAGCCCCCGCAGCAGGACCACCACCCCGGCGATGACGAACAGGTAAAGCCAGCCCGCCGCCAGGTGAAAGAGCGGGCCGTGATCATAGACCACCTGACCGCCCGGCAGCAGCGGATCGAGCCCGGTCTGCGGCCCGTAGAATCCCCCGTGCCAGTCATTCGTTGCCGCCATCGCCCAGATCGCCAGGGGTCCCCCGACAAGCGCCGCACGCTTGCGCGGCGAGGGCCAGCGGTCGCGCGCGCGGGCATAATCCTCGATGAAGAAGCACAGCGCGATCGGCAGGAGCGCGATCCCCGCCCAGGCGCGCTGCGCCCAGAGGATCTTGCAGGCCTCGCCGATGGCACGATGTTCCATCATGACAGCCCCCAGCCAGAGCATCGCACCGATCAGGCTGACGACGAAGAAGGGCTTGCCGTGGAACCGGCTCTTGAACGCCACCCAGAGCGTGATCGCCAGAAGCCCCGCCAGCAGCATCGCGGCAGCGGTGTCGATCGGCATCGGCGGATGCAGAAGGGAACAATCACCCATGACCGGCCTCAAGAGTCCGGGCACGCAGCAGGGTGCGGTGGATAGAGCCCAAGGCCTGTTTCTCCGACTCGGTCGCGCCGAGTCTAGAATGGCGATGGTTTGCGATCGGTTACCCGTATCGCGCGCATTTTAGGGATCGGCGCCGTTCCGCTCCTCGGTGCCGGCGATCTCGACCCCGTCGCGCCAGACACGACGCAGACGCAGCGCCTCGGTCAGGTGGATGAAATCGGCGCGGATGCCGGGGGCAAGGCGGCCGCGATCCGGTGCACCGATCAGATCGGCGGGAATGCGGCTCGCCATGGCAAGCCCACGATCGAGCGGACAGCCCAGGCGGCGTAGATGCGCCACCGATTGCGGCAGCGTGATGTCGGCCCCGGCCAGCGTGCCGTCCGTCAGCGTCAGCCGCCCGTCCGCCCGGGTGATTCGTCGCCCGCCCAGATCGAACGCGGCCAGATCGGTGCCGGCCACGGCCATCGCATCGCTGACCACAAAGAGCCGGTCTGGCGCGGTGGCGGCAAGCGCCGTGCGCAGCGCGGCGTCGGCCACATGAACGCCGTCGGCGATGATGCCCGCATGAACGCCGCCCCCCAGCGCCGCGCCCACCAGCCCCGGCGCGCGGCCCTGAAGCTGGCTCATCGCGTTGAAGAGATGGGTGACCGCACGAGCGCCGGCGGCAAAACCGGCCGCGGCCGCCTCGGCGGTGCAATCGCTGTGGCCCAGGCTGACCACCGCCCCGGCCCGGGTCAGGCGCGTGATCTGCAAAGGCGTGGCGGCTTCCGGGGCAAGGGTGACCAGCAGGGCGGGCAAGGCGCGCGCCGCGGCTTCGAGGGCGGCAAGATCGGCATCCGCCATGGGCCGGATCAACGCGGGGTCATGCGCCCCGGCGCGGCGCGGGTCCAGATGCGGCCCCTCCAGATGCAGACCCATAAACCCGGGCAGCCGCGCGCGGGCCGCGGCCATGCCGGCGGCGACGACCCGTGCGGTGGCGTCCGGCGTGTCGGTGATCAGGGTGGGCAGGATGCCGGTCGCGCCCAGCCGGGCATGGGCCGCGCAGATCCGCGCCAGATCCGCGCCCGCCGTCAGCATGATCCCGTCGCCGCCATTGACCTGCAAATCGATCAGGCCGGGTGCAAGGATCCCCTCGCCAAGCTCGGTGACCGGAACGCCCCGGGGCAGCGGCAGACCGGCCTTGATCACCTCGGCGATCTGACCGCTCTCGACCAGAAGCGCGGCGCCGGGGTGCAGTCGCGTGCCGTCGAACAGTCGCGCGGCGCGATAGATCCGCGTCATGCGCGCCCCATCCGCTGCGCCCGCCACAGCGCGCCATCCAGGATCGACCCTTTCGGCTGCACCTGCGGGCAGTCCACCCCGCGCCCGGTCAACCGCCGGCCGATCACCGGACCGATCCCGCCCATCAATGCCACCGGCAGCCGCCGGCCTTCGGGTTGCAGCTTGTCGATCACGCGGGTGACCCAGTCGGCGGCGGCATCGAGGATCGCGCTACCGACCGGGCAACCGGCCTCGCCATGCTGCACGACAAGCGGGGCGAGGGCGGCGAAATCCCCGGGCGCGGCATCCCGGCCGAAGATCATCATCGCTCCGGGATCGGCAAAACGCGACCAGAGCGCCGCGGTCAGCGGGCCCTCAGGCCCCAGCCCGTCGCGGGCGTGGAGCGCACGGCGCATTGCCTCGCGTGCGAGCCAGGCGCCGCTGGCCTCGTCGCCCAGAAGAAAGCCGTAGCCGCCCAGACGGGCCATAGCGCCGTCGATCTGGCGCGCAAAGACCGACCCGGTTCCCAGGGCCGCGATGATCCCGTCATCGCCTTCAAAGGCGCCGGACAACGCCAGATCGACATCGCCCACCACCTGGACCCGCGGCAGGTCCAGCGCCGCGATGATCCGCGGCGCGGCTCCCGTCTCCACCGCGCCGGCGATCCCCAGAACCGCCTGCGCCTGGATGGGGCCGCCGGCCAGCGCGCGTGCCTCGGCCAGTGTCGCGTCGATCAGGGCGCGGATGTTCGCGATCGCGCCTTCCGGGTCGGAATGCACGTTTGCAGGCCCGCCCCGATGCGCCGCGGTCATCCGCCCATCGCCGAGCCGCGCCTGCGCCCGGCATCCGGTTCCACCCCCATCGAGCCCCAGGAAGATCTGCATCCCGCCCCCTTTTCCCTGAGCCATAGCAAGACCGCCGCAGGGCGGGAAGCCCGTTGACAGCGCGGCGGCGGCGGGGTTGGCTGCACCCCCGACCGACCACGGCAAGGCAGAAGGCATGAGCGAAACCGCTGATCCCCGCTACCGCGACCTCGACCTTTGGGACGACCGCAGCGCCCTTGCCGCTCTGTGGGAGGGTCAGCTGGCCGCCGTCGCCGCCGTCGGCCCGGCGCTGCCCGCCATCGCAGGCGCGGTGGGCGCGATCGCCGCACGGCTCGCTTCGGGGGGGCGGCTGGCCTATGCGGGGGCAGGCACCTCGATCCGTATCGCGGTGCAGGACGGGACTGAACTGGGCCCGACCTTCGACTGGCCCGAGGCGCGGACGCTTTACCTCATCGCCGGCGGCGAAGGAGCACTGCGGGAAGCCGTCGAGGGGGCCGAGGACGACGCCGGCGCGGCCGAGGCGCAGGTCTCCGCCGCCGGGATCGGCGCGGCGGACGTGGTGATCGGCATCGCGGCCAGCGGACGCACGCCCTTCACCATCGCCGCGCTGCGCGCCGCCCGCGCGGCCGGAGCGCTGACGATCGGCATCGCCGGCACGCCCGAGGCACCGCTTCTGCAGGCCGCCGAACACGCGATCTGCCTGCCCACCGGCCCCGAGGTGATCGCCGGCTCCACGCGCATGAAGGCCGGCACCGCGCAGAAGGTCGCGCTGAACCTGATCTCGACGCAGGTCATGGTGCGCATGGGCCGCGTCCATGCCGGGCAGATGGTGGACATGCGCCCCGCCAATGCCAAGCTCAGGACACGGGCGCGCGGCATGGTCATGCAACTGGCCGGCACCGATTCCGACCGGGCCGACGCTGCGCTGGCCGCGGCCGGGGGGCGGATCAAGCCGGCCGTGCTGATCGCGCGCGGACTGAGCGCCGAGGCCGCGATGCGCGCGCTGGCCGACTGCGACGACAACCTGCGCCGCGCGCTGGAACAGCTTTAATCCATCTGGAGCGAGGCGCGCTTCACCTGAGCGCCGAAAGGGGCATCCGAAAGCTCAGCACGTTCCACGCGCCCTCGCGCCGGTAGCGCAGGTCGGTCGTCAGGCTGCGGATGATATGCCAGCCGAAGCCGCCCTCGGGCAGGTTCAGCGGGGGCTCGATCTCGGGCAGCGGGGGATCGGGCGGATAGCCGGTCGGCGCCTCGCGCCCCTGGTCGCGCAGCGCGCAATCGAGCGCGTCGCACCGGATCTCCAGGCACAGTTCCACCGGGCCACAAGTGCCGGCATAGGCATGTTCGACGATGTTGTTCATCGCCTCGGCCAGGATCAGTTCGGCATTCGCGACATCGTCATCGGACAGGCCTGCGCGCGCCAGCGCCGCGGTGACCTCGACCAGCGTCTCGCGCGTCGCCATGTCCCCCGCGGTGAACCGCCGCCGGACCGGCTCGGGCGCGGCGGCGCCGACGCGGCCGTCCATCGCGGGAGAGCCCAGGATCGTCATCGTCTCAGCCTGCCGCCTTCAGCGTGGCGGGCACCGAGTCGTGGATCGTGAAGATGCTGTCCATGCGCGTCAGGCGAAAGACCTTGGCGACCGGCGGGGTCAGCCCCGCCAGATGCAGCGGACGCTCGGGCCCCAGAAGCTTCATCACCGCGACCACCGCGCCCAGGCCGCTGCTGTCCAGGAAGGTGACGCTGGAAAGATCCAGGACCACCGGGTTGCCTGGCGCCTCGGCGGCAGCGCGCACGGCCTCCTTGAACTCGATCGCGACGGCTGCGTCGATGCGCGCCTCGTTGACCCGGATCACCAGACCCGCGGGATTGAGCGTTGTCGAAATCTCCACGATTCCCCCTCGCATTTCGTGCGGTTTCGTGTTGAAGCCTAGGTAACGATCCTTTCCAATTCGTTCATGACCAAGAGGTGGCATCATGCAAGAGGTTGTGATCATAGGCGCGGCACGCACGCCGATGGGCGGGTTCCAGGGCGCCTTCAGCGGCGTCAGCGCGGCCGAACTGGGCGGCCAGGCCATCGCCGCGGCGCTCAAGGGCGCGGGCGTTTCCCCCGACCGGATCGAGGAGTTGGTGATGGGCTGCGTGCTGCCCGCCGGTCAGGGCCAGGCCCCGGCGCGGCAGGCGGGCTTCAAGGCCGGCCTCGGCGAGGCGGTGCCGGCCACCACGCTGAACAAGATGTGCGGCTCGGGGATGAAGGCCGCGATGGTGGTGGCCGACCAGATCGCGCTCGGCGCGACCGGGATCGCCATCGCCGGCGGGATGGAAAGCATGACCGAGGCACCATACCTGCTGCCCAAGATGCGCGGCGGCGCGCGGATCGGCCACCAGCAGGTGATCGACCACATGTTCCTCGACGGGCTGGAGGATGCCTATGACAAGGGCCGCCTGATGGGCACCTTCGCCGAGGATTGCGCCGAAACTTTCCAGTTCACCCGCGAGGCGCAGGACGACTACGCGCTCGGCTCGCTCTCGAACGCACTCGCCGCGACCGAAGGCGGCGCCTTCGCCGATGAGATCGCCCCCGTCGTCGTCCAGACCCGCAAGGGCGCGGTCACGGTGTCGATCGACGAACAGCCGCAAAGCGCCCGCCCCGACAAGATCCCGACGCTCAAGCCCGCCTTCCGCAAGGACGGCACGGTGACGGCGGCCAATGCCTCGTCGATCTCGGACGGGGCGGCGGCGCTGGTGCTGGCCTCGCGCGCGGCGGCCGAAGCGGCGGGCGCGCCGATCCGGGCGGTGATTCGCGGCCATGCCAGCCATGCCCAGGCGCCGGGCTGGTTCACCACCGCCCCCGTCCCCGCCGCGCAGAAACTGCTCGCGCGGCTGGGCTGGTCGGTCGCCGATGTGGACCTGTGGGAGGTCAACGAAGCCTTCGCCGTGGTGCCGATGGCCTTCATGCATGAAATGGGCATCCCGCGCGAGAAGATGAACGTGAACGGCGGCGCTTGCGCGCTCGGCCATCCGATCGGCGCCTCGGGCGCGCGGATCATCGTGACCCTGCTCAACGCGCTTGAAAAACGCGGCCTCAAGCGCGGCGTCGCGGCGATCTGCATCGGCGGCGGCGAAGGCACCGCCATCGCGATCGAGCGGGTCTGAGACCCGCGCGCACCGCCGCTTGCGCCGCACCCGGCACGGGTGCGGCGCCCGGCCCAACGGGAGGAAGGTTGCACGCAAGGCGTGCAGCCTGACGAGCGGCGGGAGCCCCCGCGTCGCCCCCCTCACCCGCCCGGTCGGCACGACATTCCTCCTCGCCGCGCGCCCGTGCGAAACTGGCCCCGGCCCCGCGGCGTTCTAGCTCTGACCCTGGAACGGAGGAATGCCCATGACCGACCGCACCACCAACGATCGCGCCCGCGCCTTGACCGATACCTTCATGGACGAGCTGCGCGCGCTCTATGCCCATGAGACCGAATTCCTTCAGGCGGTCGAGGAGGTGGCGCTCGACGTCATCACCATCGAAAAGGCCAATGCCGACTACGCCCGCGCCAGGATCCTCGCCCGGCTGACCGAGCCCGACCGCACCATCGGCTTTCGCGTCGCCTGGGCCGACGATGCCGGCCAGGTGCGCATCAACCGCGGCTGGCGGGTGCAGCATTGCAACGCCGTCGGCCCCTACAAGGGCGGGCTGCGCTTCGATCCGTCGGTCAATGCCTCGATCCTGAAGTTCCTCGCGTTCGAGCAGACCTTCAAGAACGCGATGACCGGGCTGATGCTCGGCGGCGCCAAGGGCGGGTCGGATTTCGACCCCCGCAACCGCTCCGAGGCCGAGGTGGAGCGTTTCTGCACCGCCTTCATGTCCGAATTGCAGCACCATATCGGCCCGATGCGCGACATTCCCGCCGGCGACATCGGCGTCGGCGCGCGCGAGGTGGGCTTCATGTTCGCCACCTGGAAGCGCAACAGCCGCGAATTCGCCGGCGTCCTCACCGGCAAGTCGCAATGCATCGGCGGCAGCGCCCTGCGCAAGGAGGCAACGGGATACGGCGCGGTCTATTTCCTCTGTGCCATGCTCGGCGCGCAGAACGAGGAGATCGAGGGCAAGCGCATCGCCGTCTCGGGCATGGGCAATGTCGCGGGCCATGCGGCGCGCAAGGCCGCGGCGCTCGGCGGGCGGGTGATCAGCCTGAGCGATTCCTCGGGGCTGATGGAGGCGCCCGACGGCTTCTCGGCCGAGGCGCTCGACTGGGTGCTGAACCGAAAGGCCGCAGGGCAGGGGATCGAGGCGCCGCCGCGTGACCTCGGCCTGCGCTGGCATGGCGGCCGCACCCCCTGGGACCTTGGCGCCGAGGTGGCACTGCCCTGCGCCACGCAGAACGAAATCGGCGCCGAGGCGGCGAAGGCGCTGCGCGACAACGGCTGCCGCTACATCGTCGAGGGCGCGAACATGCCTCTCGACGCAGAGGCGCAGCGGATCGTCCGCGACGGCGGCATCGCGCACGCGCCGGGCAAGGCCGCGAATGCCGGGGGCGTTGCCGTCTCGGGGCTGGAGATGGGCCAGAACGCCGTCTTCCAGCCGCTCTCCGAGAACGAGGTGGACCAAGCGTTACGGGCGATCATGCGGCGGATGCACGACCGCCTGCTGGACGAGGCGCGCCACCTGGGCGACCGCAGCGGCGAGGTGATCGACTACCGCCGCGCCGCGAATGCCGCCGCCTATCGCCGCGTGGCCGAGGCGCTTCTGGATCACGGGGTGGTCTGAGCCGGGCGCATCGCCGCCCGGCCGGGCTCTATGCGTCCAGACTTCTCAATGCGTCCAGACCTGCCGGCGGTTGGTCGCGAAATTCTCGCCATATCCCTGCGCGCGGATGTTCGGGCGCCGGGGCTTCGGCTGCACCAGGATGTAGTCGATCCCATGCGCCTTGGCGTAGCTTTCCGCCTCGGCCTGGCTGTCGAAGCGCAGCCGGACCTGGCCCTGCGTGTCGTTCGACCCGATCCAGCCCATCAAGGGCTCGGTGAAGCGCGCCTCGCCGCGAAAGAATTCCAGCACCCAATGCTTGGTGCGGGCGGTGCCCGATTGCATGGCGTTGCGGGCGGGGCGATAGATACGGGCGCGCATGGCAGACCTCCGGGACGTGTCGCCCCTTATGGCCAAGGGCGCAGGCGTTGACAAGGGGCGCGCAGGGGGCGGGCGTGGCGCGGGCGGGGGCCGGACAGCAGGCGAACGGCAGCCGAGCGCGCAGGCCCGCGCCGGCGCTGCGTCTTGAAAACGGGGGCCGGCGATGCAACCTCTAGGGGCTTGAAGCGATAGGTGCGCGCCCATGTCCGATGTCGTGTCCGATATCACCTCGAATACCGATACCCCCCTTGCCGCCGCCGCCGGCCGCCAGAAGCTCGAGGGCGGGCGCCGGTTCCGCATGGCCACCCCCTTCCAGCCGGCCGGCGACCAGCCCACGGCCATCGCCGAGCTGGTCGAGGGCATCACCGGCGGCGAGCGCAACCAGGTCCTGCTGGGCGCCACCGGCACCGGCAAGACCTTCACCATGGCCAAGGTGATCGAGGAGACCCAGCGCCCGGCGATCATCCTTGCGCCGAACAAGACGCTGGCCGCGCAGCTTTACGGCGAATTCAAGGGCTTCTTCCCCGATAACGCCGTCGAATACTTCGTCAGCTACTACGACTACTACCAGCCCGAGGCCTATGTGCCGCGCTCGGACACCTATATCGAGAAGGAAAGCCAGATCAACGAGCAGATCGACCGGATGCGCCACTCGGCCACCCGCGCGCTGCTGGAGCGTGACGATGTGATCATCGTCGCCTCGGTCAGCTGCATCTACGGTATCGGCTCGGTCGAGACCTATTCGGCGATGACCCAGGATCTCGCCGTGGGCGGGCTCTACGACCAGCGGCAGGTGATCCAGGAACTGGTTGCGCAGCAATACCGGCGCAACGATGCGGCCTTTCAGCGCGGCGCCTTCCGCGTGCGCGGCGACGTGATCGAGGTCTGGCCCGCCCACCTTGAAGACCGCGCCTGGCGGCTGTCGTTCTTCGGCGAGGAGCTGGAGGCGATCACCGAATTCGACCCGCTGACCGGCGCGAAGACCGACACATTCGACAAGATCCGCATCTATGCCAACAGCCACTACGTCACGCCCCGTCCGACGATGCAGCAGGCCATCAAGGGCATCAAGGCCGAGCTGCACACGCGGCTCAAGCAACTCCATGCCGAGGGCAAGCTGCTGGAGGCCCAGCGGCTGGAACAGCGCACCAATTTCGACCTCGAGATGCTGGAGGCCACCGGCGTCTGCAACGGGATCGAGAACTATTCGCGCTACCTCACCGGCCGCGCCCCGGGCGAACCGCCGCCCACGCTTTTCGAATTCATCCCCGACAACGCCATCGTCTTCGCCGACGAAAGCCACGTCTCGGTGCCGCAGATCGGCGGCATGTATCGCGGCGACTACCGGCGCAAGTTCACGCTCGCGGAACACGGCTTCCGGCTGCCGTCGTGCATGGACAACCGCCCCCTGAAGTTCGAGGAATGGGACGCCATGCGCCCGCAATCGGTCTTCGTCTCGGCCACCCCCGCCGGGTGGGAGCTGGAACAGAGCGGCGGCGTCTTCGCCGAACAGGTGATCCGCCCCACCGGCCTTCTGGACCCGCAGGTGGAAATCCGCCCCGTCGCCACGCAGGTCGATGACCTGCTCGATGAAATCCGCCTCGTCGCCCAGCGCGACCTGCGGGTTCTGGTCACGGTCCTCACCAAGCGCATGGCCGAGGATCTGACCGAATACCTGCACGAACAGGGCATCCGCGTGCGCTACATGCATTCCGACATCGACACGATCGAACGCATCGAGATCCTGCGCGACCTGCGGCTCGGCACCTTCGACGTCCTCGTCGGCATCAACCTGCTGCGCGAGGGGCTCGACATCCCCGAATGCGGCCTCGTCGCGATCCTCGATGCCGACAAGGAAGGCTTCCTGCGCTCGGAAACCTCGCTGGTGCAGACCATCGGCCGCGCCGCGCGCAACGCCGAGGGGCGGGTGATCATGTATGCCGACCG
>CAZKSE010000011.1:0-31785 GCA_964555305.1 uncultured Rhodobacter sp. | reverse complement strand
GAGCGCCGAGGGCGCGGCGCGGCTGCGCCTGATCGCGCGCGAACATGCCCGCCGGGTGCGCGTCCCGGTGGATCTGGCGGCCGAGATCGCGCGGCATGTCTCGCTCTCGCACGGGACCTGGGCCGAGGCGCGCGCGCGCGAGGATGTGGGGCATTTCCTGCCGGCGCTGCAGAAGGTCGTGGCATTGCGCGGCGAAGAGGCGATGGCGCTGGCCGATGGCGCCGATCGCTACGACGCGCTTCTGGACGAATACGAACCCGATGCGACCGGGGCGCAGATCGCCGCGATGTTCGACCGGATGCGGCCGCGGCTGCGGGCGCTGCGCGATGCCGCGCGCGCCGCCGCCGACCAGCCCGCGCCGCTTCTGGGCGAGTTCGACCGCGCCGCGCAACTGCGCCTTGCGCGCCAGCTGGCCGAGGTCTTCGGCTACGACTTTCAGCGCGGGCGGCTGGATCTGGCGGTGCATCCCTTCTCCTCGGGGGCTGGGGACGATGTGCGCATCACCACCCGGGTGATCGAGACCGATCCGTTCAATTGCTTCTATTCGACCATCCACGAGGTCGGTCACGCCGCTTACGAGCAGAATATCGACCCGGCCTATGCGCTCGGCCGACTGGGCCGCGGCGTGTCGATGGGCGTGCACGAAAGCCAGGCACGGCTCTACGAGAACCAGATCGGCCGGTCACGGGCCTTCTGCGGCTGGCTCTACGAGCGGATCTGCGCGGAGTTCGGCGATTGCGGCATCGACGGGCCCGAGGCCTTCTACGCCACGGTCAACCGGCTTGCCGACGGCTTCATCCGCAACGAGGCCGACGAGGTGCAATACAACCTCCACATCATGTTGCGCTTCGATCTGGAACGCGCGCTGATCGGCGGCGATCTGAAGGTCCGCGACCTGGAGGCGGCGTGGAACGGTCGGTTCGAAAGCGATTTCGGTTACGCGGTCGACCGCCCCTCGCACGGGATGTTGCAGGATGTGCATTGGGCGATCGGGCTTTTCGGCTATTTCCCCACCTACAGCCTGGGCAATGTCTATGCGGGTTGCCTGATGCAAGCGATGCGCGCGGACCTGCCGGATCTGGACGCCTCCCTGGCCGAGGGCGACCCCAGCCCCGCCACCGACTGGTTGCGGAAGAAGGTCCAGATCCACGGCAGCCGCCAGACCCCGGGCGAGACGATCGAGGCCGCCTGCGGCTTTGCACCGCATGAAGGGCCGCTTCTGGATTATCTCGAGGCGAAGTTCCGCGCGCTCTACGCCCTCTGACCGATGGCGCCCGAACTTCAGATCCTGGCGATCAACGCCACCTGCCTGGCCATCGGCTATTTCGGCATCTATCCGTCACTCGCGCAGAAATCGCTGCTGGCGGTGGGGCTGGGCGATCTGATCGTCTCGGCGGTGGCGATCGGAACGGCGGGCGCGCTTTCCTGGGGCTCGGGCGTGGCGTTCCGCCTGATCGGCATCCCGATGAACTGGTTCGCCTTTTCGGTCACCACGCTGATCGCCATGGGCCTGCCGCTGTTTCTGTGGTTCGCGCAACGCCACGGCATCGGACCGGGCGACGAATGAAACGCGTTGCCTGCGCCATTTCCGGACGGGGAGGGGATGGTGGGCGATGACGGATTTGAACCGCCGACATCTTCGATGTGAACGAAGCGCTCTACCGCTGAGCTAATCGCCCCTCGCGCGGGTATTTATCCCCGGCCCGTCGCTGGCGCAAGAGGGCGGCGGATGAAAAAGGCGCGCCGCAGGGGCGCGCCTTTCGATTGCAGTGGGCGAAACATCAGTGGGCGGTGGCGCCGTTCGTTTCCTTCTCGCGCGCGGCGGCGCGGGCGGCCTGCGCGGCCTCCTCGGCAGCGGCGTCCCATTCGATGGGTTCGGGCTGCCGGACCAGCGCGTTCTTGAGAACCTCGCGGACGTTCGAGACGGGAATGATGGTCATCCCTTCCTTCACGTTGTCGGGGATCTCGGGCAGGTCCTTGGCGTTGTCCTCGGGGATGAGCACGGTCTTGATGCCGCCGCGAAGCGCTGCCAGCAACTTTTCCTTCAGCCCGCCGATCTGCAGAACATTGCCGCGCAGCGTCACCTCGCCGGTCATGGCGATGTCCTTCTTCACCGGGATGCCCGTCAGGACCGAAACGATCGACGTCACCATCGCCACACCGGCCGACGGGCCGTCCTTGGGCGTTGCGCCTTCGGGGACGTGGACGTGGATGTCGAACGTGTCGAAGCGTGGCGGCTTCACGCCGATGTCGGGGGCGATGGAGCGCACGAAGGAATTCGCCGCGTCGATCGATTCCTTCATCACGTCGCCTAGCTTGCCGGTGGTCTTCATCCGGCCCTTGCCGGGCAGCTTTAGCGCCTCGATCTGCAGAAGGTCCCCGCCGACCTGCGTCCAGGCCAGGCCCGTGACGACGCCGATTTGATCCTCCTTCTCGGCCAGGCCGAACTTGTGGCGCGGCACGCCCAGGAAATCGGCAAGGTTGTCCTCGGTCACGGTGACCGTCTTCTCGCCGTCCTTCAGGATCCGGGTGACGGCCTTGCGCGCGATCTTCGAAAGCTCGCGTTCAAGGTTCCGCACCCCGGCTTCGCGGGTGTAGTTGCGGATCGTGCCCAGCAGCGCCTCGTCGGTCAGTGTCAGTTCGCCCTTCTTCAGGCCGTGGTTCTTGATGGCCTTGGGCAGGAGGTGGCGCTTGGCGATCTCGGCCTTCTCGTCTTCAGTGTAGCCCGAGAGAGGGATGATCTCCATCCGGTCGAGCAGCGGACCCGGCATGTTGTAGCTGTTGGCCGTGGTGATGAACATCACGTTCGACAGGTCGTATTCGACCTCCAGGTAGTGATCGGCGAAGGTGTTGTTCTGCTCGGGGTCGAGCACCTCCAGCAGGGCCGAGGCCGGATCGCCACGGAAATCCTGACCCAGCTTGTCGATCTCGTCGAGCAGGATCAGCGGGTTGGTGGTCTTGGCCTTTTTCATCGACTGGATGATCTTGCCGGGCATCGAGCCGATATAGGTCCGACGGTGACCGCGGATTTCCGATTCGTCGCGCACCCCGCCGAGCGAGATGCGGATGAATTCACGCCCCGTGGCCCGCGCGACCGACTTGCCCAGACTGGTCTTGCCCACACCCGGCGGGCCGACAAGGCACAGGATCGGCCCGCGCAGTTTCTGGCTGCGCGACTGCACGGCGAGGTATTCGACGATGCGCTCCTTCACCTTCTCGAGGCTGTAGTGATCGTGGTCGAGCACGTCCTGGGCGCGGTTCAGGTCCTTCTTGACGCGACTCCTGGTGCCCCAGGGGATGTTCAGAAGCCAGTCGAGATAGTTGCGCACGACGGTCGCTTCGGCCGACATCGGTGACATCGACTTGAGCTTCTTCAGCTCTGCCTCGGCCTTCTCGCGCGCCTCCTTGGAGAACTTCGTCTTGCGGATGCGCTCTTCCAGCTCGGCAATCTCGTTCTGGCCGTCCTCGCCTTCGCCCAGCTCCTTCTGAATGGCCTTCATCTGCTCATTCAGATAGTATTCGCGCTGGGTGCGCTCCATCTGGCTCTTGACGCGCGACTTGATCTTGCGCTCGACCTGCAGGACCGAGATCTCGCCCTGCATCAGGCCGTAGACCTTTTCCAGCCGCTCGGCGATGTCGAGCGTTTCAAGCAGATCCTGCTTGCGCGGCACATCGACGCCGAGATGCCCGGCGGCGAGGTCGGCAAGCTTGCCCGGCTCGCTGGCTTCCGAGACCGCAGTCAGCGCCTCTTCGGGGATGTTGCGCTTGATCTTGGCGTAGCGTTCGAAATCGTCGGCGACCGACCGGACGAGGGCTGCGACCGACTGCGCGTCGCCCAAGGTTTCTTCCAGCGGCTCGGCCACGGCTTCGAAATGCGCCTCGTTGTCGAGGAAGTCGCCGATGGTCACGCGCGACTTGCCCTCGACCAGCACCTTGACGGTGCCGTCGGGCAGCTTCAGCAGTTGCAGGACGCTTGCCAGCACGCCGACGCGATACATCCCGTCGAAGCCGGGGTCCTCGGCGGCGTGGTCGATCTGCGTGGTCAGCAGGATCGGTTTGTCGTCGCGCATCACCGCCTCGAGCGCGCGCACCGACTTGTCGCGTCCCACGAAGAGCGGCACGATCATGTGCGGAAAGACCACCATGTCGCGCAGGGGCAGGACGGGATAGGCGTTGAGTTCAGCGGTCATTCGGTTCCTCGATAGATCATGGGGGCGGCGACGTTGCAGAAATGATGGGGCGCCGCATCCGCGTTCCCGCCATATCTGGGGCATGTGCGGTGCGATTTCAACCGATCCGGCACCGACGGAGCGGGGCGCGGCGCACCGGGATCGGCGAGCCGGCACTTGGCTGCGGGCCAAAAGGAGAGCGACCGGGCTGTGGCGGCGGTCCTCAAGCCCGCGGACGCTTTGTGTGGCTGGCTGCGCGTCTGGCTCGTTGGCCCAGACGGCCAGGCGTTGGGAGCGATCCGACTGTTCATCCGGTATCTTAAAATGAGTGCGCATCGCATTGCAAAGATGCGATTTTCATTTTCTGAAAAGATGAGGGCACGGGCCGGAATGCCTCGCACTCGCGTCGGTTTCGCGCGCGGTTTGCCGGGCTTTTCGGCAGATCAGATATAAACCGCCAGTTGTTCGGACTTCTCCTTGACAATGGCTAAACCCCTCTGGTCTGATCCGCCCAGAACAAGAAACAGAGAGGGGAGGGTGCGGCAGTCATGGACATCGGTTTTGGGGCAACGGCCTGCGCGGTGCGGCGATGAGCGCGGAGCTGATTCTCACCGGCGGGCGCGTCTGGTGCGGCAAGGATCTGCCCGAGGCCGAAGCTGTGGCGATGGCCGATGGGCGGATCCTGGCAACCGGCACGGCCGAGGAGATGGGGGCGCTTGCGGGGCCGCAGACCCGGGTCGTTGATCTGGCCGGCCGGCTGGCGATCCCGGGGATCAACGACGCGCATATGCATCTTCTGCCCTACGGTCTGGCGATGTCCGAGGTCGATCTGCGCCCGCGTGCCGCCCCCACCCTGCAGGCACTGCTGGAGGCCCTGCGCCAACGTGCTGCCGAGACGCCCGCCGGCGACTGGGTCACGGGGCGGGGCTATGATCACTTCCAGCTAGACGTCAAGCGTCATCCGACGCGCGACGAGCTGGACGCCGTCTGCCCGGACCATCCCTGCTATATCGTGCGCACCGACGGGCATCTGGCCATTGCCAACACGCGCGCGCTGGCCCTGGCCGGGATCGGCGAGAATACCCCCTCGCCGGAGGGCGGTCTGATCGAGCGTCGCGACGGGCGGTTGACGGGGCTGGTTGCCGAAACCGCGCGCGAGCCGATCATCGCGGCGATGCCCCGCACCACCATCGACGACATGGTCACCGCGATCGAGCGCGGCGGGAAGGATCTGCTGAGCTACGGGATCACCTCGGTCATGGAGGCCGCGATCGGCCTGCGCGACGGCTGGGACGAAATGGAAGCCTATCGCGCCGCGCATGCCGCCGGGCGGTTGCCGGTGCGGGTCTGGGGCACGGTGATGGGCGACAAGGGCCGCACGATCCTGGAGCGCTGCCAGACCGAGGGGCTGGTAACCGGCCAGGGCGACGACATGTTCCGGATCGGCGGGGTGAAGATCTTCACCGACGGCAGCGCCGGGGGGCGCACCGCGGCGATGACCTGGCCATATCTGGGCGACGATCCGGCCGACAAGGGCCTGCTCTGCATTCCCGACGATGCCGAGGTCGCGCGTATGGTGCTGGAAGCGCACCGCGCCGGCTACACGATGGCGATCCATGCCATCGGTGACGCGGCGATTGATCAGGTGCTCGACGCCTATGAAGCAGCCCTTGACGACACACCCGATCCCGACCGCCGTCACCGGATCGAACATTGCGGCTGGTTGCGCGACGACCAGATGGAGCGGATGGCGCGGATGAAGGTGCTGCCGGTCCCGCAGCCCGTCTTCATCTACTATTTCGGCGATCTCTACCTGACGGTTGCGCCGGCCGAAAAGGTGCATGGCTCGCATCCGATGCGCACCTGGATCGACCGGGGGCTGGAGCCCTCGGCCTCGACCGACTGCCCGGTGACCGAAATCGCACCGCTGCCGAACATCTACACAATGGTCACGCGCCGCACCGACCGCGGCACCGAGATCGGCCCCGAGCATCGGCTCAGCATCGAGGAGGCGCTGCACGCCTATACCTATGCCTCTGCCTATGCCGAGAAGGCCGAGGCGACGAAGGGCCAGCTTCGGCCCGGTCAGCTGGCCGACATCGCCGTCTTCGACCGCGATTTCATATCTGGTCCGCCTGAGCAGATCCTGGAGGCCCGTTGCGATCTGACCGTCCTCGGCGGACGCGTTGTCTTCGAGCGGACGGTTTGAGGCGGGGCAGGGCGCGATGAACCGGGGGGCGGCATGATCGAAACCATTGTCAATCGACTGATCCTGTCCATTCCGGTCCTCTTCGGCGTGCTGATCCTGGGCTTCATTCTGGTGCAGGTTGCCCCCGGCGATCCGGCGCGCGTGCTCGCTGGCCCAATGGCCCCGCCCGAAGTGGTCGAGGCGATCCGGCTGCGGATGGGGCTGGACGACCCGATGGTCGTCCAGTTCATGCGCTACATGGGCCGGCTGATGGAGGGCGACCTGGGTCGGTCGTTGATTTCCAACAAGACCGTGATCAGCGAGCTGGGCGCCGCGATCGGTCCGACGATCGAGCTGATGGTCGCCTGTCTGATCTGGTCGATCCCGGCGGGGATCTTCATGGGCACGCTGGCGGCGGTCTGGCGCGGGTCGTTGGTGGACCGGGCAATCATGGCCTTTTCGGTGGCCGGCGTGTCGCTGCCGATCTTCTTCATCTGCCTGGTGTTGATCCAGTTCCTCGGCGTGAAGTGGCAGCTTCTACCCTTCATCGGCCGGGGCGGGCCGCTGTGGACGGTGGACGGGTTGCGGCATATCGCATTGCCGGCGCTCTCTCTCGGACTGATCTTCATCGGCCCTGTGGCGCGGATGACGCGGTCAAGCGTGCTGGAGGTGCTGCGGCTGGACCATGTTCGCACCGCCCGTGCCAAGGGGTTGAGCGAGGGCGCGGTGATCCTGCGCCACGGGCTGCGCAACGCGCTGATCCCGGTCATCACCCTCATCGGGCTTCAGGCGGGTTACCTGCTTGGCGGAGCCGTCGTCACCGAGACCATCTTTTCCTATCCCGGCATCGGCCGTCTGGCCGTGGGCGCGATCCTTTCGTCGGACTTTCCGCTGACCCAGGGCGCGATCCTGGTGCTGGCGCTGGCCTTCATCCTGATCAACATGATCGTCGACATCCTTTATGCCTTGCTTGATCCGAGGGTGCAGAAGAAATGAGCGTCACCACCGACATCGCCGCCGCTGCCGAGACCAGCGCGCCCCGTCGGCGCAGCTGGTGGCGTCTGCTGCTGGCCGACCGCGCCGCTGCACTGGCGCTGATCGTGCTGGTCACGATCGTGTTGGCGGCGATCCTTGCCCCGTTGGTCGCGCCGCACAATCCCTACGCAAGCAGCCGGGCCGTGATGACCCCGCCGGTCTGGGCGGAGCGCGGCACATGGACCCATTTGCTGGGCACGGACGGGCAGGGGCGCGACATCCTGTCCCGCATCCTGTACGGCACACGAACCACCTTGCTGATCGGCGTGGTGGCGGTGCTGGTGGGTGGGGTGCTGGGCTCGCTCCTCGGGCTCGTCTCGGCCTTCTACAAGCGCATCGACCCCTATGTCATGCGGCTGGTGGACATGATGCTGTCCTTTCCCGCAATCTTGTTGGGGCTGGCACTTGTTGCCGTCTTCGGTCCTGGGGTGGTGCCGGTGATCGTGGCGCTGGCGATTGCCACCATTCCCGATTGCGCGCGGATCGGTCGGTCGATCGCGGTCTCGGTCATGGAGCAGGAGTTCATCGAGGCGGGGCGCGCGGTCGGCCTGTCGGATGGGGCGCTCTTCGTGCGCTACCTGCTGCGCAACTGCATCTCGTCGATCATGATCTTCATCAGCCTGCGCTTCGGCCAGGTCATCCTGATCGGCGCGGCGCTCAGCTTTCTCGGCCTCGGGGCGCGGCCGCCAGCGGCGGAACTGGGCATGATGGCGGCGCAGGGACGCGACTTTCTGCTGTTTGCGCCGCATATCGCGGTGATCCCCTCGGTGGCGATTTTCGTCATCGTGCTTTGCGCCAATATCGTCGGCGATGCGCTGCGCGACGTGCTCGATCCCCGGCTGCGGAGCTGAGCGCGACAAGAAGAAGAGAAGTCCGGATGAACCAACAGGGAAGAGAAGGAGTCAGACCATGACACGGAAGAGTAGCCTGCTCAGCTTATTGGCGGCCAGTACCGCCTTGCTGTTGCCTGCGCTGGCCACGGCGCAGGAAGTCACCATCGTGCGCGAGGTCGACAGCAACAACTACGACCCGCATCGGTCGACCGCGCGTGCCGCTGCCGAGGTTCTGTTCATGCTGGGCGACACGCTGGTGTCGCTTGAACCCGACATGCAGACCATCACCGATGGCCTGGCCCATTCCTGGGAGATGTCGGACGACGGGCTGGTCTACACCTTTCACTTGAAGGAAGGGGTGACCTTCTGCGACGGCAAACCCATGACCGCCGAGGACGTGGTCTGGTCGCTCAATCGCTGGATCGATCCTGACACCAATTCACCTGTCGCATGGCGCGCGGGTGATGTGGCCGAAATTCGTGCCGTCGATGACCTGACCGTCGAATACGAGCTGGAGGCGCCGTTCTCGGAGCTTCTCTACCAACTGACTCAGAGCTTCGGCACCATCATCGACCGCGAGAACGTGGAGGAGTTGGGCGAGGACTTCGGCATCAACGGCTTCAACGGTACCGGCCCCTTCTGCTGGGTGGACTGGACCCCGCGCGACCGCATGGTGATCGAGCGCAACCCCGAATATTCGTGGGGCCCGGCGTTCTATGACAACCAGGGTCCGGCGCATCTGGAGCGGATCGTCTGGCAGATCGTTCCAGAGGAAAGCACCCGGACGGTCGCCGTGCTGACCGGGCAATCGGAACTCACGCAGTATGTCCCGCATATTGCGATCGAGCAGCTGATGGCCGCCCCGAACGTCGAGGTTCAGCGCTCGGACGAGGCGTTCTGGACCTATTTCATGGGCTTCAAGGTCGACAAGGACACTGTCTCTGACCCGGTGGTGCGGCAGGCCATGAATCTGGCCGTTGATCAGGAGGCGATGGCCGAGGATCTCTTCTTCGGCATGGTCGAGCCTGCCTACAGCTACATCAGCCAGGCCGCGCTGGACTGGAATCCGGACCTGGATGAACAACTGCTGCGTCATGACGTCGAGCGCGCCAACCAGATGCTCGACGAGGCCGGGTGGGAGCGCGGCAGCGACGGCGTGCGCGCCAAAGACGGCGTGGAACTGCGCCCGCTAGCCTATGTCTTCGCCGGCTCGACCTGGGCCAAGATCGCCGAGGCGGTGCAGGCTGACCTGCTGCAGATTGGTGTCGGGATGGAGATCCAGGCCTTCGATGCGACGGTTGCCTGGTCGCGGCTGGCGACGCAGGAATTCGACATGTTCGGGATGAGCTATCCTTATATCTCGGCCGGGGACGCGCTGAACCTCTATTTCCGGTCGCAGAACACCCCGACGCCGAACCGGATGAACTGGATCGACCAGCGCACTGACGACCTGCTGCAAACCGGCAAGACCGCGACCGACGATGCGGCCCGCGCCGAAGCCTATGGCGAGGTGCTGGAGCTTGTCCACGACGCCGCGGTGTGGATCCCGCTTTATCATGAGCCGATGTTCATCGCGCACACCAATGCGATGGCGCCGGTCGAGCCGCACAATATCTACGGTGCGGGGCTCTACAAGGGGCTGGATCTGCGCTTCAACGACTGACCGATGACCGGGCCGGGGTCAGCCCGGCCCGCCATTTCTGTCCGCCGCCTTCGGGCGGCGGCTCACTCTCCGCGCCGATTGGCCCTGCCTGATGGAAAGCCTCATGTCCGAACCTGTCACCGTCATCCGCAACGCAGCCTGGATCGTCGCCTGGGACCCCGATGCCGCGGAGGGAGCCGGCGGTCACCGCTATCTGCAAGGAGGTGACGTCGCCTTTTCAGGCGGGAAGATCCTTCAGGTCGGCGGGCGCTGGGACGGTGCCGCCGATACCGAGATCGATGGCCGCGACCGAATGGTCAGTCCCGGCCTGGTGAATATCCATAGCCACCCGCTGTCCGAGCCGATGAACAAGGGCTTCCTCGATGAGTTGGGCAGCCCCGCGCTCTACAATTCCTCGCTTTACGAGTTCATGCCGCTCTTTCGGCCCGATGACGCTGGCCGCACCGCCTGCACCGAAGTGGCGCTGTCGGAACTGCTGCTTTCGGGCGTGACGACGTTGGTCGATCTGTCGGTTGCGTATGACGACTGGTTCGATCTGCTTGAGGGGTCGGGTTTGCGGGCCGTGGCCGCGCCGATGTACCGTTCGGCCCGCTGGTACACCAAGAACGGCCATGTCGTCGAATACGAATGGGACGAGGCCGCCGGCCGTGCCGCGATGGATGAAGCGCTGCGGCTTGTCGATGCCGCGCAGAACCACCCCTCGGGGCGGATGTCGGGCATGGTGGCGCCCGCGCAGATCGACACCTGCAGCGCCGAGTTGATCCGCGACAGTTTCGCCGCGGCGCAGGAGCGCGGCGTGCAATTCCAGATCCATGCCGCGCAATCGATCGTCGAGTTCCACGAGATCACGCGCCGCCACGGCAAGACCCCGGTGGGCTGGCTCGACTCGCTGGGGGTTCTGGCGCCCGGGTCGATCATCGGGCATGCGATCTTCCTCAATGATCACCACTGGGTCCACTGGCCGCAGGCCAATGATTTCGATCGCCTGCGCGAATCGGGCGTTGCGGTGGCGCATTGCCCGACGGTCTTCCAGCGCCGCGGCATCGCCATGCGAACCGTTGGGCGATATATCCGCGCGGGCATCCCGGTGGGGATCGGCACCGACACCTATCCGCACAACATGCTTGAAGAGTTGCGCCACGCGCTGATCAATTCGCGTCTGCTGTCGGGCGACCCCTTCGATCTGCGCACGAGCCATATCTTCGATGCGGCCACGATCGGCGGTGCTGCAATCCTGGGGCGCGACGATATCGGTCGCCTGACGCCGGGTGCCAAGGCCGACCTGTTCCTTGCCGATGTCACGCATCCGACGATGCGCCCGGTGCGCGACCCGCTGCGGAGCCTGATCTATGTGGCCGCCGAACGCGCGGTGCGCGATGTCTTCGTCGATGGCCGTCAGGTTGTGCGGGACGGCACCTGCCTGGCCTTCGATCTGGCCGATGCGACCGCCCGACTGGAAGCCGCGCAGCGTCGCGCCGAAGAGGAGTTCACGAAACTCGACTTCGCCGAACGGCACCACACCCAGGCCTCTCCGCTGACCTATCCGGTGGCCTGATGCAGGCGACCGGGTCCAGCCAGCAACCGCTTCTCAGCGTCGAGGGTCTGCGCGTCGAATTCGGCATTGATCGCAGCGTCCTCCGTGCCGTCGACGGGGTCAGCTTCTCGGTGAACCGGGGGGCGACCCTCGGGATCGTGGGGGAATCGGGCTGCGGCAAGTCGGTGACTTCCCTTGCGATAATGCGCCTGGTGGCGACGCCACCGGGACGGTACGCGGGCGGAACGATCCGGTTTGACGGGCAGGATCTGCTCAGCCTGCCGGAGAGCCAGATGCGGCGTCTGCGCGGCGGGCGCATCGGCATGATCTTCCAGGAGCCGATGACCAGCCTGAACCCGGTCTACACCTGTGGCGATCAGATCGTCGAAAGCCTGAAGGTGCATGGCGATCTGTCCCCCAAGGCCGCGCGCGACCGCGCGGTCGAGCTTCTGGACCTGGTGCGGCTGCCCTCACCCTCGAAACGCGTGGACGATTATCCCCATCAGTTGTCGGGTGGTCAGCGTCAACGGGTCATGATCGCGCTGGCCTTGGCGAACGACCCGGACCTTCTGATCGCGGACGAACCTACGACCGCACTGGATGTAACGATCCAGGCGCAGATCCTGGAGTTGATGAAGGAATTGCAGGACCGGACCGGCACCGCGATCCTGCTGATCACCCACGATCTCGGCGTCGTGGCGGAGACCTGTGACGAGGTCGTTGTGATGTATGCCGGCACGGTCGTCGAGCAGGCGCCGACCGGGGCGCTTTTCGGCGATCCGCAGCATCCCTACACCGTCGGTCTGATGGCCGCGGTGCCGCGTATCGATGTCGATGCCGATCGGCTGGCCACGATCGAAGGCTCGGTTCCGCCGCCCTGGCAGGTCATGCCCGGCTGCCGGTTCGCGTCGCGCTGCCCGCTTGCCGATGACCGTTGCCGAAACCAGCCGCCACCGCTGCGCGAGATTGCGCCGCAACACCGCGTCGCCTGCTGGCATGCCCCCATCGAAGGAGGCACCGCATGACCACGCCATCACCCACATTGCTTGCGGTCGAGGGGTTGACCAAGCATTTTCCCGTGCGCCGCGGCCTTTTGCGGCGTACCGTGGGACAGGTGCAGGCCGTCACCGATGTCAGTTTCGAGGTTGGCGCCGGAGAGACTCTGGCCATCGTGGGCGAGTCGGGGTGCGGGAAATCCACCACCGGGCGCACGCTGCTGCGCCTCCTTGAGCCCACCGCGGGTGCGGTTCGGTTGGAGGGGACCGACCTGCTGGGCCTGTCGGCCGGTCAGCTGCGCGAGATGCGGCGCAAGATGCAGATCATCTTCCAGGACCCCTATGGCTCGCTCAATCCGCGGATGACCGTGCGCGAGGTTCTGGCCGAGCCGCTCTTGTTGCACGGCGTGGCCACTCAAGCGACCCTTCGGGCCAAGATCGCCGAGGTGTTGGAGCTTTGCGGCCTCTCGGCGTTTCACGCCGAGCGGTATCCGCATGAATTTTCGGGCGGGCAAAGGCAGCGGGTAGGAATTGCCCGGGCGCTGGCCACACGACCGCGGCTGATCGTCTGCGACGAGCCTGTCTCGGCGCTGGATGTGTCAGTGCAGGCGCAGATCGTCAATCTGCTGCAGGACATCCAGCGCGAACTGGGCGTGGCCTACGTATTCATCAGTCATGATCTGGCGGTGGTGCGCCACATCGCGACGCGGGTTGCGGTGATGTATCTCGGCCGCATCGTCGAGGAGGCCCCGGCGACCGAGCTCTTCGCGGCGCCGTTGCATCCCTACACGCGTTCATTGATTGCGGCCGCTCCGCGACCCGATCCCACCGTGGGGCGCGTGCGGGCCAGCGTCGAAGGGGATGCGCCCAGTGCACTTGCCCCGCCGCCGGGTTGCGCCTTTCATCCCCGCTGCCCGCTGGCGATCGACCGCTGCAGGATCGAACGCCCCGAATTGCGCGTACTCGACAACAGCCGCGTTGCCTGCCATCTGGCTGAACCGGCCACCGACCGCGCGACCCTGCGCCCACTGGATCCCGACACCCCGCTCGGGCGCCGGCTGGCGGTGCTTTCCGCCGCGCGCCTCCGGCAGAAGACAATTGAGGAAGAGAATACCGCATGAATGGTGCTGAAAGCCTGGTTCGCTCGCTTCACAAGGCGGGCGTCGAATTATGCCTGGCCAACCCGGGCACGTCGGAAATGCAATTCGTTGATGCGCTGGATCGAACCCGCCTGCTGCGCTGCGTTCTGGGGCTTTTCGAAGGCGTTGTGACCGGTGCGGCGGATGGCTACGCCCGCATGGCAGGGAAGCCTGCGGTGACATTGCTGCATTTGGCGCCGGGTCTG
Organism: uncultured Rhodobacter sp.; assembly: GCA_964555305.1. Lineage (GTDB taxonomy): Bacteria > Pseudomonadota > Alphaproteobacteria > Rhodobacterales > Rhodobacteraceae > Pararhodobacter. Next base: position 18,023 of record CAZKSE010000011.1, on the reverse strand, counting down.
GGAAATGCCGCCGCCAACATGCACAATGCGCGCAAGGCGCGCACACCTATGCTCAACCTGGTCGGCGATCACGCGGTTCGCCACCTGGCCTATGACGCGCCGCTCACGGGCGATGTCGCGGGTGCCGCCGCGCCCTTCTCGGACTGGGTGCACACGGCCACCGCGCCCGATACCATCGCAAGGGATGCCGTAACCGGACTGGCCGTGGCGATGGGCCGGCCGGGACGGGTTGCCACGCTCATTGCGCCCGCCGATATCGGCTGGGACAACGGCGGGGTGGTGGCTGACCCCGTGTGCCCAGAGCCGGCACGCGCGCTTGATCCGCAAGCGGTGGACGCCGCCGCCGCCGCGCTGGGGCCTGACACGCTGATTCTGGTCGGCGGGTGCGTCCTTGAAAGCCCCGAGGCCTTGGCACTTCTGGGTGGGGTCGCCGAACGTACCGGCGCGGCGCTGATGGCGCCGACGTCGAACCGGCGGATCGAACGCGGCGCGGGACGGGTCAACCTTGCGAAGATTCCCTATCCGGTGGACATGGCTTTGGCGGCGCTGGCGCGCTTCAGGACTGCCATCCTGATTGAGGCGAAACCACCCGTGGCGTTCTTCGCCTATCCCGATCGGCCGTCTTTGCTGCTGCCTGAGGACTGCGCGATCATTCAGCTGGCCGATGTGGACCAGGACGGCCCCGCCGCGGTCGCCGCGCTTGCCTCGGGCTGCGGTGCCCGACCCGTTCAGCCCGTGGACGCTCCGCCCGCCACGCCGCCCGCCGCCGCCCCGCTCGATCTGGCGAACCTTGCCGCCGCGATCGCGGCCGCGCTGCCTGAAGGCGCCATCGTCATCGAAGAGGGCAACACCGCCGGGCGGGATATCCACGGCCTCGGTGCGGGCAGCCCGCCGGCATCGTGGCTGTCGATTACCGGCGGCGCCATCGGCATTGGCCCGCCTTTGGCTGCCGGGGCGGCGCTGGCCTGCCCGGACCGACCGGTGGTTGCCCTGCAGGCGGACGGCTCGGCGATGTACACGTTCCAGGCGCTCTGGACCCAAGCGCGCGAGGGATTGTCGGTGAAAACCGTGATCTTCGCCAACCGTGGCTACGAGATTCTCAAGCAGGAGTTGTTCCGCGTCGGAGCCAACCCCGGCCCCAGCGCGCTGGCGCTTCTGGAGATGACCGGTCCCGAGGTTGATTTCGTCAGCCTTGCCAAGGGGATGGGGGTTCCGGGCAAGCGCGTCGACTGCGCGGCCGATCTATTTCGCACCCTGACAGCTGTGATGGACGACCCCGGCCCCTACCTGATCGAAGCCCGGCTGTGAGCTGATTGCATGACTGTCGAATTCGACCGTTCGACCGTCGCGCCCTGATCGTGCGGTTCCCTCGTGCCATGAGTGGTTAAGCGTGGTCAGTCTGTGCTTGATGCAATTTGCCCGCATTCCATGGCGAGTGCATCGTAGACGCCTAAGATCACGTCGGAGTCCGGTCTCGCCGGACTTGGGGCGCGGGGTAACACGAGCCAGGCTGTCGCGCTGGAAAGCGTTCGTGTCAGGCTGCTGGCGGCGCTACCGCCAACCGCAGCCCGAGCGGCCGAGACTGATGCCTACGCGATGCTCGAGGCGCATGGCGTGGCTACGCGCCAGAGGCCTGACACACGTCCGATCGAAGACCCCGCCGAAACCTTGTAGATTACGCTTCCCAAACAGGGGCATCCACACATGCGCCGGGTTTGCCGGAGGCTGATTGACGTTAGTTATGCGGCCCTGGTCTCAGTTTCCAGAACCGCATAGGATTTGGCTTCGGCTGGTGGGATGTTGCCGATCGGCTCCAGCAAGCGGCGGTTGTTGAACCAGTCCACCCATTCGAGCGTGGCGTATTCGACGGCCGCGGAGCTGCGCCATGGCCCGCGGCGGTAGATGACTTCTGGCTTGAAGTGCCCGTTGATCGTCTCTGTCAGCGCGTTGTCATAACTGTCACCGACGCTGCCCACCGAGGGTTTGATGCCGGCCTTGGCCCGCCGTTCGCTGTAGCGAACGGACAAGTATTGCGAGCCGCGGTCACTGTAATGAACCAGCCCCATGTCCTTGCCGGGACGGTGATTATGTACCACCTGCTCCAGGGTATCGAGGACGAAACCGGCATGCGCCGAGGTGCTGACCCGCCAGCCGACGGTGCGGCGGGCATAGGCGTCGATGACGAAGGCGACATAGACGAAGCCATTCTATGTGGCGGCATAGGTAAAATCGCTGCGCGCTGATCGAGGGACGTTTGTCGCCAGCCGACGGCCGGACGGAACTGGTGACGCTCGCGACGCGTTTGATCCTGGAGGAGGCGCTCGAGGCCGAGGCGCGGGATGCGCTGGGGCGGGACTACTTCGAGCGCGGCGCCGAGGAGGGGCTCGGCTATCGCAACGGGCGTCGGCTCGTCCGGCACAAGACGGGCGAGGGCGCAATCAAGTTCAGCACGGCGCAGATCGCCGGGCGCGATGAGCCGTTTCGCTCCGAGATCAGGCAGCATGCCAAGGGCCGCACCGAGGCGCTCGAAGAGCTGGCGGTGGAGATGCTGGCGCGCGGCCCTGTCGGTGCGCGATATCGAGGACGCCTTCCGCGCCAACGAAGGCGGGCTGTTGCTGTCGCGCACCGCCGTGTTCGAACTGGGCGAGCAGCTCTGGCGGGACTACCAGGACTTTGCCATGCGGGATCTGAGCAAACACGAGATCGTCTACCTATTCCTCGACGGCATCGCCGAGCGCATCCGCCCCAGCCAGCGGCGCAAACCGGTCATGGCCGCTTGGGGCTTCACCGCGACCGACCTGCGCGTTTTGCTGCACCTGATGGCGGGATCTAAAGAGGACGCCGAGACAGTTTCCGCGTTCTTTCAGGACACGCGCGCGCAGCCTCGGCGACCCGCTGCGCGTGGTCTCCGACGGCGCGCCCGGCGTGATCAAGGCGATCGAGACTTGCTTTCCGCGCTCGGCCCGCCAGCGCTGCCTCGCGCACCGCATGCGCAACCTCGCCGCCAAGGTGCCCGAGGACATCTGGCCCGAGGTCAAGGCCCGCATCCAGGCCGTCTATCAAGCGCCAAGCCGTGCGATCGCCCGCGACCTGGCCCAAGGCGTCATCGCCGACTACGGCAAGGAGCTCCCCTCCGCGATCGCCTGCTTCCAGGACGACTTCGAGGCTTGCATCGCCCACCTGCGCATACCCGTCACCCATCGCCGGGTGATCCGAACAACGAACTTACTTGAGCGTATCTTCGTCGAAGGTAAACGGTGTCTGTAAGTCACCGGGTTTTCAGCTTGACGGCTGGAAATTCCAGGGGAGCAACTCGTCGATGCGGTTTTGCGGATGGCCGGCCGCGATCGCTTCGAGCGTAGATTTCAGATAGGCAAAGGGCTCGACCCTATTGATCTTTGCCGTCTCGATCAGCGAAGCGGCGCGGCCCCATGCCTTGCCGCCCTCGTCATGGCCGGCGAACAACGCGCTTTTTCTGTTCAGAGCAATCGGCCTGACCAGATTTTCGACCTTGTTGGAGTCGATCTCGACGCGCCCGTCCGACAGGAATGTCTGCAATCCGTCCCAGTGACGGTGGATGTAGGCCAACTTTTCGCCCAAGCGTGATTTCGCCGAGACCCGAAGGCGTTGCGCTTGCAGGCAAGTGCCGAAGGCGTCGACTGGCGCCTTCGGTGGGCAGCCCGCCCTCGATCAACCAGGGCGGCGTCGGTGCCTGGCTAACCCCGCCAGTCCAGGCCCGGCAGGCGTATTTGGGGCGGACCGTCACGATCACGCGCAATTGGGCCGGGCGATGTCGAGCCGCTCGCTGCGATCCTGGCCGATCCGGTGCATCATTCGGCAACCGCATGGACACATCAGGTTGTCCGGTTCGACCACCCGCTCGATGCGCGGCAAACCTACAGGCTGGTTGCCGCGGTTGCGCCTGGCCACTCGCTTGCGCTTGGGTTTGTCCGCGCCGGGCGCCTGTGCCTGCTTTTGTTCTTCGACCTCGGCAACGGCGATCTCAAGGTCCTCGAACGCCAACTGCCGGTCGTCTTCGCTCAGCTTCTCGGACTTCTTGCCGTAGACTGCATAGTTCAGTTCGGCCACCAGATGCTCGAGGCGTTTGACGATGTCCTCAAGTTCCGCAGCCCGCACGGCGGTGGCCTGCAAGGCCTCAAAGGCCACGCGGTATTCTGGTGGCAGAACGGACAGATCGATGTCTTCGGCAGCAGCGGTCATGACCGGAGTCATTCCCCGGAATCATGCCGAGGACCGCTGTATTCGACACCCTGATTCACTCTGCCGCAGCCGGCGGCCGGGCCTCCAGCGCCTTGACCTTGCGCCAGTCCAGCCCGGAAAACAGCGCCTCGAATTGTGCGTGGTTCGGCGCCATCATCCCGTTCGTGCTTGCGGACCAGGTGAAGCTCGTATCCTCGAGGCGTTTGTAGGCCATGACCAGACCGGTGCCGTCCCAGTAGAGCAGCTTCAATCTATCCAAGCGCTTCGCGCGGAACACGAACACCGTCCCGGTGAACGGGTCCTTGTGCAGCATCGACTGGACCAGCGCGGTAGCGTCTCCGCCACGATCCGCGCCTTTTCACAATCCGGCCACCGATGGTTCCCGGTCTGTGAGACCGCGACGCCCAAACGCGTGAGAAACTCGTTCGTAGTCTCCATGGAGAAACTCACCTCCTGTTATCCAACAGGGCCTGAGTCTCAAGTTGCCCGGATCAGAAACAGGTGGGTGCCAAGCGGCGCTTACCGTCGAAGAGCACCGCCGCCTCAAGATCATCCCCAACACCTGGGGCGAGCGCCCGGTACTAAAGCTCATGTTCGGCGCCATGAACCGCGCCGCCGAGCGCTGGCGCGCCATCCGCTTCACCGACTACGAACACCGCCAGATCGCCGCCGTCAGAAACGACCTTGACGCCGAATATACCTCAGCCGACACCATTTCAGCAGGCCCCGCCAGCGAAATTTCCAGTAGTTTCGGCACTTGACTCAGCTCGCGGTTCTCTCGCTCCAGCACCTTCATCTTCTCGGCCATCTGTTGCGCGGGACCGCCGTCACGCATCTTGCATCGCCAACTGTGAGATTCCGGAGATAGCGACGCTCACGGGACACAGATTGCGGAAGGTTGGGGGCATCCTCGACGCACACTATCTTTGTCCAGATCCCCGCCTTGCAGAATCGGCTATGTGGAAGTTAGAGGCGTTCGTAGAAGAACAAAAAACCCCCAACTGAGCGCCCCAGTGCGACAAGCTTCTCGACCGCAATACTTTGTAAGTATTTGAAAAGTTTGGTAGCGGAGGAGGGACTTGAACCCCCGACACGCGGATTATGATTCCGCTGCTCTAACCAACTGAGCTACTCCGCCATCGACGGCGGGTAACTAAGTCAGCCGTGTGCAGGCGTCAAGTGAGATTTGCGTTGGTGAGGCCGCTCTCTGCTCTCGCAATTCTATGGGCGGGCGGATACCTGCGCAGATGAGCGGGAGCACCGGATGAACAACCTACCCTTGACGCGCGATCTCGTACTGGTGGGCGGCGGGCATGCCCATGCGCTCGTAATGTTGGAGTGGGCGATGCGTCCGCTACCGGGTACGCGTCTTACACTGATCGATCCGAATCCCACCGCAACCTATACCGGCATGCTGCCGGGGTTAGTCGCGGGGCACTACCAGCGCCCAGAGCTCGAGATGGACCTGGTTCGGCTTGCGCGGCATTGCGGGGCGCGATTGATCCTCGGTCGTGCTGAGGGACTCGATCTGCAAGCGGGATATGTAACCGTCGCTGGCAGGCCGCCAGTGGGTTTCGATCTACTGTCCCTGGACATCGGTATCACATCGGATCTGCCGGACCTGGCGGGTTTTGCCAAGTATGCGGTCGCCGCGAAACCGCTGGGTGCTTATGCCGACCGCTGGGAGACATTTCTTGAAGCGGTGGAAGGGGGGCAAGTCAAAGCGGACGTCGCCATTATCGGAGGCGGTGTCGGGGGTGTGGAGCTTGCATTGGCAATGGCGCATCGCCTGCGTCATCGGCCGAAGCGGCGCATCGTCGTGATAGAAACGCAGGTGGAGATCCTGCCCAACCTGCTCACGGCTACGCGAGCGCGACTGATGAAACACCTGAATGATGCTTCGGTTGAAGTGATCACGGGCGCCAAGGTTGCGGAGATTGCCGAGGATCATCTGCGTTTGTCCGATGGCCGGAGGGTGCCGGGCAGCCTGACCCTTGGGGCAGCCGGCAGTCGGCCGCAGCCTTGGCTGGCGCGGACCGGGCTGGAGTTGGAGAACGGCTTTGTGACGGTCGGTGAAACGCTTGCCTCGGTCTCGCATCCCCAGGTTTTCGCAGTGGGGGATTGCGCCCATATGATGCATGCTCCGCGACCCAAGGCCGGCGTTTTCGCGGTGCGCGCGGCGCCGATCCTGGCACGGAACTTGCGTGCAGCCCTGGCAGGGCGGGCGCTTCGCCGTTACGCCCCGCAGCGCGACTATCTGAAGCTTGTCTCTTTGGGTGATCGGGCAGCCTTGGCGGAAAAGTGGGGCATAACGATCGAAGGTCGGTGGCTATGGGGGCTTAAAGATCGGATCGATCGGCGCTTCATGCGCATGTTTCATGACCTGCCGCCCATGCTCGCGGTTGCGGCGCCGGCGATGGCGGCCGAGGGTGTGGCCGAGGCGCTGGGGGAAAAGCCTCTGTGCGGCGGATGCGGTGCAAAGGTGGGGCCCGATGCACTGCGTGAGGCCTTGCGCGCGCTACCCCACACTTCGCGCACCGACCTGCAACTCGGGCATGGAGACGATGCAGCGGTCCTGCAGATGGGTTCCGTCCGGCAGGTCATTGCCACCGATCACCTTCGTGCCGTGACCGAGGATCCATGGATGATGGCCCGCATCGCCGCGATACATGCGCTTGGCGATATCTGGGCGATGGGAGCCCGGCCGCAGGTTGCTCTGGCCAGCGTAATCCTACCGAGGCTCGCCGAACCGCTACAGCGGCGTATGCTCGCTGAGATAATGGCGGGTGCGAGCGAGGTGCTCAGCGCTGCTGGCGCCAACCTTGCCGGCGGGCACACGACAATGGGCGCGGAACTGACTGTCGGGTTCACTGTAACAGGCCTTCTGCGGGATCGGCTTCTAACCAAGGCGGGGGCGCGGGAGGGCGACGTCCTGGTCCTGACAAAACCCATCGGCAGCGGCACTTTGCTTGCCGCCGAGATGCAAAAACGTGCCAGTGGGCGTGACATCGCCGCACTGTGGCCGGTGTTGACGCAGTCGCAGGCCGCAGCATCGGCGATCCTGACCTGCTTGGCGCGCGCCATGACAGATGTCACGGGTTTCGGTCTGGCGGGGCATCTGGATGAGATGTTGCGGGCCGGTGCCGTCGCGGCCGATCTGGAGCTTGCGGCGATCCCATTCCTGCAAGGAGCCGAGGATCTGGCGGCGGCAGGCATCGCCTCGAGCTTGGCGCCTGCGAACCGATCTGCCCTCGTCGGACGGATCACGGCGGTGGCGGATGCGCGCGCTGCGCTGCTGTTCGATCCGCAAACGTCAGGCGGTCTGTTGGCGACCGTTCCGCCAGACCGCGCTGAAGAGGCGCTGCGCCGCCTGAAGGATACCGGCTACCATGCAGTCGCCATCGGCGTCATCCGAGCCGCTGATCAGGAACCGGCCCTACGTGTGCGCTGAACCGCGCTAGCGGCGTTCGGGCGCAGCGGGATAGGTGCCCAGAATGTTCAGCATCGAGGTAAAATAGCGCAGTTCTTCCAGCGCAAGGCGAACATTGTCATCTTCAGGGTGGCCCTCGATATCCGCATAGAACTGCGTTGCGGTGAACGAACCGCCAACCATGTAGCTTTCAAGCTTTGTCATGTTGACGCCGTTGGTCGCAAAACCACCGAGCGCCTTGTAGAGCGCGGCAGGGATATTGCGGACCTGGAAAACGAAACTGGTGATCATTCCGTTTTCGCCACGCCGTGACAGATCGGGCTCACGCGACATTATCAGGAAGCGAGTGGTATTGGTGCCCTGATCCTCGATATGACGCGCCAGCATTTCCAGCCCGTAGATTTCGGCTGCAAGATCGCCTGCGAGTGCCGCCAGTGACTTGTCGCCCAGTTCGGCGACATGACGGGCCGATCCAGCGGTATCTGCGCCGACAACGCGATGGATCCCGTGCTGTCGCAGGAAGCTGCGGCACTGACCGAGCAACATCGGATGGCTCATTGCACGCTCGATATCTGCAAGGCGCGCGCCGGGCACGGCCAGCAGGTTGATGTGCACGCGGACGAACACCTCGTCGACGATGTGCAGACCAGAGCGCGGCAGTAGATTGTGATTGTCCGGCACCCGGCCAAAGGTCGAATTCTCGACCGGCAGCATCACCAGATCGGCGTCTTGTTCGTGGACGGTCGCGATCGCATCCTCGAACGTCCGGCACGGCAGGGCCTCGAATCCCGGGCGCGCCTTTACGCAGGCTTGATGAGAATATGCTCCGGGTTCCCCCTGAAAGGCGATGCGGGATGTCATCGGGGCGCTCCTGTCTCGCGGGCCGGGCAGCCCGGCGGGTCATTCCGTCGCGCTAACTACCGCTTGAACTCGGCAAGGGGAAGCGGGTAGATAGGCTCGATTTCACGGCAGGCGACGGGAAGCGACATGTTCGATACCATGGTGATCACCAAGGCAGTGGCAGGCGTCTGTTCGGCGCTTCTCATTTTTCTTCTGGGCAAATGGCTCGCTGATACGATCTATCTTCCATACGGCCCGGCGCCGGTCGCCTACATGATCGATATTGGTGACGATGCCGAAGTCGCTGATGACGAACCGGCGGAAGAGGTGGATCTCGAGGCGCTCTTTGCCGAGGCGAATGCCGACGCGGGCGAGAACCTGTGGCGCCAGTGCCGCGCCTGTCACGTCATGGACGAAGGTGTGAACGGCGTCGGCCCCTATCTTCACGGCGTTGTCGGGCGCGAGATTGGTTCGGTCGCGGGCTTCAACTACTCGGGTGCACTGCAGCAACTGGGGGATGTCTGGACGCTTGAGGCGCTGAACGCCTTCATCGAGAACCCGCGCGGTGCTGCGCCCGGAACAACGATGGGTTACAACGGCATGCGCAACCTGCAGGACCGACTGAACCTGATCGCCTGGATGGAGCGTGAGAGCCAGTAAAGGTTCGCGAGCCACAAGGGTTTGAGGGGTCGTCTGCGGGCGGCCCCTTTGCTTTGCTGCGTTAAAGGTTCAGACTTCACAGGTTGCCTCACGCAATCGCCACTTGAACCCTTGCCGCTGCTGGACTTAGCTGTGGGCACACTACGTGACCCTCTGTCCGCTTTCCGCAGGAGCAGCCGATGCCGACAATTCCTCGTGCCCGCGCGATGCGCCTGATCCCGGTGACCGACGTGTTCAAGAATTTCTTGTCCCCAGGGGCTGTGCTTCTGGCGGTTCTGGGGCTTGCCACGGCCGCGCCAGCGACCGAAGCCACGTCAGAGGAAGAGCGTATTATCGCGCACGGGTATTCATTCTACGGCGATCTGAGTTACCCGGCCGATTTCGAACACTTCAACTATGTCAATCCGGATGCGCCCCGCGGTGGTGAAATATCGGTCTGGGCGCCCGGGACATTCGATTCGATGAACCCATACACCCGTCGCGGTCGGGCAGGGCGGTTCTCGTGGTCGCTCTACGAGAGCCTGCTGGAAACGACTGGGCCTTTCGGTGACAGCGCGCCCGCAGATGTTTATGGCGAATATTACGGACTTCTGGCGCACACGGTTGAGTACCCACCATCAAAGGACTGGGTCATCTTCCACATGCGACCCGAGGCGCGTTTTTCCGACGGTACGCCGGTGACTGCGCATGACGTGGTCTTTACCCATAACCTGTTCCTCGAACAGGGTCTGCCGTCCTATGCCGAGGCAGTGGGATACCGCGTCATCGATGCAGAGGCGCTGGATGATCACACCGTACGCTACACGTTCCGCGACGGCATTTCGCGCCGGTCGCTGATCGATCAGGTCGGGGCGACGCCGGTATTCTCGCGCGCATGGTTCGAGGAAACGGGCGCACGCCTGGACGAATCCCGCCTCGAGACCTCGCCAGGTTCAGGACCCTACGTGCTGGACAGCTTCGAAATCAACCGGCGCATTACCTATCGCCGCAACCCGGACTATTGGGGCTGGGATCTGCCCAATAATCAAGGGCGGCACAATTTCGACGTCGTACGCGTCGAGTATTTTGCCGACGACACTGCCGCCTTCGAGGCCTTCAAGACGGGCGAGTATACGTTCCGCACCGAAGGAAATTCACGCCAATGGGCGGTGGGCTACGACTTTCCCGCCGTCACGCGGGGTCATGTCGTTCGGGCCGAGATTCTGGACGGAACGCCGCCCCCGGCAACCGGCTTTGTCTTCAACTTGGCCCGCCCGATGTTTCAGGACCGGCGCGTGCGTGAGGCGATCGCCCTGGCGTTCAATTTCGAGTGGACGAACCAGCAGATGCAGCATGGGTTGATGTCTCAGCGCCATTCCTTCAGCCAAGGTACCCGCCTTGAGGCCGAAAGTGTGCCAGACGGTGACGAACTTGCGCTACTGCAGGAACTCGGGGACCTTGTTCCCGATGATGTGTTGACCGAGCCCGTGGTCATGGCCCACGAATCCTCGACCGAGCGACTGCAGGACAGACGAAACCTGCGCACGGCAAACCGGCTGCTGGAAGAAGCCGGTTGGGAAGTCGGCAGCGACGGCCGCCGCCGGAACGAGGCGGGCGAAGTGATGCGGATCACGCTCCCCTTTTCGTCGGCTTCCTCCTCGACCCTTGAGGCGATCATCGAGACGCTTGTCCAGAACCTTCAGGCAATGGGGATCGACGCCCGGTCGCAGAAGATCGATCCTGCGCAGTATACCCTGCGCTCGCGCGAGCGGGACTATGACATGGTGTTCGATCAGTACATCTCGTTCATGGATGCGGGAACCGGATTGATGCAGCGCTTTGGATCGGAAGCCGCGGATGATGTCTTCAACCCCGCCGGTCTGCGTAGTGAACTGGTCGATCGTGTGATCGACATGGCGCTCATGGCCCCGGGCCCCGACGAGCGCGACGTTGCGCTGCGCGCACTTGATCGCGTGCTTCGATGGGAACGGTTCATCATCCCGGTCTGGTACAATCCGCATAACTGGGTGGCACACTGGGACATCTTCGAGCACCCGGAGGAGTTGCCGGAATTCGCCGTCGGTGCGCTGGATTTCTGGTGGTTCAACGCCGAACGGCACCAGGCCCTTCGGGCCGCTGGCGCGCTGCGGTAATCCCTGATGGGTGCCTATATCCTCAGACGCCTGTTGCTGGTGATCCCCACTCTGCTGGGGGTAATGGTCATCAACTTCACTCTGGTGCAGTTCGTCCCCGGCGGACCAATCGAGCAGGTGATCGCCCAGATGGAAGGCGCCGGAGACGTCTTTGGCGGCTTCGCCGGCACCGGCGAGGATGCCGGCCGCTCGATGGGCGCGAGCGAAGAACGCTACATTGGCGCGCGCGGATTGCCGCCCGAGTTCATCGCCCAGCTGGAGCGCGAGTTCGGCTTCGACAGGCCCCCCGTCGAGCGGTTCTTCAACATGATCTGGAACTACATGCGCTTCGATTTCGGGGACAGCTATTTCCGCTCGATCTCGGTCATCGATCTGATCATCGAAAAGATGCCCGTATCGATCTCTTTGGGCCTCTGGTCTACGTTGATCGCCTATGTGATTTCCATCCCTCTGGGTATTCGCAAGGCGGTCAAGGATGGCACACCGTTCGATACCTGGACGTCGGGAGTGATCATCGTAGGTTATGCGATCCCCGGCTTCCTGTTCGCGATCCTGCTGCTCGTCCTTTTCGCCGGCGGGTCCTACTGGCAGATCTTCCCCGCCCGTGGCCTGACTTCGGAAGCTGAGGTCTGGGACCAGTTGTCCGTCGGGGGCAAGATCCTGGATTATTTCTGGCACATCACACTGCCGGTGCTGGCGCTCACTATTTCCAGCTTCGCTACGCTGACGCTATTGACGAAGAACAGTTTTCTGGACGAGTTGCGCAAGCAGTATGTGATGACCGCGCGCGCCAAGGGACAGGTCGAGCGCAAGGTGCTTTATGGGCATGTCTTCCGCAACGCCATGCTGATCGTGGTCGCGGGCTTCCCGGCGGTCTTCATTGGCGCCTTCTTTGGTGGCTCGCTGATCATCGAGACGATCTTCTCGCTAGACGGGTTGGGCCGTCTTTTCTTCGAGGCGGCTGTCGCGCGCGATTATCCGGTAATCTTCGGCACTCTCTTCATGTTCACGCTACTGGGTTTGATCGTCGGCATCATCTCGGACTTGATGTACGTCTGGATCGATCCCCGCATCGACTTCGAGACGCGGGAGACGTGAGCCTATGAACGAACTCCCTCCGCTCCACGCCCGGCCGGCGGAACCGGTGTCCTCGGACGGACGTAACGGCTCGTCCGCCCCGGAGGCCGTGCCGCAAGGAGGCCGACCGTGGCTTTCGTCGCTCAATCAGCGGCGCTGGCGCAATTTCAAGGCCAATCGCCGCGCCTTCTGGTCGCTGATCATCTTCGCGCTTCTCTACCTCGTCTCGCTCTTCGCCGAGTTTCTGGCCAATGATCGGCCCATTTTGGTGAACTTCCGAGGCGAGATGCATCTTCCGATCTTTCAGTTCTATCCCGAAACTGCCTTTGGCGGTGAATTCCGTACCGAAGCGGTCTACCGCTCGCCCTATGTCCAGTGCCTGATCCGGACGGGCGGGGCCGAGCTATGCCTCGACTACCCCGAGGACGCGATGGCTGAAGCCGACGCGCAAGGTACCGTTGAGGGGCAACCGATCGTCGAAGGCTGGATCCTCTGGCCGCCCATCCGCTCCAGCTACAACACTGTCAACGACCTGGGTGGTCCCGCTCCATCGGCGCCTGACGGCCGTCATTGGCTGGGCACCGACGATACGGCGCGGGATGTATTGGCGCGGGTGATCTACGGATTCCGACTTTCGGTGACATTCGCGCTTGTGGTCGTGGTCGCAGCCTCACTCCTCGGTGTGGCGGCAGGGGCGGTGCAGGGTTTCTTTGGCGGGCTCCTTGACCTCTTTTTTCAACGTCTGATCGAGATCTGGTCCTCGGTCCCGTCGCTGTATGTGATCATCATCGTAGCGGCTATCATCCCGATGAATTTCTGGTTGCTTGCGTTCCTTATGGTGCTGTTCTCATGGACAGCGCTTGTCGGCGTGGTCCGCGCCGAGTTCCTGCGGGCGCGCAACTTCGAATACGTTCGCGCCGCCCGCGCGCTGGGGGTGTCGAACGCGCGGATCATCTTCCGGCATGTCTTGCCCAATGCGATGGTCGCGACGCTGACGCTGCTGCCGTTCATCGTCACGGGTGCCATCGCGGGGCTCGCGACGCTGGATTTCCTGGGGTTCGGGATGCCCAGTTCCGCCCCGTCGCTGGGTGAACTCACCTTGCAGGCCAAACGGCACTTGCAGGCGACTTGGCTCGGTTTCTCGGCCTTCTTCACCTTTGCGATCATGCTCAGCCTTCTGGTGTTCATCTTCGAAGGGGTGCGTGACGCCTTCGACCCACGAAAGACATTCAGATGAGCCTGCTTTCCGTAACGAACCTGTCTGTCACCTTTCGACAGGATGGGCGTTCGATCCCGGCCGTCCGCGGTGTGTCGTTTGAAATCCAGCCAGGTGAGACAGTGGCGCTGGTGGGTGAATCCGGTTCGGGCAAATCGGTTACTGCACTGGCTACGGTCGGCCTGCTGCCGGATTCCGCCGCGATCGAGGGGTCCGTTACCTTCAACGGTACGCAGATGATCGGCGCTTCCGAGACGTCGCTGCGCCAGGTTCGTGGCAACGACATCAGCTTCATCTTCCAGGAGCCGATGACGAGCCTCAATCCGCTTCATACGGTGGAAAAACAGATCCTCGAAAGCTTGGCCCTGCACCAGAAAATCGAAGGTGCGCCGGCTCGGGCGCGTGTGCTGGAATTGCTGGAGAAGGTCGGCATTCGCGACGGGGAGACCCGCTTGAGATCCTACCCCCACCAATTGTCCGGTGGGCAGCGGCAGCGGGTCATGATCGCCATGGCGCTTGCCAATGAACCGAAGTTGCTGGTCGCAGACGAACCGACCACGGCGCTCGACGTCACGATTCAGGCGCAGATTCTGGAGCTTTTGGCCGACCTGAAGCGCGAAGCGGGGATGAGCATGCTGTTCATCACCCACGATCTGGGAATCGTGCGCCGGGTCGCCGATCGTGTTTGTGTCATGCAACACGGCGAGATCGTGGAGCAGGGGGCGACGGATATGGTCTTCGCCGCACCCAGCCACCCCTATACAAAAATGCTGCTTGCCGCCGAGCCCAAGGGGACGCCTGACCCGTTACCTCCCTCGGCGCCCGAGGTGTTGCAAACCGATGGACTTCGGGTCTGGTTTCCGATCCATCGCGGGCTTCTGCGGCGCACGGTCGGGCATGTGAAGGCGGTCAACGGTGCCTCTGTCCGGCTGCGCGCGGGCGAAACACTGGGCGTGGTCGGCGAATCCGGATCGGGCAAGACAACGCTGGCAATGGGGATTTTGCGGCTCGTATCCTCAAACGGGCCGATCCTGTTTCTTGGCGAGAACATCGCCGGGCGATCCTCTCGCCAGCTTCGCACGCTAAGGGCCCAGATGCAGGTCGTTTTCCAGGATCCGTATGGTAGCCTAAGCCCCCGCATGACGGTCGAAGAGATCATCGCCGAGGGGTTGGGCGTGCATGGCGTTCCAGAAGGCCAGAACCCACGAACGTTGGTTGCCGAGATCATGGCCGAAGTTGGTCTGGACCCGACGACCATGCACCGCTACCCGCATGAATTCTCGGGGGGACAGCGCCAGCGCATCGCGATCGCCCGCGCCATGATTCTGCGGCCGAAGCTGGTGGTCCTGGATGAGCCGACCTCGGCGCTCGACATGACCGTGCAGGTTCAGATCGTCGAACTTCTGCGCACCCTGCAAAAGCGCCACAAGCTGGCCTATATCTTCATCAGCCACGACTTGCGCGTTGTGCGCGCCATGTCGCATCAGATCGTTGTGATGAAAGACGGTGACGTCGTGGAATCGGGTCCCGCAGACCGAATCTTTGATGCGCCACAGCAGGCATATACCAAGGCGCTACTGGCCGCGGCCTTCGACCTGCGCACGATCGGCAAGTCCGAGGTGATCGCAAGCTAGGGTGTAGGCGTCTCGGGTTGTTCGATGTACGGCCTGTGGTAGCCAATATCTGTTAGCGCCCCTGGGGATCTCAGAAAGCTAACCCTACGCGAGCGATAAGGGGGGTCGCAAGCAGGTGGCGCTTCGTGTCCGTCGGGACGCGGTTGCAACAGGCAGTCTGTTGGGGCTGCTCTGTAGCGCCATCCCGGTAAGGCACCGAAAATCTGCATGCAGGCTCGGGTTGGGATCTGGGTTCCGATAATGTTGGGAGAGGGGGTGAAGGCCGCCCGACGGGGCGGCCTTCTTCAGGTCAGCCGTTGACGCTATCCTTCAGCGCCTTGGCGATCACGACCTTGACCGTCTTGTCGGCCTCTTTGGTGAGCGTCTCGCCGGTGGCGGGGTTGCGGACCTGACGTTCCGGCCGCGCGCGGCAGACGACCTTTCCGATGCCCGGAAGCGTGACGGCGCCGCCATTCGACACTTCACGCGTCACGATTGCGGCCAGTCCGTCGAGTGCCGCACTCGCCGATTTCTTGTCGGCACCCATTTCGGCGGCAAGCTGATTGACCAGCTCGGTCTTGGTCATCGGTTTGGACATTCGCGTCTCCTGTTCCTCTCGTTGACGGTCTAGTTGCGGGCTGATCGCCCGTGTTTTATTGACTGCCGAGGTTCTAGCCGGATTTTGCGCCGCGGCACAATTGAAAAAATTCGCCCCATAGGCGAAAGGCATCGGGTTTCTTTGGGGCAGGGGGCCTTCACAGGAAGGCGGTCTCGGCAAAACTGCGCAACTTCCGGCTGTGGATGCGATGCAGGGGCATCTCACGCAGCCGCTCCATCGCACGGATGCCGATTTCTAGATGCCGCGCAACCTGTGTTCTGTAGAACTCGGAGGCCATCCCGGGCAGTTTCAGCTCGCCATGCAAAGGCTTGTCGGACACGCAGAGCAGCGTTCCGTAGGGTACGCGGAAGCGGAAGCCGTTTGCCGCGATCGTCGCACTTTCCATGTCGAGCGCGATGGCGCGTGATTGCGACAGCCGATGGACGGGTCCCGATTGGTCGCGCAGTTCCCAGTTGCGGTTGTCTATGGTCGCTACCGTGCCGGTGCGCATGATCCGTTTCAATTCGAAATCCTGCAATCGCGTGACTTCGGCCACTGCTTCCTGCAGGGCGATCTGGATCTCGGCCAATGCCGGGATCGGAACCCAGACCGGCAGATCCTCGTTCAGGACATTGTCTTCGCGAAGGTAAGCGTGGGCCAGCACGAAGTCGCCCAAGGACTGCGAGTTCCTTAGCCCGGCGCAGTGGCCGACCATCAGCCACGCATGCGGCCGAAGCACCGCGATATGATCTGTCGCGGTCTTCGCGTTGGAGGGGCCGACGCCGATGTTGACCAGCGTGACGCCCTGCCCGCGCGGGCGCTTGAGATGGTAGGCTGGCATCTGGGGAAGTCGCGCCAAATGCTTCACCGGGGCGTGTGGGTCGGTGATAAGGGCATTTCCCGGCGCCACGAAGCCTGTGTAGCCGCTCTCAGGGTCGGCCAGGGCGCGGCGGGCATAGGCTTCAAATTCGTCGACGTAGAATTGGTAGTTCGTGAACAGGACATGGTTCTGAAAATGTTCTGGGTCGGTCGCGGTGTAATGCGCCAACCGCGCAAGCGAATAATCCACCCGTTGGGCGGTGAATGGCGCCAATGGGACCGAGCCGTCGGGATTACGCACTCCTTCGCCGTTGACGATGTCGTCGTTGGTGATCGCCAGGTCCGGCACGTCGAAAACGTCGCGCAGGCTGAACCCAAGGTCGGACTGGTGTGCCA
The DNA here is from genome assembly GCA_964555305.1 of uncultured Rhodobacter sp. GTDB lineage: Bacteria > Pseudomonadota > Alphaproteobacteria > Rhodobacterales > Rhodobacteraceae > Pararhodobacter. The sequence continues at coordinate 1,021 of CAZKSE010000011.1, read as the reverse complement.
GGGTCAGTTCTTCGTGTCCCGCAAGGGCAAAATGCAAGGGAATCGGCGTCGTCGACTGTCCTATTGTCACTGGCACGCGATGGTTTTCGAGGACCAGCGCGATCTGCTGCTCAAGGTAGTTCCGAAAAAGATCGGGCCGGGTGACCGTGGTGGCGTAAGTCCCCGGTTCCGGCACATAGCCAAAGCTGAGCCGCGTGTCGGGCAGGTCGAAAACGGCAGTGGTCAGGCGGATCTCGGGATAGAACGCCCGAAAACGGGCAGATGCGGTGCCTGACTTTAGAACATGCGCAAACCGTTCGATCAGAAAACCCGTTGCTTCATCATAGAGCGTAATGAGCCGTTCGACGGCAGCCCCAGCGTCGACGAAGGTTTGTTCGCTGGCGGCGGGAGCAGTTTCTACGGGGAGCGCAGGCGGCGATTTCATGCAGGTTTGCTCGGTCTATCGGTCGGCAGGACAGGGGCCGCAGGTGAAAGGCCGGGCGCGGCTGAACGGGCGGATCGTGCATGTGCAACATGCCATTCGGGTGACGCTTCCTGCAAGGGGCGATCACGCCGCTCAGAATACAAGGAGCCGGCGAGCCCCCATGTTCGGCGGGAGCGCCTTGGTTGATAGGCGCACCGGGCGTGGCGTCGTTCGCCAACGCAGAAGTTTGCATCCGGGGGTTGTTCTGGCGATGAGCGACTCGTCTAGAGATTGATTTAAAGCCATGATTTTTAACTACTTTTCCTAAAAGTTGTTGAAACCTGCGCCTTTTCGCTCGATAGGATGCTATGTGCTCATCCGGTCCACCGGCGTCCGATTTGGCACCAGGTAGGAGTAATTGGTCATGGCGTCGCGAGTGATACCTGCGGGACATGCCCCGGCAAATGGCGCATGGGTAACGCTGGGCATTGCGCTTGGCGCAACGGCGCTCACTGCGGTTTCCGCAATGGCTGCGCCCGTTGGCGCTCCCGAGGCTGCCACTACGCGGGGCGTTCCTGTGGCGCAGAACTTTCTCCATGATCACGGCGACAACCTAAG
>CAZKSE010000010.1:0-32586 GCA_964555305.1 uncultured Rhodobacter sp. | reverse complement strand
TGAAGCCCCCAATCCTCCAGCATCGCGGCGATGTCGCGGTTGAACGCCAGTGATCCGCAGACCATCACCCGATCCGTCTCGGGCGCCAGGGGGCCGGGCTGGCGCAGCTCGGCAAAGGCCCGCCCCGAGGCCAGCAGATCGGTGATCCGTCCCATCCGCGGCGAGGTCTCGCGCGTCGTGCTGGGGTAATAATGCAGCCGCTCGCCGACCATCGCGCTGATTAGCGGGTCGGATTTCAGCCCGCAGATGATCTGCCGCCCATAGGCCAGTTCAGCCGCCGTCCGGCAGGCATGCATCACGATCACGCGCCCGTAACCCTCCCAGGTCGCGGGATCGCGCAGAAGGCTCGCAAACGGCGCGAACCCCGTCCCGGTCGCCAGCATCCACAACCGCCAACCCGGCCGCAGCGCGTCCAGCACCAGCGTTCCCACCGGCTTCGGGCGCAGGATGATCGGATCGCCCGCCCGGATGTGCTGCAACCTCGACGTCAGCGGCCCGTCCGGCACCTTGATCGAATAGAACTCAAGTTCGTCATCCCAGGCCGGCGACGCGATGGAATAGGCGCGCAGGATCGGCTTGCCCGACTCACCGGGCAATCCGATCATCACGAACTCGCCCGACCGGAAGCGCAAGCTGCGCGGTCGGGTCACGCGAAAGGAAAAGAGCCCCTCGGTCCAGTGTGTGACCGCGGTGACGGTTTGCAGATCGGTGCGCAGCGCTTGGTTCATGCCACCCTCCTCCTGAGCCTTGCGCGATAGTCATGCGCCTGCCAATCGGCCCGCGCGATCCAATCCCCCTCGGGCTGACGATCGGCGAGTGCGTCCTCGATCTCCACCTCATCAAACCCCGACCGCCGCGCCATCGCATACTGATCGGCGATGACATGGCCCGCCGCCCGCAGCCGGCCCGAGAACCCCATACGCCGCAGACGTGACGCCAGCGTGAAACCGCGCCCGTCGCTGAAGGCGGCGAAACGGATGCGGATCGCCGTTATTCGCGACAGGAATGGCCGCAGCGCCTCGGGGTCGGTATCGGGGTGCAGGTCCACCCCCACCGTGCCGCCGGGCGAGTCGGTCCAGGTATCTGTCCAGCCCTGCACCCAGTCGTCCGGCGAAAAGCCCCGGTCTCTGACGATCACGCTCATGATGCCTGCCTCCTCTCGATCCGGCCGCCAACCAGGTGGATGCCGCATTCGGTCTTCTCCTGCCCCCGCCAGCGCCCGGCGCGGGGATCCTCGCCCGGCGCCACAGGCCCGGTGCAGGGCGCGCACCCGATGGAGGGGTAGCCCCGCGCGACCAGCGGGTGGCGCGGCAGCGCGTGGCGGTCCAGATACGTGGCGACTGCCCCCGCGTCCCAGCCGGCCAGCGGGTTCACCTTGATGCGCGCGCTGCCCGGCTCGCTCTCGAACAGATCCAGATCCGCCCGCGCCGCCCCCTGGAAACGCTTGCGCCCGGTAATCCAGCCATCGAAGCCCGACAGCGCCTGGGCCAGCGGACGGGTCTTGCGCAGATCGCAGCAAGCATCCGGGTTCGACCGATGCAAGAGCGCGTCGGTATCCCCGGCAAAAAGCGCCTGCCGGTCCGGGCGGATCACGCGGAGATCCGCAAGCCCCAGCCTCTCGGCCAGATCCCGCTGGTAAGCGAGCGTTTCGGGAAACAGCATCAGCGTGTCGATGAACAGCACCGGGGTCGATGGAGCGATGCCCGCCAGCATATGCAGAAGCACCGCTGAATCGGCTCCAAAGCTCGACACCATCGCGACCCGCCCCATCCGCCCTGAGAGCGCATGCGCCAGCACCGCCGCGGCGGGTTGGCCGGCGAAACGCGCGTTCAGCAAGACCGGGTCGGCAGCGGGCGCGGTCAGGTCACGCGGCATCGGCCCTCTCCTGATGATAGAGCGCGGCCTTGAACGGCGCCGCGCCAAGCCGGCGATAGGCGGCAAGGAACGTTTCCTCGCGCCCGGTGCGCAAATCCAGATAGGCGCGCAGGATGCGTTCGATCGCCGGCACGATCTGGTCATAGGCGAAGCCCGGCCCGGTGCGCTCACCCAGGGTGGCGTCCTCGGTCCCGTCGCCGCCAAGGGTGATCTGGTAGGTCTCCACCCCCGCCCGATCGAGGCCAAGGATTCCGATATGGCCGACATGGTGGTGACCGCAGGCATTGATGCAGCCCGAGATCTTGATCTTCAGCGGCCCGATGTCGTGCTCCAGCTTCAACGCCTCGAAATGCAGCGCGATGTCCTGTGCGACAGGGATCGAGCGGGCGGTGGCGAGCGCGCAGTAGTCCATCCCGGGGCAGGCGATGATGTCCGACACCAGCCCGACATTGGCCGTCGCCAGCCCGTGCCGGCGCAGAACGCCGTGCATCGCCGGCAGGTCGGCCAGTGGCACATGTGGCAAAATCACGTTTTGCTCGTGGCTGATGCGGATCTCACCATAGCCGTGGATCTCGGCCATGTCCGCGATGACGCGCATCTGCTCGGATGTGGCATCGCCCGGTGTCGCGCCAGGTGCCTTCAGACTAAGCGTGACGATGGCATGGTCCGGGTTTCGATGCGGGTGCAGGTTGGTGTCGGCCCAGGCGCGAAAGGCGGGATCGGCCGCGCGCGCGGCATAATAGGGCGCGGGGTCGTCCTTGCGAAGGGAAGGCGGGATGAAATGGGCGCGGATGCGGGCGAGTTCGGCGTGGGTCGCGGTGCTGTCGAACTCGGCCCGCAGTTCGGCGAAGCGCGCCTCGACCAGGTCCCGCACGCGCTCGATGCCGTTTTCATGCACCGTGATCTTGATACGCGCCTTGTACTTGTTGTCGCGCCGGCCCAGCAGGTTATAGGTGGCGACGATCGCCTCCAGATAGGGCAGCAGGTCGGCGGCAGGCAGGAAATCGCGGATCACGGGGCCGATCATCGGCGTCCGGCCGAGGCCGCCACCCACGATCACCTCGAAGCCCGTCTCCGCGCCCCGCCGGATCATCCGCAGTCCGATGTCATGCGCGCGCGTCACCGCCCGGTCGCTGGATGCGCCGGTGATGGCGATCTTGAACTTGCGCGGCAGGAACTGGAATTCGGGGTGGTCGGTAGACCATTGGCGGATCAGTTCGGCCCAGGGGCGCGGGTCGTCGATCTCGTCGGCGCTTGCACCGGCGAAGTGATCCGCGGTCACGTTGCGGATGGTGTTGCCGCTGGTCTGGATCGCGTGCAGTCCCGCGTCGGCCAGCGCGTCCAGCATGTCAGGCACATCGGTCAACTGGGGCCAGTTGAACTGGATGTTCTGTCGGGTGGTGAAATGCCCGTAGCCGCGATCCCAGCGGGCGGCGACATCCGCCAGCTTGCGCATCTGGTCGGGGCTCAGCGTGCCATAGGGGATGGCGACGCGCAGCATATAGGCGTGCAGTTGTAGGTAGAGGCCGTTCATCAGCCGGAGCGGGCGAAACTCCTCTTCGGTCAGCGCGCCCGTCAGGCGGCGCTCCACCTGAGCGCGGAACTGGCGGTTGCGCTCGGCCAGGAAGGCGCGGTCGAATTCGTCATAGGCATACATCGGCGGGATCCGGTTCAGGTCTGAAAGGCGCGAGGCGACGGGCCCGCGCAGCGAAAGGCTTCGCGGAAGTGGATGGGCTCGGGCCCATCGGGCGTGGGGCGCATCGGGGCGAGGTAGGCGCCGACGACCGTGCCGGTCTCCGCGACGGCGGCGGCCAGCGCGGCCTCGGCGACCTCGGCGTCGTCGAAACAGTGCGCCGCCGCCAGATCGCGGCTCCAGGTCGCATCCGGCGTCAGCCAGACGACATGCCCTTCGCGAAGAAGGTTCGCGGTAATCACCTGCACCTGCACCTGCGGCTCTTTGTGAGGGGCGCGGGGCATGTCAGGCCAACTCCTCGATCAGCGGGGGGAGTGCCTTTTCGGCGCGGCGGGGCGCGAGGCCCAGAAGGATCAGGAGCGGCCCCGCAGGCGCGGCTGATGTCAGGTCGGCTGACAGGCGATCCAGCCGGCTGGCGAGGATCCTCTGTGAAGGGAGCGAGGCATTCTCGACGAGCGTCACGGGCGTCGCGGGGTCCGCGCCATGCATCAGAAGCCGTCCCTGCAGGAAGCGCGCGGCGCGCTTGCCCATATAGATGGCCGCGACCGACCCGGGACGGGCGAGTGCGCGCCACTCCTGTTCGGCATGGCCCTTCAGGTCTTGCGCGGTCAGAAGCCGCAGGTCGGAGTTGCGGGCGCGTTGGGTCAGGCTGGCCCCGATTGCCGCCGCGGCTGCCGAGGCGGCGGTGACGCCGGGTGTCACAGCCCAATCGATCCCTGCCGCATCGAGTGCTGCAATCTCTTCGTCCAGGCGGCCGAAGATCGCGGCATCACCACCCTTCAGCCGCACCACATGCGCCCCCTGACGGGCGTGCTCCAGCATCAGTGCGTTGATCTCCTCCTGTGGGACCGACGGGCCGAAGCCTTCCTTGCCCACGGCGACAAAGGCCGCCTCGCGTCGCGCAAGTTCCAGGATCGCGGGCGCGACCAGGCGGTCGTGGATGACGACATCCGCGCGATCGAGCAGGCGACGCGCGCGCAGCGTCAAAAGCTCGGGATCGCCCGGACCGGCGCTGACCAGATCGACACGGCCGGGGGCGGGTTCGGCGGCCATATGGCGGGCGAGTAGGCCGTCCAACGCGGCGGGCAACGCGCCCTCACCGTGGGAGTCCATGACCATTGGGCCGGTCTGGAAGTGGAAATCAGTCCAGAAATCCCGCCGCGCCCGCCCCTGAGGCAGCGCTTCGGCCGCCGACCGGAAATCGCGCGCGGCGCGGGCGAGCGTGCCCAGGTCCTGCGGCAGCCGTTCCTCCATCGCCGCCTTGATGGCGCGGGCCAAGACAGGTGCCGTGCCCTCGGTCCCGATCGCAACGGTCACCGGGTCGCGGTCAACCAGTGCTGGGGTGATGAAGTCGCTTGCCTCCAGATCATCGACCACATTCACCAGCACCCCCGACGCACGCGCCAGTCCAGCCGTTTCCGCATCCCGCGCGGCCTCGCCCTGCGCGGCATAGACCAATGCGGTTCCGGCGAAGTCGTCCTGTGTCACCGTGCGACGGTGAAGTGGGAGCGAATGGGCTTCAGCCAAGGCGGTCAGGGCAGGGGTGGGGGCCGGGGCAAAAAGTTCCAGCCGAGCGGACGTTTTCAGCAGGAGGCGCAATTTGGCTTCGGCCACTGGACCATCGCCGGCGATAAGCACCCGGCGATCGGCGAGGTCGAGGAAGATGGGGAAATGGCGCATGTCGACTCTCCAGTAGCGGCGTGTGCAAGAGTGGAAAAATTTCCCATGAAAAGCAATCACTGAGAACAAAAAGGGATATTAATGGCAGAATCGGCGTGCTAAACTGATATTTTGTTCTTTCATGGACGTCTTTCCAGGCTTTCGTATCCAGCCTTGGAGCACCGACAGGAAAGCTGTTCGTTGCTGCGGCTCGGCAGACGCACTCTGCGTCACTTCCTGCGAAGTCAGACGGAGTTAATCATGCGTCAGGAGCTAGGGCCACTAGCGCCCACGGTGCCGGCCGGACGGCTGGTGCGTAGTGCCCGGCTGGGGGCAATGGCGACCGGGATTACGGACGGGTCACGGGCACTGGTGTCGAGCCTGCGACACCTGGCACCGGGGCGAAAATCCGGCCTTGGCGCCGTGCTGACCGAAGGCATGCTCGGCGGCTCACGGGGATTGTCTCATCTGCGCGGAGCGGCGATGTAACTCGGGCAAATTCTGTCGCTCGATCCCGGGCGGGGATTGCCGCCAGAACTCGAGGCAATCCTGGCGCAGTTGCGCACCGATGCCCCGGCAATGCCGCAGACGCAGTCGAAAGGGGCTTGAGAGAAGAATGCGGAGCAACCGGAACTTCGCGCGCCTTGGCCGATTGCGCGACCAACTCCGCGCCGAGGCCGCCTATTGCGCGGAGGCGCGCGCGCGTCGCGCTTCGCCCGCTTCTGAAGCGGTGGTTGTGAAGGTTATCGCCGGGGTTCAGTCGGCCACGAAGCGCCCGTAGTGCCCGGCGCTGAAGACCAGCGGCCCGCCGATACGGGCGCAGGCGCGGAGCACCTCGCCCACGACGATAGCGTGATCGCCGCCATCGTGAACCGCATGGCGGCGACATTCGAAGCGCGCCAGGCAGTCGGTCAGCATGGGCAGCCCCTCGGCGTTGGTGGCGACGCCGGGCAGGTCGAAGTCGAACCCTTCGCGCGCGAAGTGGCGGCCCAGATCGAACTGATCTTCGCCCAGCACATGTATCACGAAATGCCGCGCGGAGGCGAAAGCGCCGAAGCGCCGCGAAGCGCGCGCCGGCGACCACAGGACAAGCGGCGGATCCAGCGACAGACTCGCGAAGCTGTTGGCGGTAATGCCGACCGGGCCCTGCGGGCCGAGCGTCGTGACCACAGTCACGCCGGTCGCGAACTGTCCCAGCGCGTCGCGGAAGCGCCGTTCGGTCTCGGGGCCGGGGATGAAAACCTCGTCGTCGGCCATCGGCTGAAATGAACCTTCCATCGCCCGTTTTCCTGTTCCGACCTTCCCTGCCGCAACGCATCCCGCGCCGCAACCCCTGAGCTAGCCCGGCGTGTCCGGCTTGCCAGTCCCGATTCGGCGCCCCTCGACATCCTGGCGGCGGCGTCCTAGCGTCCGGCGCGACCCAAAGGAGGGGACATGACCCGCAAGATCATCATCGACACCGACCCCGGCCAGGACGATGCCGTGGCGATCCTGCTCGCGCTGGCGAGCGGCGAGGAACTGGATCTTCTGGGGATAACCTGCGTGGCGGGAAACGTGCCGCTGGCGCTGACGGCGCGCAACGCACGGGTTGTCTGCGAGCTGGCAGGGAGGCCGGATGTGAAGGTCTTTGCCGGGTGCGATCGTCCGCTGAAGCGCCCATTGGTGACCGCCGAGCATGTGCATGGCAAGACCGGGCTGGATGGCGCCGATCTGCCGGACCCGACCATGGCGTTGCAATCCGCGCATGCCGTCGATTTCCTGATCGAGACCTTGCGGGCGGAGCCGTCGGGCAGCGTCACGGTGGTGCCCATCGGACCTTTGACGAACATCGCCACGGCGATGATGCGCGCACCCGACATCGTCCCGCGGATCGGGCGCATCGTTCTCATGGGCGGCGCATATTTCGAGGTCGGAAACATAACGCCGGCGGCGGAGTTCAACATCTATGTCGATCCCGAGGCCGCGGATCACGTCTTCCGGTCGGGCGTGACCATCACGATGATGCCGCTGGATGTCACGCATCGGGTGCTGACCACGCGCCCGCGGGTTGAGGCGTTTCGCGCGCTGCCGGGCCGGGTAGGGCCGGCGGTCGCCGGGTGGACGGATTTCTTCGAGCGTTTCGACAAAGAGAAATATGGCTCCGACGGGGCGCCGCTCCACGATCCATGCACGATTGCGTACCTGCTCAGGCCCGAGCTTTTCACCGGCCGCGACATCAATGTCGAGATCGAGACGGAGGGCCGGCTGACGTTGGGCATGACGGTGGCCGATTACTGGCGGGTGACGGACCGGCCGGCGAACGTGACCTTCATTCGCGATATCGATGCCAATGGGTTCTTTTCGCTGCTCACCGAACGGCTGGCGCGGCTCTAGGATGGGCTAGCCTTTGGCCTGCCGGCCGGATCCGGGGCCGACGGGGTCGGTGTGGATGATCACCTCGGCATCGGGGAAGGCGGATTCCAGCGCGTGTTCCAACCCGTCGGCGATCGCATGCGCCTCGTTCAAGGTCAGCCGGCCGTCGATCTCGACATGGAGCGAGATGAAGAGACGCGATCCGGCGGTGCGTGTCTTCAGATCGTGCCAACCGGCAAGGCCGGGCCAGTCGGAGACGATTGCACAAATTCGTTCCAGAATCGCGGGTTCGGCGGCGCGGTCCATCAGCGCGTCCCAAGCGCTGCGGCCGATGCGCAATCCGCTATAGGCCAGCCAGATCGCCGCCAGCAGTGCGATCACGGTGTCGACATGGCCCAGACCCCAGAGCGCCGAGGAGGCCAGCGCCAGCAGCACGCCGGCCGTAGGCAGAAGATCGGACAGGTAGTGAAGGGCATCGGCCGCGACCACCCGGTTGCCGGTGCGCCGCGCCACGAAGCGCAACCAAAGGACCAGACCCAGCGTCAGCACAAGCGACAAGATCATCACGGCGATGCCCACGCCCTCACCGGCGATGGTGGGTGGCGCGGGGGCGATAAGGCGGCGCACCGCCAGGACGGCAATCAACCCGGCCGAGCCAAGCACGATGATCGATTGAAGGAAAGCCGCCAGGTCCTCGGCCGAGGTATGGCCGAAGGCGTGGTCGCTATCAGCAGGACGCGCGGCATAGGCGATGGCGGCCAGCGCCCCGGCCGACATCAGCAGGTCTAGCACATTGTCGGCAAGCGATGCCGCAACGCTGAGCGCGCCCGTCGCCAGAAGCGCGGCCAACTTCAGCGCGATCAGCGTGATCGCCACCGTCACCGATGCGATCCCGGCCGACAGATTCAGACGTCGGTGCGCGACCCGCATGATACCCCCTTCGATGGATCGCTGCAGGATAACGGCACCGCGCCCGGCGACCAAGGGCGAACGCCCCACACCCGGTGGTAACAATTCGTAAGGTTCCGGCAAAAATGGGGCAAAACTTGCCCGCCACCAAGTGCTCCTACGCAGAAGGGGGAGAGAGCCCTTACCGCGACTGGGAGGAGGACGACCGGTGACTTCGACGGCAACGGAGAGTGCCTTGCACTCGCTGCCCGCGCTTTTGGCGCGTAACGCGACCCGCTTCGCCAAGGCGACTGCCTATCGCGAAAAGGAATTCGGGATCTGGCAAAGCTGGACCTGGTCCGAAGTCGCCGAGGAAGTGCGCGCGATGGGGATGGGTTTCCTTGCGCTGGGGATGGCGCGCGGTGACTACGTCGCGATCATCGGACGCAACCGTCCGGCGCTTTACTGGTCGATGGTCGCGGCGCAGTCGGTGGGCGCGACCCCCGTCCCGCTCTATCAGGACGCGGCGGCGGAGGAGATGGCCTATGTGCTCGAGCATTGCGGCGCGCGCTTCGTCATCTGCGGGGATCAGGAACAGGTCGACAAGGTCCTGGAGGTGCAGGAAACCGTCAAGTGCATCGAAGAGATCATGTATCTCGACAAGCGCGGGATGCGTAAATACGACCACACGCATATGAACTGGTTGCTGGACGTCCAGGCCGAGGGGCGCGCGGGCCATCATCGCTTCGAGGCCGAACTCGACAAGCGCATGGCCGAACTGACCTACGACCACACCTGCGTGATGCTCTACACCTCGGGCACGACTGGCAAGCCCAAAGGCGTGGTGCTGTCGAACCGCAACATAATCGAGACCTCCAAGGCCTCGGCCGAGTTTGACGACCTGCGGCAGTCGGACGAGATCCTGGCCTATCTGCCGATGGCTTGGGTGGGCGATTTCATCTTCGCCATCGGGCAGGCTTATTGGGCGGGCTTTTGCGTCAACTGCCCCGAATCCGACAAGACGATGATGACAGACCTGCGCGAGATCGGGCCGACATACTTCTTCGCCCCGCCGCGGATCTTCGAGACGATGCTGACGCAGGTGATGATCCGCATGGAGGATGCGGGGCCGATGAAGCGGCGCATGTTCCATTCCTATATGGAACATGCGCGCAAGGTTGGCCCGGCGATCCTTGACGGCAAGTCCGTCAACGCGGCGGACCGCGCGCGCTATGCGCTGGGGAATGCGCTGGTCTACGGTCCGCTGAAGAACACGCTGGGCCTGAGTCGCATTCGTGTGGCTTATACCGCCGGCGAGGCGATCGGGCCGGAGATCTTCGATTTCTTCCGCTCGCTCGGGATCAACCTTAAGCAACTTTACGGCCAGACCGAGGCCTCGGTCTTCATCACCCAACAGCCCGATGGCGAGGTGCGTTCGGACACGGTCGGCGTGCCTTCGCCGGGCGTCGAGGTGAAGATTGCCGATAATGGAGAGGTCTTCTACCGCTCGGCCGGCGTCTTCGTTTCCTACTACAAGAACCCCGAGTCGACCGCCTCCACCAAGGATGCCGAGGGCTGGGTTGCCACCGGCGATGCCGGCTTCTTCGAGGAGGGGACGGGGCACCTGCGCATCATCGACCGCGCCAAGGATGTCGGAAAGATGGCCGATGGCAGCCTCTTCGCGCCGAAATACGTCGAAAACAAGCTGAAGTTCTACCCCAACATCCTGGAGGCAGTGGTCTTCGGCAATGGGCGCGACCGCTGCGTGGCCTTCATCAACATCGACCTCACGGCGGTGGGCAACTGGGCCGAGCGCAACAACATCGCCTATTCCAGCTACCAGGAACTGGCCGGTCATCCGAAGGTGCTGGAGATGATCCAGAACCACGTTGAGGAAACCAATGCCTCGATCGCCGAGGACAAGATGCTGGCTGGCTGCCAGGTGCATCGTTTCCTCGTACTGCACAAGGAACTCGATGCCGACGACGGGGAACTGACCCGCACGCGCAAGGTTCGCCGCCGGATCATCGAGGAGAAGTTCGCCGACCTGATTGGCGCTCTCTATTCCGGTCAGGACTCGGTCTATACCGAGACCGAGGTGACCTACGAAGACGGGCGCAAGGGCGTGATCAAGGCCACGCTCGAGTTGCGCGACGCCCGCGTGCATGCCGCGCGTCAACAGATGGCCGCGGAATGACGATAACGGATCAGAACCGGAAATGGGACCGTGGACAGATGGTCGCTGCTGGCGCCTTGGCCACGGCGGGACTGCTGATATCCTTCGCGATCGTGCGCTTCTTTCCTGAATTTCTGAAACCGTCGATAAGCGGTGCGATCACCGGCGCCTTCGGGATCCTGGCGCTGCAGCGGCTCTGGCCTGGCCTGCCGCTGTCGAAACTGCATTTCATTATTGGTTCGATCATCGCCTACGGGTTGGTGGTCGGGCTCATCGGGAGGCTCTGAGCGATGCTCGACATCCAGCCGGAGGGCTATGTCACCGCCGACGGCCGCAAGATCGGCTCGGTGCTGATGGAAATGAAGAACATCACACTGCGCTTTGGCGGCGTCGTGGCGATCAAGGATATCAGCTTCGATATCCGCGAGGGCGAGATCCGCGCGATCATCGGCCCCAACGGCGCCGGCAAGTCGTCGATGCTCAACGTCATCTCGGGCTTCTACCACCCGCAGGAGGGGGAGGTCTGGTACAAGGGCGAGCGCCGCCCGCGCATGCGCCCCTTCGAAGTGGCGCGTCAGGGGATTGCCCGGACCTTCCAGAACATCGCGCTCTTCGAGGGAATGTCGGTTCTAGACAACATCATGACCGGGCGCCTTAACCAGATGAAATCGGGGTTCCTGAGCCAGGCGCTCTGGTGGGGTCCGGCCGCGCGCGAAGAAGCCGAACACCGCGAGAAGGTCGAAAAGGTGATCGACTTCCTCGAGATACAGCACATCCGCAAGACGCCGGTGGCACGCCTGCCCTACGGGTTGAAGAAACGGGTTGAACTGGCCCGCGCCCTGGCCGCAGAACCCTCGATCCTGCTGCTCGACGAGCCGATGGCCGGCATGAACGTCGAGGAGAAGGAGGACATGTGTCGCTTCATCCTGGATGTGAACGACGAATTCGGCACCACGACCGTGCTGATCGAGCATGACATGGGCGTCGTGATGGATCTCAGCGACCGGGTGGTCGTGATGGATTACGGCAAGAAGATCGGCGACGGCTCGCCCAACGAGGTGCGCAACAACGAAGAGGTCATCAAGGCCTATCTGGGGGTCAGCCATGACTGACCGCATCGTAACGCAACTGGAATCGATGGGGGGCGGGCATGCCTGACACGATGCTTTTCGCCATGGAGGCCGCGCTGAACGGCCTGACGGCGGGGGTCATGTATGCGCTGGTGGCATTGGGGTTCGTTCTGATCTTCAAGGCGTCGGGCATCTTCAACTTCGCCCAAGGGGTGATGGCGCTTTTCGCCGCGCTGACGCTTGTCGGGTTGCAGTCGGGGCAGATCCCCTTCGCGCATCTGATCAACGCGGTCTTTGGCACCCGAGTGCACCATTTCGGCTTCACTCTGCCCACGCTGGTGGCAATCGCCGGTACGGTGGTGGTGATGGTGGCCTTCGCCTGGCTGGTCGAGCGGTTCATCTTCCGCCATCTGGTCAACCAGGAGCCGATCATCCTGTTCATGGCAACCATTGGCCTGGCCTATTTTCTGGAAGGTCTGGGCGACATCATGTGGGGCGCCGAGGTCAAGCGACTGGACGTCGGCATTCCGCAGGGCATGTCGGGGGCAGTCGATGAACTGACCTTCGCCTGGTTCGGTTACGGGTTCTACATCGACACGCTGGAGTTGTGGGCAGCGCTGATCGCGGGTATCCTTGTGATCTCGCTCGTGCTTTTCTCGCAATACACCAAGCAGGGCAGGGCCTTGCGCGCGGTGGCCGATGACCACCAGGCGGCGCTGTCGGTCGGTATCAGCCTGCGCTTCATCTGGGTGTTGGTATGGTCGCTGGCCGGGATTGTGGCACTGGTCGCGGGGATGATGTGGGGCGCGAAATCGGGCGTGCAGTTCTCGCTCTCGCTCATCGCGCTGAAGGCGCTTCCGGTCCTGATCCTCGGCGGCTTCACCTCGATACCCGGGGCTATTGTTGGCGGGCTGATCATCGGCGTTGGCGAGAAGCTCTTCGACTTCTTCATGCAGCCCATCGTCGGCGGCGCGACCGAGAACTGGTTCGCCTACATGCTGGCGCTGGTGTTCCTGCTCTTCCGGCCGCAGGGCCTCTTTGGCGAAAAGATCATCGAGAGGGTCTGAGACAATGATTTACCGCGAAGCCGGCGACTTCAAGACGACCTACGCCGCCGACAACCAGACCTTCCCGATCAAGGGCGATCGCTTCGCCTATTATCTGGTGCTGGCCTTTGCGCTGGGGGTGATGCCCTTCATCATCAATGACTATTGGGCGAATGCGATCGTCATCCCCTTCCTGATCTACACGATCGCGGCGCTGGGGCTGAACATTCTGATCGGCTACTGCGGCCAGCTCAGCCTGGGGACCGGCGCCTTCATGGCCACCGGCGCCTATGCCAGCTTCAAGTTCATGACTGGGTTTCCTGAGTTGAACATCGTCATCGTGGTGATCCTGTCGGGCTTCGTGACCGCCGGTGTGGGCGTGGCCTTCGGGTTGCCATCGCTCCGGATCAAGGGGTTCTACCTGGCGGTGGCGACGCTGGCAGCCCAGTTCTTCCTGATATGGCTCTTCACACGCGCAGGTTGGTTCTACAACTACTCGCCGACGGGCATGATCACGGCGCCGACGCGCACTGTCTTCGGCTATGCGGTCACCGGGCCGCGGGCTAGTGCGGTGTCTATGTACCTTTTCTGCCTGTTCTTCCTGATCGCGGTGGCCTGGCTGGCGCGGAACCTGACCCGCGGCACGCTGGGGCGGAAGTGGATGGCGATCCGTGACATGGACATCGCAGCCGAGATCATCGGGGTGAACCCGCTGATGGCGAAGTTGTCGGCCTTCGCGGTGTCGTCCTTCTTCATCGGCATCGCCGGGGCGCTGCTTTTCGCGGTGTACCTGGGCGCGGTCGAGGCGGGCGAGGCCTTTGGCATCGACAAGTCCTTCCTCGTGCTTTTCATGGTTATCATCGGCGGGCTGGGTTCGATCCTGGGTTCGTTCCTGGGTGCCTTCTTCCTGATCGTCGGCCCGGTGCTCTTGAAGCTTCTGCTGGTCAACCAGCTCGGCTGGTCGTCGGACCTGGCGGCGCATTTCGAGATCATGATCATCGGCGCGCTGATCGTCGTGTTCCTGATCCTGGAGCCACATGGGCTGACCGCGCTATGGCGGACGATCAAGGACAAACTGCGTCTCTGGCCCTTCCCGCACTGACGGGGCGGACCACAAGCTACCCCTAAATCATCATCGTCCATGGGAGGAAAACCGATGAAGATGACCCGAATGGCCGCAGCGATTGCGGTCGCCATGACCGCCGCAGCGCCGGCAATAGCCCAGTCGCTGCATTTCCCGATGCTGAACTACCGTACCGGCCCGTTCGCGCCCGGTGGCATCCCCTTCGCCGACGGCTACCAGGACTACCTGACGCTGATCAACGAGCGGGACGGCGGCATCGGTGGCGTGCCGATCCGGATGTCCGAATGCGAGACTGCCTATAACACCGAGCGTGGCGTCGAATGCTACCAAGGTGTGCGCGGTGACAGCCCGCTGATCCTTCAGCCGCTGTCGACCGGCATCACCTACCAGCTGATCCCGCGGACGATGGAAGACCAGATCCCGATGCATACGATGGGCTACGGGCGCACCTCGGCCGTGAATGGCGAGGTCTTCAACTGGACCTTCAACTACCCCGCCAACTACTGGGACGGGGCGAGTGTGGCGATCAACTACCTGCTGGAGCAGAACGATGGCTCGCTCGAGGGCAAGAAGATCGTGCTGCTCTACCACAACTCGGCCTACGGGCGCGAACCGATCCCGACGCTGACGCGGCTGGCCGAGCAACTGGACTACAACCTGATCACCATTGGCGTAGACAGCCCGGGCCAGGAGCAGGGCAACCAGTGGCTACAGATCCGCCGCGAGCGTCCGGACTATGTCATCATGTGGGGTTGGGGCGTGATGAACGCCGTCGCCATCCAGGAAGCCGCCAACATCCGTTTCCCGATGGAGAACTTCATCGGCATCTGGTGGTCGGGCTCCGAAAACGACGTCCGTCCGGCGGGCCAGGGCGCCCATGGCTACAAGTCGCTGGCGATGCACGGCACGGGCCGCGACTACCCGGTCTATGACGATATCCAGCAGTACGTGATAGACCGTGGGTTGGCCGCCGGCGCCGGCGATCAGGTCGGCACCGTGATGTACTCGCGCGGGCTTTATGCCGCGATGCTGGCGGTCGAGGCCGCCAAGGTCGCGCAGGAAATCCACGGCGTCGCCGAGATCACGCCGGCGATGATGCGCGACGGGATGGCCAACCTGGTCATTAGCGAAGAGCTGATGGAAGAACTGGGTTTGCCCAACTTCGGTCCGGCCTTCGAGGTCAGCTGCCAGAACCATGGGGGCACAGGCCAGGCGATGATCCAGCAGTGGGACGCCAACGAAGGCACCTGGAACCTGATCACGGACTGGATCATGCCGGATCGCGACCTGATCATGGAAATGGTGATGGAAGATTCGATGGCCTATGCCGCGGAAAACAACATCGAACCGCAGTGTCTGGAGCGTTCGGGCGGCTGACCCGGACCGAGGGGCGGGCGCATTCGCGCCCGCCCGCCACAACCCAATCATCGCAGGGACGCGCCCATGTTCGACGCCCGTACCGATACCGAGACGCTATTGCAGGTCAACAACGTCGAGGTGATCTACAATCACGTCATTCTGGTGCTGAAGGGGGTGAGCCTTTCGGTGCCCAAGGGCGGGATCACCGCGCTCCTGGGCGGCAACGGCGCCGGCAAGTCCACGACGCTGAAGGCGATATCGGGGCTGCTGCATTCCGAGCGGGGCGAGATCACCAAGGGATCGATCACCTATCGTGGCGAAAATCTGGTGGGTATGGACCCGGCGGATTTGGTCAAGAAAGGCGTGATCCAGGTGATGGAGGGGCGCCATTGTTTTGAGCACCTCACGGTCGAGGAAAACCTGCTGACCGGTGCCTATACCCGGCAGGACGGCGGGGCCGCTGTCCAGCAGGACCTGGAGATGGTCTATGAATACTTCCCCCGGCTGAAAGAGCGGCGTCGCAGCCAGGCTGGCTACACCTCGGGCGGCGAGCAGCAGATGACAGCGATCGGCCGGGCCCTGATGAGCCGACCCGAGACGATCCTGCTCGACGAACCCTCGATGGGCCTTGCGCCGCAACTCGTCGAGCAGATCTTCGAGATCGTTCAGCGCCTGAACCGCGAACAGGGCGTAACCTTTCTTCTGGCCGAACAGAACACCAATGTCGCACTGCGGTATGCGCATGTCGGCTACATTCTGGAAAATGGCCGCGTGGTGATGGAAGGCGCGGCCGATGCGCTGCGCGAGAATCCGGATGTGAAGGAATTCTACCTCGGCATGTCCGACAAGGGCCGAAAGAGCTTCCGTGACGTGCGCAGCTATCGCCGTCGCAAGCGCTGGTTGGCCTGACGCCATGGCCGATGATGCAACAGGGGCGCGGCACGATCCGCGGGGCAAGATGAGCAAGCATTTCGACGAGTTGGAGACACGCTCGGCCGACCAGCGGGCCGCCGATGTGGCGCAGGTGCTGCCTGCGCAGATCGGCCGGGCAAAGGCCTTGCCGGGCTATGCCACGGCGCTGGCCGAGGTGGATCCGGCGTCCATCACCGGGGCCGACGCCCTCTCTCGCCTGCCCGTCCTGCGCAAGTCTGAACTGGTGGGCGCGCAGGCCGAACGCGCGCCCTTGGGGGGATTTGCCGCGCACGCGGCAGCGGGGTTCGAGCACCTTTTCCAGTCTCCCGGGCCGATCTACGAGCCGGGGCGCACCGGACATGACTGGTGGCGCATGGGGCGCTTCCTGCACGCGCTGGGGATCGGGCCGGGCGATATCGTCCAGAACTGTTTTTCCTACCATTTCGTGCCGGCGGGCATGATGTTCGAAAACGGCGCGCGTGCCGTTGGCGCGGCCGTCTTTCCCGCCGGGACCGGCCAGACCGAACTTCAGGTGCGCGCTGCGGCCGACTTGGGCTCTACCGCCTATGCCGGGACGCCGGATTTCCTGAAGGTGATCCTCGACAAGGCCGATGCGATGGGCGTGCGCCTGAAGATTGCCCGCGCGGCGGTTGGCGGCGGGGCGCTTTTCCCCTCGCTGCGCGCCGAATATGCCGATCGCGGGATCACTTGCCGTCAGTGCTACGCCACCGCCGATCTGGGCGATATCGCTTATGAAACCGAGGCGCTCGAAGGATTGATCGTCGATGAGGGCGTGATCGTGGAGATCGTGCGTCCCGGCACCGGCGATCCCGTCTCTGAGGGCGAGGTGGGAGAGGTCGTGGTCACCACGCTCAATCCCGACTACCCGCTCATTCGCTTTGCCACCGGCGATCTGTCGGCGATCTTGCCGGGGACCAGCCCTTGTGGTCGGACCAATCAGCGCATCAAGGGCTGGATGGGTCGCGCCGACCAGACCACCAAGATCAAGGGCATGTTCGTCCGCCCCGAACAGGTTGCTGCCTTCGTCAGCCGGCACGAGGAGGTCAGTCGCGCCCGCGTGATCGCCACGCGCGAAGGTGAAATGGACGTGATGACGGTTCGGATCGAAACGCGTGCGGCCAATCCCAAATTGTATGAGGATACGCTCCTTGATACGCTCAAGCTGCGGGGCAAGGTCGAACTGGTGCCACCCGGCTCCCTGCCCAACGACGGCAAGGTGATCGAGGATCTGCGCAGCTACGACTGACCAACGTCCCGCCCGAGGAGGGAGGGGTCTGTCGTGGTTCGTTTGTTGGTGATTGTAGTGTGGCTGTTTGGGTCGGTGCTACCCGCCGCAGCCGCCGGGCTGGCACTGTTCGTGGTCAACGAGGAATACGCCGAATTGCGCGATCTGCGCGGCATCGGCGACCTGACCGCGGAGGTGGAACGGCTGGACCGCATGGGTTTCGACACCGAAATCGTACGAAACCTGAATACCGCTGCTCTGCGCGACGCCCTGTCGCAGATAGAAAACGAGTTGACCGCGGGTGCGGGCGAGCGTGCCGTCATCGTTCTGGCGGGTCACTGGGTCCATGGCACGCACGGCATCTGGCTTCTCGGCGCGGAGGCTGGAACTCTGACCCCGATTCGCGCCGATGGGGCCGGGATACGCTTGGACGCCGTGCTCTCGCTGGCGGCGATGCGCCCGGGCGGCGCGGTTGTGGCGCTGGTCGAGACGGCCTTTCCAGGCGATCCCGGCCCTGGGCTGACTGGCGGCCTGCCCGAAACGTTCTCCGTCCCGCAAGGAGTAGCGCTGGTGCGCGGGCCGGGGCCGCAGATCGCGGCTTTCCTGCGCGCGCTGGCCCGACCCGGCACGCGGCTGGCGTCGGCTGCAGCAGAGGGCCGCGCGCTCCTGCTTGAGGGCTTCGTGCCGGCGCATCTTCCTTTCCTGCCGGCTGATTTCCGTCCCGACGAAGACGCTGAACGCCGGGCCTGGGAGGCGGCTGAAGATGACGGCAGTGGCGAGGCTCTGGCAGCGTTTCTGGAAGATTTCCCTGAAAGCCCATTCGCCGACCGGGCGCGCACCGCGCTCGACGCGCAGGCGCGCGCCCCTGATCGCATCGAGGAGGCGCTGAACCTCTCTCGTGACGAGCGGCGCGCTATCCAGCGCGACCTGACGCTTCTGGGCAGGGACACGCGCGGCATAGACGGCATCTTCGGTCCAGGCACCCGCGGCGCCATACGCGACTGGCAACGGGCCAATGACGTGGCCGACACGGGCTTTCTGGACCGCGACCAGATCTTTCGGCTGGCGGCACAGGCGGCGCGTCGCGCAGCCGAGCTGGAAGCCGAGGCGCGCGAACGCCAAGCCGAGATCGACCGCCAGGATCGCGCGTTCTGGCGCGACACCGGCGCGGGTGCCGACGAGGCGGGCTTGCGTGCCTATCTGGCGCGCTTTCCCGACGGGCTTTTCGCTGCGATCGCACGGGAGCGCTTGGGCGCGATCGACGCCGAGCGTCAGTCGGCTGCGCAGGCTCGCGACCGGGACGCCTGGGACGACGCCCGCGCGGCCGATTCGCCGGCGGCCTACCGCCGCTACCTGGAGGCCTTTCCACAAGGCGCCTTCGCCGAGGATGCACGCGACCGGCTGGACGCCTTCATTGGTCGACCAGGTCGACCGGCGCGGCCGGATGCGGATGCCGACCGCGCTGCGCAGGCGGTAGAGGAGGCACTCGGTCTGCCGCGCATGATGCGCTCGCTGATCGAACAACGCCTTGAGGCGCTGGGACACGATCCAGGGGCGGCCGACGGGCAATTCGATGCAGACACGCGGCGAGCGCTGCGGCGCTATCAGCGCGCAAACGATCTGCCCGCCACCGGCTATCTGAACGAGCAGATCGTCTCGCGGCTCCTGATGGGGGCAATACTTCCCGGATCGGACTGAGTCGCACCGAAGGCGCGCGCACACCAATCTCGCCCGTGGCACCCGCGCGTGCCGCTTCGGCTTACGCCGGCAACAGAGGGGCGTAACCCAAGACCCTAAAGGCAGCACAATGAAGAACCGCCGCAGAAAACTGCGGCGGTCCGGTCTTTTCAACTTGGGCGGTTCAGCCTTGGCGGGCCTTGAACTTCCTCTGGGTCTTGTTGATCACGTAAACCCGGCCCTTGCGACGCACGATCTGGCAGTCGCGATGGCGCTGCTTGAGCGAACGCAGCGAATTTCTGACCTTCATCGGCCTTCTCCTCTTCGCGGCGCAGGCAGCGCCTTGAAACAATTGCGCCCCGTTGCGGGGCGCGGCGATCTCTGGCCCCGGGAAGGGGCGATGGTGGGCGCGACAAGGTTCGAACTTGTGACCCCTACGATGTCAACGTAGTGCTCTACCGCTGAGCTACGCGCCCTGACCGGTTGAGCATGGGCACATCCGGGCAGCGACCGGGTCTATAAAAGGACTCGGCGCCATGTTCAAGGGCTTTCCGCAGGCTATGTGACTGGACTATACTGACCCGTCATGGAGGTCCGCATGCCCGCCGCGGTGCAGGTTTTCGAGCCGGTCGAAACGACCAGTCATCTCGTCTTCGCCTCGCCGCACAGCGGACGGGTCTATCCGGCTGATTTTCTGGCACTTGCGCAGGTGAATGCACTGACCTTGCGGTCGTCCGAGGATGCCTTCGTGGATCTTCTGGTGGCCGATGCCCCGGCGTTCGGCGCGCCGCTGATCACCACCGAAGTGCCGCGTGCCTATGTTGATTTCAACCGGGGCGCGGACGAGCTGGACCCCACGCTGATCGATGGCGTCGGCCGGGGCGGACTCAATCCGCGCGTTGCCTCGGGGTTGGGAGTGATTGCGCGCGTGGTGGCCAACGGCCGGCCGATTTACCGCGCCCGCCTCCCACGCGCCGAGGCCGAGGAACGGATCGGGCGCTACTGGCGGCCCTATCACGACACGCTGGCGCGGCTCTTGCAGCAGCAGCGCGCGCAGTTTGGTCGGGTGATCCTGTGCGACATGCATTCGATGCCGCATGAAGCGATTGCCGCGCATCGCAACCGCCCCGAAGTGGTTCTTGGCGACCGCTATGGTGCAGCCTGCGCGCCCGAGGTTCTGGATCAGATCGAGGCCGTCTTTCGCCGCGCCGGACTGAGGGTGATGCGCAACGCGCCCTTCGCCGGCGCTTACGTCACGCAGCATTACGGCCGCCCCTCCGCCGGGATGCACGCCGTCCAGATCGAGATCGACCGCGGCCTCTATCTCGACGAGACGCGCGTTGTCCCCGGCTCCGGGTTCGAGGCGTTCCGCAGCCTGATGCGCGGCGTCGTCGCCGAGTTATGCGCCCTGGGCGAGGCGCCGTCTCGCCACGGCCTCGCCGCCGAGTGATTGGCCCTGCCCGAAGCGTTTCAATCCTTGCTTGGTTCTGTTGCATTGGCTGCTGAAACGAATAGCATGCGCCTGTGCCGTCGCCCGGTATTTCATCGACGCGGGCCGGCGGCCGCCGGCAAGGTCGATGTTGCCTGCAACCGACAAGATTCAGGGTATCAAGACCCGAGTGACCAACAAGGAGCGTTCACCGTGACCAGATCCTTCCTTTCCGCGGGCCTGCTGGGGGCCGCGTTTGCCCTGCCGGCGCTGGCCGATACGCAGATGCCCTTCGCCCTCGACTGGCGCTTCGAAGGGCCTGCCGCGCCCTATTTCCTGGCCATCGACAATGGCCATTTCGCCGAGGAGGGGCTTAGCGTCGAAGTCACGCCGGGGCAGGGCTCGCTCGATGCGATTCCGAAAGTTGCGACTGGTGCCTATCCGGTTGGCTTTGCCGATATGGCGAGCCTGATCAAGTTCATCGACCAGAACCCCGACGCCCCGGTCACCGCGGTCATGATCCTTTATGACAAGCCTGCCTTTGCCATCGTCGGCCGCCGTAGCCTCGGCGTCAGCGAGCCCGCCGACCTCGAAGGCCGCCGCCTGGGGGCGCCACCGCCCGATGGGGCCTGGGCGCAGTTCCCGATCTTCGCCTCGGAACAGGGGCTCGATGTCGACGCCATCACCGTGGAGCCCGTCGGTTTTCCCACACGGGAGCCAATGCTTGCCGCGGGCGAGGTCGATGCGGTCACCGGCTTCAGTTTCACCAGCTATCTGAATACCGTGCGCTTGGGGATCGACCCCGACGATATCTCGGTCATGCTCATGGCCGACTATGGCCTGGCACTTTACGGCAATGCGATTATCGCGAATACCGACTTCGCCGAAGCGAACCCCGAGGCCGTCACAGGCTTTCTGCGGGCGGTCGCCCTCGGGCTGCGTGACACGGTGGCCGACCCCGCTGCGGGCATCGCGGCGATTGCCGCGCGCAACCCCGCGCTCGATTCCGACCTGGAACTGGAGCGACTGGAAATCGCGCTGCGCGATAACATCCTGACTGACTGGGTGCGCGAAAACGGGGTGGGCAATGTCGATGCCGAACGGTTTGCCCTGTCGCTGGAACAGATCGCAATGACCTATGAATTCCAGGCCGAGCCTGACGCGGCCCGTTACTTTACCGATGCCTATCTGCCCGACGACGGCAGCCTGGCGGTCGAGTGACGCGGCAAGGGGCGGCCAGCCTCGGCTCGCCCCCTTATCGGCCCTATCGACAAGGGCCGGTACTGTCCGCAGGTTTTAGTTGCTGGATGAAGGACGGCTCGGCGTGGGCAATCTGATCGAGATCAAGGGCGTGACCCACGCCTACAAGACCAAGAACGGGCCGTTCCCGGTGCTGCGCGAGCTGGACATCGCCATCCCCGAAGGATCGTTCTGCGCCGTTGTCGGCCCGTCGGGCTGCGGGAAGTCGACGCTGACGCGCCTGATCGCCGGGCTGATGTTCCCTGACCAGGGAGAGGTCTGGTTGCATGGCGAAAGTGTGACGAGCCCGCGCAAGACCGTCGGCATGGCGTTTCAGAACCCGGTGCTGCTGGAATGGCGCACGATCCTGCAGAATGTCATCCTGCCCCTGGAGATCGTCGCCCCCCGTATGCCCCGCCGCCAGAAGGAAGAGCGCGCGCGCGAACTTCTGGCGCTGGTCGGGCTGGAGGGGTTCGAGAACAAG
This sequence comes from uncultured Rhodobacter sp., assembly GCA_964555305.1. Lineage (GTDB taxonomy): Bacteria > Pseudomonadota > Alphaproteobacteria > Rhodobacterales > Rhodobacteraceae > Pararhodobacter. The sequence continues at coordinate 10,397 of CAZKSE010000010.1, read as the reverse complement.
CGGCCGTCCGAACTATCCGGTGGCATGCGTCAGCGGGCCTCGCTTTGCCGGTCGCTGGTGCACAAGCCGGATGTGCTGATCCTCGATGAACCCTTCGGCGCGCTCGACGCCTTCACGCGCGAGGATCTGTGGCAGACGATGCACGAGTTGCGCGTGAAAGAGCCGGTGACTGCCGTGCTGATCACCCATGATCTGCGTGAAAGCGTCTATCTGGGCGATCAGGTCGTGGTGCTGTCTGGCCGGCCCGCGACGACCCAGTATGTGATGGACATCACCATCCCCGGGCCAAGGCCGCTCGAGATGCTCTACACCCCCGAGTCGGTCGAGCGGCTGGCCGTGTTGCGCCGGCAGATCCAGATCGCTCAGGGACGCGCGGAGGTCGAGGCATGAGCATCAACTGGCAGAAGGTGCTGGTTCCGATCATTGCCATGATGGTGCTTCTGGCGGCTTGGGAGGCGCTGGTCTGGTACATGGGCTGGCCAAAGTTCAAGATGGCCGCGCCCTCGGATCTCTGGCCCGCCTATGTCCGGTTTCAGGAGCTTTTCTGGGTCTACGGCTGGCAGACGCTGTGGCGGACCGTGGCGGGGTTGATGCTGGCCGTGATCTTCGGCACGCTGATCGGCATGATCATGGGTCTGAGCCGGATCATGAACGACGCGCTCTACCCGATCCTTGTCGGCTTCAACGCCATTCCGAAGGCGACGGTGGTGCCGGTGGTGGCGCTGATGTTCGTGGGCCAGCACGACTTCAACACGATCCTGATTGCCTTCCTGATCTCGTTCTTCCCCATCGCCGTTTCGGTCGCCATCGGCCTGTCGACGCTGGAGCCTGAATACCGCGATATCCTGCGTTCGCTCGGTGCGTCGCGCTTCACCGTCTTCTGGAAGATCGCGCTGCCGAAGACCCTGCCCGAGTTCTTCGGGGCGCTGAAGGTCGCAGTGACGCTCGCCTTCATCGGCACCAACCTGGTCGAGATCATCACCCCGCACGGGCGCGGGCTGGGGCATCTCTTCCAGTCGGCGCAGATCAACTCGGACTTTCCGCTGATGTTCGCGGTCCTGATCGCGCTCGCCGTTCTGGGGATATTTCTCTATTATATCGTCGTCGCGCTGGAAAAAATCTTCGCCGGGTGGGCCGAACGTAACCCGGGTTGAGCTGTAATCCGGTTCGGGGCTGGGCCGCCGCCAGGTTGGGTGTCAGGACCGCGCGTGGCCGCATCGGCCCGGAGCGGGTCAATCGACACGCTCGCGCGCCTTCAGCCGCTGTTCGATCGCCTCCAGCCGCTTCAGGACCTCGTCGCGGTAGGCGTCGGTTGCGGCGTTCGATTCCTCGGCATGGGCATCCTGCATCGAGTTCACGATCAAACCGACCAGCAGGTTCACCACCGCGAAGGTCGTGACCATGATGAAGGGTACGAAGAAGGCCCAGGCATAGGGGTAGACCTCCATCACCGGGCGGACGATGCCCATCGACCACGACTCCAGCGTCATGATCTGGAACAGGGAATAGGCTGAATTCCCGAGGTCGCCGAACCAGTCCGGAAAGCTGGTCTGGAAAAGCTTCGTGGCCATGACCGCCCCGATGTAGAAGAGCATCCCCATCAGAAGGAATACCGACCCCATGCCCGGCAGCGCGCGTACGAACCCCTCGACCACGCGCCTCAGCGATGGCGAGACCGAGACGACGCGCAGAAGTCGCAGGATCCGCAGTGCCCGCAAGACGCTGAAGGTCTGGGCCCCGGGGACCAGCGAGATGCCGACGATGACGAAGTCGAAGATGTTCCAGCCCGACCGGAAGAAGCCGAGGCGCTGCGCGTAGAGTTTCAGCGCAATCTCGATCACGAAGATCGTCAGGCAGGCGGTATCGAGCAGGATGATCACAGGCCCCACTGCCGCCATGATCCCGGGCGAGGTTTCCAGGCCCAGCAGAACGGCATTGAACAAGATCACGCCGATGATGCCCTGGCGCACCCAGGCCTGGTCCAGGAAATGAGCGACTTTTTCGCGGTTGGTCATTGCCTTGCCATCTGTTGTCCATCTGCTGCCGGATGCCCGGCCGACTTTCAGCCTCGAGGCATATGGAGCCTCGACAGGCGCGCTGCAAGTTCCACATGCGGCGACCAGCGGAACTGGTCGATAACCTGCACCCAGTCGATCCGGTAGCCGAGCTCGAGAAGGATTTTCGCATCACGCGCGAATGTGACCGGGTTGCAGGAGACGGCCGCAAGGGTCGCGGGTGCTGCGTCGCGGGCGGCGGCGAGCGCGCGCATCTGCGCCTCGGCCCCGGCGCGGGGCGGGTCGATGACCAGCGCGTCGAACCGCGCCAGCTCGTCGGCAAGGAGCGGGCGGCGGAACAGATCGCGCGCTTCGGTGGTGACACGCTTCAGCCCCGGCGCACCGCGCCATCCGTCATCCAGCGCCGCCAGCATCGCCGGGCTGCCTTCGACGGCGTGCACTTCCGCCGTCTCGGCCAGCGGCAACGTGAAGGTGCCGCATCCGGCGAAAAGATCGGCCACGCGGCGCGCCCCCTCGAGGGCTTCGCGCACGGCGGCAACCAGTGCGCCTTCGCCCTCGGTCGTGGCCTGAAGGAAGGCGCCGGGCGGGGGCGAGACGCGCGCCCGTCCCATCGCCAGCGTCGGCGGCTGGGGTTGGAAGACCGTCTCCCCCGCCCAGGCAAGGCGCGCGAACCCGTGGCGCGCGGCGATCTGCGGCAATTCGATCCGCAGCGCGGCGTCGAGCGGCTTGCCCCCCTGAACAGCGACATCGGGGCCCTGGTCCAGCACGGTCACCGTCAACGCCATCTCGCCCTTGCGCGACGCCCCGGCCGCCACCAGCGCCTCCAGCCCCGGCAGGGCCGCCATCAGGCGTGGCGCCAGCAGAAGGCAGCCAGGGATCGCCGTCAGCGTGTCCGAGGCGCGGGCATGAAACCCCACGATCGCGCCGGCCTTGAGCCGGCGCCCCGCCAGCACCGCGCGGCGCCGGCTCGAGGGGGGCGAGGTGTGGATCGGCCGGAAAGCAGCGAAAATCCCTTGGGCTCTCAGCGCGTTCTCGACGACCGCCTGCTTCCACGCCGCCACGAATGCATCCGAGGCGTGCTGAAGTGCGCAACCCCCGCAGGCGCGATAATGCGCACAGGGCGCCGTGACCCGATGTGCCGAGGGTTCCAGAATCCGCGGCCGCGCGATCCGGCCGTCTTCAACCGTGCCCTCGACCAGTTCGCCGGGCAGGGTGCGCGCGATGAAGATGCCCTCGGCCACGCCGTCGCCGCGATGGCCCAGCCGTTCGACCCGCAGGCTCATTCCAGGGCAACCGCGGGGGTGAAGGCATAGCCTTCCGGCGACAGGATCGTGGCCTCGCGCAGGCCGTGCGGTTTGTCGGTCGCCGGCTCGATCACCGTGCCGCCCGCACCTTCGGCCCGTTCGCAGGCTGCATCGGGCGCGATGCCGAAAAGGTAGAACTGCGCGCCGCACCCGCGCGGCGGCGCTTTAGGGAGGAATCCGTGCAGCGGGTGCCGTGCAAAGGTCGCATCGCGGTGCAACTGGATCAGCACCGTACTGTGACGCGCCAGCGCGAAATCGTCGCTGAGCCGGTGGATTGGCATCAAGAACGTTCCGTGCAAAAACCCCGCCATCCCGCGCACATCCCGGCAGAGCAGGTTCACCCCGAGCCCCTCAAGGCTGCGCCCGAAATCGGCGGGAGGGATGGTTTCCAGGTCCATCACACCGCCTCGTCCACCCCGATGAACCCACCCGATTGCCGCGCCCAGAACCGCGCATAGACCCCGTCGCGCGCCAGCAGGTCCTCATGCGTGCCCTCCTCGACGATGCGGCCGGCTTCCAGCACGATGATCCGGTCCATGCTGGCGATCGTCGAGAGCCGGTGGGCGATGGCCAGCACCGTCTTGCCACGCATGAGGTGCTCCAGCGCGTCCTGCACCTGCGCCTCGACCTCGGAATCGAGCGCGCTGGTCGCCTCGTCCAGCACCAGGATCGGCGCGTCCTTGAGGAAGGCGCGGGCCAGCGCGATCCGCTGCCGCTGCCCGCCCGAGAGCCGCACCCCCCGCTCGCCCAGATGCGCCTCGTAGCCGGCGCGGCCCATGTGGTCGCGCAGATCGGCGATGAAGTCATGCGCCTGCGCGGCGCGCGCGGCGGCCTCGACCTCGGCGCGGCTGGCATCTGGGCGGCCGTAGCGGATGTTGTCGAAGGCCGAGCGGTTGAACATCGCCGTTTCCTGCGTGACCATGCCGATCTGCCGGCGCAGGCTCTCCTGCGTCAGGCCGCGCACATCCTGCCCGTCGACAAGGACGTGCCCCTCCTCGACATCGTAGAGACGCAGGAGAAGCGCGACCAGCGTGGACTTTCCCGCGCCCGAGGCGCCGACGATGCCGATCTTCTCGCCCGGCCGGATGTCGAGGTTGATGCGCTCCACCCCGCCCGCCTGTCGCCCGTAGGCGAAACTTGCGTTGTCGTAGCGCACCGCCCCCTTGATACGGCCCAGGTTCTGGGCGTCGGTCGCGTCGACCAGGGTGGGGCGGGCGGTCAGGGTCTTCATGCCGTCCTCGACCTCGCCCAGATTGCCGTAGATCGTCATCAGCACGAAACTGACCCAGCCGGTCATTTGCGCGATGCGGATGGCGATGGCGCCGGCGGCGGCAATGTCGCCGGGACTCGCCTGACCCATCGACCAGAGCCAGGCGGTGCCGCCGATCAGGATCACCGGCAGGATCCCCGCCACGGTCATCAGCCAGAAGCGAAAGGCGGCCTGCACCTGCCCGAAGTCGATCGACCGGTCGCGGAAGACATCCATCGCGTTCAGCGCGGCTTTGTCCTCATGCTCGGAATGGGCGAACAGCTTGACGGTCTTGATGTTGGTGATCGTGTCCACCACCTGGCCGGACACCATCGCCCGCGCGCCCGCCCGCGCGCCGGACTTGGCGCGCACGTTCGGCAAAAAGTAACGGATCAGGAAGAAGTAGCCGACCATCCACACCGCCAGCGCGACCGCCATGCGCAGATCGATCGTGATCAGCAGAACGACCGAGCCGATGATCGAGGCCAGCGCGAAGGCCACGGTGTTGATCGATTCGTTCGCGACATCGGTCAGTGCGCGCGCCGTCTGCACCTGTTTCTGCGCGATGCGCCCGGCAAAGTCGTTGTCGAAGAAAGTCACCGGCTGGCCCAGGGTCCAGCGGTTCAGCCGTGCCTGGACGAGCACGTTCACATTGGGCTGGACGACAATCGTGTTCGCGGCCGAAGAGGCACCGAAGGCCAACGGCCGCAGCACCACGAAGAAGACCGCGAAACCCAGAAGCAGCAGCCAGTTTTCCGCGAAGAACGCCGCCGGGCCGGATCCCAGCGCCGCATCGATCACCGCGCCCAGGATCAGGGCCGACAGCACCTCCATCACCCCGGCCAGCGCCGAGATCGCCGCGGCCGACAACAGAACCGGCCATGAGCCGGCGAGGCCCCAGTGGATGAAACGCCACAGCGTCGAGGGCGGCGGACCCGGGGCGCGTTGGAACGGGTCGATCAGATCGGCAAGCTTCATGCGCGCCTGCCCCGTTCGTCGCCCCGCCGATGCCGACCGTTCATTCCGCTGTCTCCTCGATCCCGATGAACCCGCCCGATTGCCGTGCCCAGAAACGCGCGTAGAGCGCGCCGCGTTCCAGAAGCTCGGCATGGGTGCCTTCCTCGACGATGCGGCCTTCGTCCAGAACGACGATCCGGTCCATGCGTGCAATCGTTGATAGCCGGTGCGCGATGGCGATCACCGTCTTGCCTTCCATCACACCGTAAAGCGTTTCCTGGATCGCGGCCTCCACTTCGGAATCAAGCGCACTCGTCGCCTCGTCCAGGACCAGGATCGGCGCGTCCTTCAGGATCACGCGGGCCAGCGCGATCCGCTGGCGTTGCCCGCCGGAAAGCTTCACGCCGCGCTCGCCCACCCGGGCGGCGTAGCCCTGGTTGCCCTCGGCATCGTCGAGGGTTGCGATGAATTCATGCGCCTCGGCGCGTTCGGCGGCGGCGATCATCTCGGCCTCGCTGGCCTCGGGTCGACCATAGAGGATGTTCTCGCGCACGGAGCGGTGGAGGAGCGCGGTATCCTGCTGGACCATGCCGATCCGCGCGCGCAGGCTGTCCTGGGTGACGCGGGTGATGTCCTGCCCGTCGATCAGGATGCGCCCGCCCTCGGGATCATAGAACCGCAGCAGGAGCTTCACCAGCGTCGACTTGCCCGCGCCCGAGCGGCCGACGATCCCCAGCTTCTCGCCGGGGCGGATGGTCAGCGTCACGTCCTGGATCCCGCCGGCAGGCCGACCGTAGTGATGCGAGACACCCTGTAACTCGATCCGCCCCTCGCGGAACTCCAGCGGTTTTGCGTCGGCTGCGTCGGTCAGCATGATGGGCTGGGCGATCGTCTCCATCCCCTCGGCCACGACGCCCAGGTTGCGGAAGAAGCTGGACACCGCCCACATGATCCAGCCGGTCATCGCGTTCAGCCGCAGGACGAGCGCCGCCGCCGCCGCGACCACGCCCAGCGACGCGGCGCCGGTCGACCAGAGCCAGATCGCCCAGCCGACGACCGCCACGATCAGGAAGCCGTTGATCACGACCAGGCTCACGTCCATGATCGTGAAGATCCGCATTTCCTTCTGGAAGGTGCGGCGGGCGTGTTCGATGGCCTCTTTCGCGTAATCGACCTCGCGCGCGTGGTGAGCGAAGAGCTTGACGGCGTGGATGTTGGTATAGGCGTCGACGACGCGGCCGGTCACGGCGGAGCGGGCATCGGCCGCGGCCTGCGAGGCCGGCGTGACCCGGCGCACCGTCCAGCGCACGAGGCCCACATAAAGCGCGAGCCAGATCAGCAGCGGGATCAGCAGGCGCGGGTCGGCGCCGGCCAGCAGGATCGCCGCGCCGATGATATATGCGATGGAGAAGCTGAGCGCGTCGAAGACCTGAAACACCGCCTCGCCGGCGGCGGGCGGGGTCTGCATGATGCGGTTGGCGATGCGCCCGGCGAAATCGTTTTCGAACCAGCCGACCGACTGGCGCAGCACCTGCCGATGGGCGCGCCAGCGGATGATCGTGCCGAAATTCGGCAGGATCGAGTTGTTGATCAGCCCCACGTCCAGCATCTGCAGGAAGGGCCGCAGCAGCAGGATGAAGAGCGCGGCCAGAAACATCTCCCAGCCATGCGCGGCCCAGAAGCCGGCGGGGCCGGTGGTTTCCAACAGATCGACGATCCGGCCCAGATACCAGAGCAGACCCACCTCGATGAAGGCGACGACGACCGACATGGCGGCGGCGGCGATGAAGACCCGGCGGAACGGTCCCATATACTGCCGCAGGAACGGCCACAGGCGTTGCGGCGGCCGGTCCGATTCAGTGTAGGGGACGTAGGGGTCCACCAGATTTTCGAAGAATCGCAGCACGGAGTGGGTCCTGAACAGGTGAGCCGGAACCTAGCCCTTGCCGGGGCGAAAGCAAAGGATGGGCGCAGGTTCCGGCGGGTGTCAGCGTGGCGGCGGCAGGCGTCGATTCCGACCACGGGCCCGAGGAGATGCTGCCGCAAGGTCGCGTCCACGATTGGACCAAATATCAAGTATCAGATTAGACTACAAAAAACCCGTGATCGCAACCTTTTGGAAAGGTTTGTCCACGGTGGGCGGTAGTGAGTCCCCGGGCCGGCCTGCGGCAGCGGGCGGCCGGGGTCGATTGGAACGCGAGGCCTTGTTCATGGGGCTGTGAACCGGCGCGATGTCGGTTGCGGCGCTGGTGTCAGGCGTCCAGCGCCAAGGCACGCAGCGCGTCACGGTCGGGGGTGAAGTCCTGCGCGATCCAGTACGCCTCGGCCCGTTTCAGCGCCGCGCCAAGCGCCGGGCCGGAAAGCGGTGGCTTCAGATCGGCCGGGCGCAAAGGAAAGACCGCCGCTGCCCCGCGCGCGAGATCCGCATACCAGCGCGCGGGCAGGTCCAGATCCCGGCAGGCGGCCCGGGCAAAGAGCGCATCGGTGCCGAGCTTGCGACCCAGCCGGTATCCCAGGGCGGTCGGGGGCTCGTTTCCCTCGATGGCGCCGCGCAGCCGGGCCAGATCGCGCGCTTCGGAACGAGACAGGCGCAACCCTTCCGACGGGTCGGGTCCGCCCAGTGTCGCAAGCCGGCGCAGCCAGCCGCCATGCGCGCGCCCCTCGAACGCGACCAGCCGGGCCAACCCCTCGGTCGCGGTGCCGGGCAGGATGGTCTGGAGCACGCCGATCTGCGCCATGGCGGTGATCGCGGGCACCGGGTCGGCCGCGGCGAGAAGCTTGCGCATCTCGGCGCCGATCCGCTCGCGCGAGAGGGTGGCAAGCATGTCCGCATGGGACGCGCAGGCGTCGAGTGCCGTCGGGTCCAGCCCGCCCGCGGCGTCGCCGTATTGCGCGTGAAACCGGAAGAAGCGCAAAATGCGCAGGTAATCCTCGGCAATGCGGGCGTGGGGATTGCCGACGAAGCGGACGCGCCGGGCCTCCAGATCGGCCAGACCGCCCAGCGGATCCTCGACCGTCCCATCGGCACGGGCATAGAGCGCGTTCATGGTGAAATCGCGCCGCGCGGCATCTTGCGCGAGGTCGGTGGCGAAGGCCACGCGCGCGTGACGGCCGAAGGTTTCGACATCGTGGCGGAAGCTGGTCACCTCGTAGCCGATGCCGTCGACAACGACGGTGACCGTGCCATGCGCATAGCCGGTGGGCACGGCCTTCAGCCCGGCGGCCTCGGCGATATGGGTGATGGTTGCGGGCAGGGCATTGGTGGCGATGTCGACATCGGTGACCGGCACGCCCAGAAGCGCGTTGCGCACGCAGCCCCCGACGCAGAGCGCCCGGTAGCCCGCGCGGTTGATCATACCCAGCACCGCCTGGGTGCCGGGCCGGGTCAGCCAGTCGCCCGAGACCTTCATCGCGCGAGCCTTTCGGAAAGCTGCCGCAGCATTCGTGCCGTCGCCCCCCAGATGTAATAGGGCCCCCAGGGAACGATGTAGTAGCTGCGCCATTGCCCCAGCCAGAGACGCCGCTCCACCCGGTAGCGGCCGGGATCGGCCAGATGGGCAAGGGGCACGAAGAACGCCTCCTCGACCTCTTCCTCCTGCGGGACCGGATCGAAACGTGCCGAGACATGGGCCAGAACCGGCGTGACCGTGTAGCCGGTCACGGTCTCATGCGGCGGCAGGTAGCCCAGCGGTTCGACCAGTTCGGGCGCAAGGCCCACCTCCTCCTGCGCCTCGCGCAGGGCGGCGGCGGTGGCATCGGCATCGCCCGGGTCGATCTTGCCGCCCGGAAGCGCGATCTGCCCCGCGTGATGGCGCAGCCCCGAGGCCCGCTTGGTCAGAAGCACCGAGGGGCCGCCGTCGCCCGCGCCCACGGCGATCAGCACCGCGGCGGGGCGCAGCTTGCGCCCCGGCGGCAGGCGGAAATCGGGGTTCAGGTCAAAATCCGACGAGCCCGCCTCGGGGCCCGACAGCGCCGCGCGCAATCGTTCAGGCGTCAGATCCATCGCCTGAACCCTCATCCGATGGCGGCGCCGCCTCGAACCCGACCGTCGCCGGATCCAGCACATAATGCGCGCCGCAGAACTGGCAATCGGCGGTCACCGTGCCTTCGTCGGTGGTCATGGTGCCGATGTCCTTGGCCGAATAGATCGACAGCGACTGGCGCACCTTCTCCTCGGAACAGGTGCAGCCGAAGGACAGCGGCTGGGCGTCGAAGACCCGCGGCGCCTCCTCGTGGAAAAGCCGCAGAAGCAGGTCGGTGGGCTGGACGGCGGGACCGATCAGTTCCAGCTCCTCCACCGTGTCCAGAAGCAGGTTGGCGCGGCCCCAGTTCTCGGCCTCGTCACCCTCGAGCATGTCTTCGGCGGCGAGCAGGCCGCTCTCGCCCGTCGCCTCGCCCTTGGCATGGGGCGAGGCCTTGGGCAGGTGCTGCAGCATCACCCCCCCGGCGCGCCAGGCCGCGTCCTGCCCGGGCAGGTGCGACAGGCCGAACGAGGTGGCAAACCGCGTCGGCAGCTGTTCGGACTGGGCGAAATAGGTCTCGGCGCAGGCGGAAAGCGAGCCGCCGGAAAGGGGCGTGATCCCCTGGTAGGGGGTCATGTCGCGGCCCTGGTCGATGACCAGGGCGAAATACCCCTCGCCGATCTGGCTGAAGGGATCGGCGGTGGCGTCCAGCCGGTCGCGGTCGAAGCTGGCGTAGGCGCGGATGCGGGCCGGCACGCCGGCCTCGCCCGGGGCGAAGTAGTCGGTGGCGATCAGCCGCGCCGGGCCGTTGCCGCGGATCTGCAGCGACAGCCGCCAGCGCAGTTTCAGCGTCTGGCCGATCATGGCGGTCAGCAACACGGCCTCGGCCACCAGTGATTCGATCACTGGT
>CAZKSE010000009.1:14915-33432 GCA_964555305.1 uncultured Rhodobacter sp. | reverse complement strand
GCAGGAATTCCTGCAGGTGGACACGACGAATATCCTGTTCATCTGCGGCGGCGCCTTTGCCGGGCTGGAGCGGATCATCGCCCAGCGGCAGAAAGGCACCGCAATCGGCTTCGGCGCCGATGTGAAGGACGAAAGCGCCCGCCTGGTGGGCGAGACGCTCAAGCAGCTGGAACCCGAGGATCTGCTGAAGTTCGGCCTGATCCCCGAGTTCGTCGGCCGCCTGCCCGTGGTCGCCACCCTGTCCGATCTTGACGAGGACGCGCTGGTCATCATCCTGACCGAGCCGAAGAACGCGCTGGTGAAGCAGTATCAGCGCCTCTTCGAGATCGAGGGCGTGGAGCTGGCCTTCACCGACGACGCGCTGCGCGCCATCGCCAAGCGCGCGATCGCCCGGAAGACCGGCGCGCGCGGGCTGCGGTCGATCATGGAGGACATCCTGCTCGACACGATGTTCGAATTGCCCGGGATGACGAATGTCGAAAAGGTGATGGTCAACGAGGATGCGGTGAATGCCGATGGCCGTCCGCTGCTGATCTATTCCGAGACCAAGCGCGACCAACCCGCCTCGGCGCGCTGAGACCGATGGCAGAAAGAAGCAAGGCCCCGGCGTAAAGCCGGGGCCTTCGTCATTCGACCGGCGGCAGTGTCACCTCGATCAGCCGTGGTCCGCGCGCGGCACCCAATGCAGACGGCAGATCGCGCTTTTCACAGCGTGTGAAAGGAAGTCCGCAAGCCCTTGCGAAACTTTCGAATTCAGGTGGTTGTGGGCTGCACCCCAGGACGTCGGCGCCGGCATCGCGCATGGCGTCGGCAATCTCGCCGAAGCCGCGGTTGTTGAAGACGATGAAGGTGATGTCGAGCTTCTCCTCGACCGCGGTCAGCAGCTCCCCCGGCGCGAACATCAGCCCCCCATCCCCGATAAGGCACAGGACAGGAAGATCGGGCGCGGCAAGCGACGCGCCAACCGCCGCGCCCGTCGCATAGCCGAGCGCCCCGTAGCCGGTGGCCGCGTTGAACCAGCCGCCCGGGCAATCGTGGTCGTAATAGAGGTTCCCGGCGTAGATGGCCTGGGTCGAATCGCCGACCATCAGGGCACCCGGCCGCGCGGCGCGCAGTGCCTCCAGCATCCCGACATCGGCCCGCAGGGCCGGCGAGAGCGCCTGGATCGCCGCCTCGCGCGTTCGCGCGGCACGGGCGGGGCCGTCGGCCGCCGGGCTCCCGCCGATGGACAGGCGTGCCAGCACCTCCTCCGCCCGGCCCTGAAGCGTCACCGCTCCGGGGTGGCGCGCGAGCTGATCGGCGCAGATGTCGATCCGGATCATTTCCGAAAGGTCCGGCATCCCGCCAGTGCCATACATGTCGAAATCGGTCGGGCCCAGTTCGGAGCCGACGACCAGCACCGCATCGGCGGCGCGGATCAGATCGCGCACCGGCGCCAGGCTGGGACTGGCCGGAACGGTCAGCGGATGGCCGTGCATGAGCCCCCGGGCATTCGTGGTCTGGATGACGGGCGCGCCCATCGCCTCGGCGCAGGCGCGCAGGGGCTCTTCCGCGCGCCGGCAGCCGCCACCGGCGATGATTACCGGCGCGCGCGCCTGGGCCAGGATTGCCTCGGCGCGCGCCAAGTCGGCGGTTGGAAGGGCGTGGGTCGCGCCGTCGGTCGTGTCGGCGGAAACTGCCGCGTCCATCAGGTCCAGCGGGATCTGCAGGTGAACGGGCCCGCCGCGTCCACTGGTCAGCGCCCGCGCCGTCTTATCGAGGATTTTCCCCAGATCCTTGACGTCATTTAGATGGAACGCCGGACCGAGGCTCGCGGTCAGCGCCAACTGATCGGGCAGTTCATGCAGATACCCCAGGCCCTGCCCCAGCGTCGGCCGCGCATTGACACCCGAAATGACGAGCATCGGCACCGAATCCGCCCGCGCCTGCGCCATCGGCGTCAGGATGTTGGTCACGCCGGGTCCCGTGATCACCAGCGCCACGCCGAACCGCCCCGAGACGCGGGCATACCCGTCGGCCATGAAACCGGCGCCCGCCTCGTGGCGGGCGGTGACATGGCGGATGCCCGAGCCCGGCAATGCGCGATAGAGCTCGATCGTATGGACCCCGGGGATGCCGAAGACGACCTCTACCTTCATGGATTTCAACCAATCGACAAGGTATTGTGCGACGGTCTTCATGCTGCCTCCTGACGCGCGAAGCCGGCGATCCGGGCGCAGGCTTCGGCGGTGACCTCATCCGGCGCATTGAGCGCGATGCGTAGCCATCCCTCCAGCGCCTGCCCGAAGGACGCGCCCGGCATGACCGCGACGCCGGTCGCGTCGAGCAAAGCGAGGGCAAATCGCTGCGAATTCGCCGACAAGGCGCGTATATCAAGAAGCGCGAACATCCCCGCCTGCGGTCTGTGAACGCGAAGGCCGGCGATGCCATCCAGCCGATCATGGATCAACCGGGCGCGCTGCGCCATCCGCGCGGCCATCGCCTGCGCGACGGTCGGCGGCTCGCGCAGCGCCTGTGCGGTCATGTCGGCGATGAAGGGCTGCGAGCCGAAGAGCATGGTTTCCGATACTGGCAGCGCACGGCGGCAGAAATCCTCGGACGCGCAGAGCCAGCCTGACCGAAACCCGGGCGCCGCGTGCGATTTCGAGATCGACGCGGCGATCACCACGCGTTCCTCCTGCGCCGGATCCGCAAGTGCCGAGGTGAAGGGCACGCCGTCATGCGTCAGGTCCTGATAAACCTCATCCGAGATCACCCAAAGGTCGTGCCGTGCGGCCAGATCGCAAAGCGCACGCAGATCTTCGGGCGTGAGCACTGCGCCCGTCGGGTTGTGCGGGGTATTGAGGAAGATCGCGCGCGTCGCCGGCGTGACATGGCGCGCGACATCCTGCGCCTGAAGGCGGAAGCCGGCCTCGGGGCGGAGGGCAACGGGGACCGGGGTGGCACCCGCGGCGCGGATCAGCGCCTCGTAGCTGGCATACATCGGATCGCCGACAATGACCTCGCATCCCGGTTCGCAGACGGTCATGAACGCGAGATAGAGCGAGGTCTGGGTACCGGGCAGACAGAGAAAGCGATCGTGGCTGATGTATCTGTTGAGCTTTGCACTGTAGGTATCTGAGAGAACGCGAAGAAGATCCGTCTCTCCGCGCCCGTTCGAATACCCCGTGCGCCCCCCGTGCATCGCGCGCGCGGCGGTCTCGATCAGTTCGGGCGGGGTCGGCAGGTCGGGCTCGCCGATGGTCAGGTTGATCACCTCCTTGCCTTGGGCGCGCCGGGTTTGCGCCGCGGCGTGCAGCGCCCATTTGTCCGAACCGAGCCCGGCAAGGCGCTTGGTAATCGGGGCGTAATGCATCTCAGTCCTCCAGGGCCAGATCGAGCATGCGGGAAAAGGCGGAAAGCGCCAGACCCGGCAGATCGGTATCGGAAAAATGGTCGGGAATAGCCGCGGCCTCGATCCAGAGGCCATCGAGCAGCGCATTGCCGGCAATGGCATGCGCGCGGACGGTCGCCGGGTCCGCGGCCCGGCCGGCGGCCCGCAACGCATCGGCGATCAACCCGGCGAGACGGTCGCGAAAGGCCAGATATGTCGCTTCATGCACCCGACGCATGGCCCGGTCGCGCGGGACCAGTTGCATCGATGCCGCCCAAAGCGCCATGGCGCGGGTATCGGTCACCGGCGGCGAGACGCTGGCGACGATGAAGCCGCGCAAGCGCGCGCGCGGGTCGTTCGGCAACTCGTCGAGCCGCGCGGCGGCGGAGTCGGTCAGCCCGGTCATCAGCGCTTCATGCGCGGCGGCGACCAGGTCTTCCTTGGTGGCAAAGTAGTGGCGGATCAGCCCGGGGGTGACATCAGCGCGCGCTGCGATGGCGCGGACTGTTGCCGCCGCGGGCCCGCCTTCGGCGATCAGGTCCAGCGTCGCGGCGATGAGCGCGCCGCGACGCGCCTCTTCGCCGGCGCGCTGGAAGGGGCGGCGGGGGCTCATGCCTGCGCCCCGCCTCCGGCTGAGAACCACCCTGCCCCGCTCATCGCCATCGCCCCCCTGAATTATACAAACGTATAATTGCAGACTGCCGCCAGGGCAAGGGGTCAGAACAGGGGTGAGGCACCCTGACTGGCCGGGCCGGCGTTCTGCCGGAAGAGCGCGAAAAGCTCCCGTCCGATCCCGTGTTGATTTGCCGACAGGTCAGGGATGAGTGAACTTCGACTGTCGAGATCCGGCACCAGAGCCTGCAAATGCCCGCGGGCGGCATCAAGTCGAACGATATCACCGTCGCGCAAACGGGCCAGTGGGCCGCCCGCGGCGGCTTCCGGCGTCACATGGATCGCCGCGGGGACCTTGCCGCTGGCGCCCGACATCCGACCGTCAGTGACCAGCGCAACCTTGAGCCCGCGGTCCTGCAGGACGGCAAGAATCGGCGTGAGGCTGTGGAGTTCCGGCATGCCGTTCGCCCGCGGACCCTGAAACCGGACGACCACGATGCAATCCGATGTAATTTCATTGGCATGGAAGGCTTTCTTTACATCCGCCTGATCGTGGAAAATCCGCACCGGGGCCTCGATCAGGTGCCGTTCGGGCGCGACGGCCGAGGTCTTGATGACCGCATCCCCAAGATTCCCGGTCAGGTGCTTCAGCCCGCCCGAGGGTTGAAACGGCTGAGAAGCGGGGCGCAGGATCCGGTCGTTCAACGACTTTCCGGCACCGGGAACCCAGGCAAGACCGCTGTCGGTCAGCCTCGGCTCCTCGGTGTAGCGGGACAGGCCCGGTCCCGCGATGGTTTCAACATCGTCATGCAAAAGACCCGCCGAGAGCAATTCGCCGATCATGTAACCCAGCCCACCCGCAGCGTGGAAATGGTTTACATCGGCCAGACCGTTTGGATAGACCTTGGCCATCAGCGGAACGGCCTCGGATATCTCTGCAAAATCGGCTAGTTCCAGCTCGATCCCCGCAGCTTGCGCCATCGCCGGCAGATGCAGGACGAGGTTCGTCGAGCCGCCCGTCGCCATCAGCCCGACGATCCCGTTGACGAAGGCGCGCTCATCCAGGATGCGCCCGGCGGGGCGATAGTCGTTGCCGAGGGCCGTGATGGCTGCGGCACGGTGCACGGCAGCCTCGGTCAGCGCCGCGCGCAGGGGGGTGCCAGGATTGACGAAGCTGGTGCCGGGCAGGTGCAAGCCCATGAATTCCATCAGCATCTGGTTGGTATTGGCAGTGCCGTAGAAGGTGCAGGTGCCCGGCCCGTGATAGCTGGCCATCTCGGCCGCCATGAGGTCGGCGCGGGTCGCCTGCCCTGCGGCAAAGGCTTGGCGAACCTTCGCCTTTTCGTCATTCGGAAGGCCCGATGTCATCGGCCCGGCCGGCACGAAGACCGCCGGCACATGGCCGAAGGTCGCCGCCGCGATGATAAGTCCCGGCACGATCTTGTCGCACACCCCCAGCCAGAGCGCCGCATCGAAGCAGTTGTGGCTCATCGCGACGCCCGCCGAGAGGGCGATGACATCGCGGGAAAAAAGGCTCAACTCCATCCCCGGCTGGCCCTGGGTCACCCCGTCGCACATCGCCGGGACCCCGCCCGCCACCTGCGCCGTCGCCCCCGTCCTGCGGGCTGCCTCGCGGATCCGATGCGGGAAATCCTCGAACGGCTGATGGGCTGAGAGCATGTCGTTGTATGCCGTCACGATCCCCAGGTGCGGCGCCCGGCTCTCGGACATGGCGGCCTTGTCCGGGCCGGTCGCGGCATAGGCATGCGCCTGGTTCGAGCAGGACAGATGCGCCCGCGCCGGCCCCGCCTCGGCCGCGCGAGCGATCCGGTCCAGATAGGCCTGACGACGGTCGCGCGACCGGGCGCGAATGCGGTCGGTGACGGCCAGGATGCGGGGATCAAGGGGCATGGGGTCCTTTCTGACGGCTGGGCCTGCCCGCAGCGCGGGCCATGCTGACAACATAGTGGATAGCGCTAACGTCGCAAGTGCCCCGAGGTCAGCCTTGCGCCCAGCGCAAGGCGGGAATGCCGCTTTGTCCGATGTTGTTTCTGCGCTGCGGCACTATCTACGGCTCAGGTTTGAATGACGGGGCGGGCAGCCAAGCAACGGAAAAGCCATGCACCCGAATGAAGGAGAATGAAGATGAACCGCACCCAAATGACGCTGGAACTGCCGCGTCGGACCGAAATGCTTGATCTCATCGCCATCGAGCGGCAGGCACGCGCGATGCAGGCCGAAGTGATGGCCGATCTGCTGCGCGCCGCCTGGCGCCGCGTTGCAGGTTTGCTGCGGCGGGCGCCGAACGGCCAGACCGCCTGAGCCACCCTGCGATATGAGCTGCCGAAAGCCCCGCGCCGCCGCGCGGGGCTTTTGCGCTTTTACCGGCGCAGCGTCGCGGCTAAGGCTGGGCCGACGCCAGAAGCAGGACCACCATGACCGATCTTCACGCCGATCGACCGACCGATCGCCCCGTCGTCCGCCTGCGCCCGAAATCCTCGGCCCCGGCGATCCGGCATGGCTTCCCTTGGGTTTATGCCGACGAGTTGGTGCTCGATCGCCGAACCCGTGGGCTTCCCGCCGGCACCCTGGCGGTGCTGGAGGATGCCGAGCGGCGGCCCCTGGGCCTGGTCACGGTCAATGTGAACTCGAAGATCATCGCGCGGCTGATGGATCGCGATCCGGCGGCGCAGATCGACGCCGCGTGGCTGCAGGCCCGGATCGCGCATGCACTGGCCCTGCGCGAGCGGCTTTATCCCGCCCCCTTCTATCGCCTGGTGCATGCAGAGGCCGATGGACTGCCCGGTGTCATCATCGATCGGTTCGGCACTTCCGCAGTGATCCAGCCCAACGCTGCCTGGGCCGAGGCGATGATCGGCGATCTGACGGATGCGCTGGTGAGCGTCACCGGCATCGCGGCGGTGATCAAGAACGGCACCGGCCGCGCCCGAACACTGGAAGGCCTTTCCGAGGAAACGGTAATCCTGCGCGGCGCGCTCGACGGTCCGGTGCCGGTTCCGATGAACGGCGCCACTTATATGGCTGACCTTACCGGTGGGCAGAAGACCGGGTTGTTCTACGACCAGCGGCCGAACCACGCCTTTGCCGCCAGCCTCGCGCGCGAGGCGCGCGTGTTGGACGTCTTTGCACATGTCGGCGGCTTCGGGCTGGCGGCGCTGGCCGGCGGCGCCAAGAGCGCGCTGGCAGTTGATTCCTCGGCGCCCGCACTTGAACTGGCAGAAGCCGGGGCACGCGCTACAGAGGTTGGCGATCGCTTCGCCACGCGCCGCGGCGATGCCTTCGCCACGCTCGAGGCCTTGGCGACCGAGGGCGCGCGCTTCGATCTGGTGGTCTGTGACCCGCCTGCCTTTGCGCCAAACCGACAAGCACTGGCCGCCGGATTGCGCGCCTACGAACGGATCGCCCGGCTGGCCGCGCCTTTGGTCGCGCCGGGGGGATATCTGGCCCTGTGCTCCTGTTCGCACGCTGCGGACCTGGCGGCGTTCCGCACGGCCTCCACGCGCGGTATCGGACGGGGCGGTCGCTGGGCGCAACTGCTGCACACGGGCTTTGCCGGGCCGGATCACCCGCAACTGCCGCAACTGGCCGAAAGCGGCTATCTGAAGGCACTGTTTTTCCGGCTCGACTGACATGCGGGTGCTTCTTGATACCTGCGTGCTCTATCCTGCGGTTTTGCGCGATTTTCTTTTGGGGCTGGCCGCACGCGGCTTGTATGAGCCGCTCTGGTCCGATGGCATAGCCGCGGAATGGTTGCACCTGGTCAACCGCCGCAATCCGGAAGAACGAAGCCTGATCGCTGCACTTCTGCACCGCATGGCCACGCGCTGGCCGGAGGGAAAGGTCGCTGCGGGCGACGCCGAGGTGCTGGATCTGCCCGACCCGGCTGACCGGCATGTGCTGGCGGCCGCGATTGCGGGCCGCGCCGATCTGATCCTCACGCAGAACCTGCGCGACTTTCCCCGAACTGCGCTGGCCCCAGAAGGGATCCGCGCGCAGACGCCGGACGATTTCATCATGGAGCTCTGGCTGACCTCCCCGTCCCGTGTCACCGAGGAAGTCGCCGAGACCTGGCCCGATATCTCGGGACGGGCTCTGCGCCAGGCCCTGCGCAAGGCCGGGATGCCACGCCTGGGCAAGGCGCTGGAGCACTGAACGGCCCTGCCCCGCTCAATCGGCGCGGTTGCCCTTCAATCGCTCCAGCAGTGCTTCAATCACTTGCAGCAGCTCCCGCCGCTGAATGGGCTTCATCAGATAGAGATCGTCCATCCGCAGCCCGTTCCCGTTGACTGCCGCCTCGCTCGCGTAGCCCGACATGAAGACAATCCCCAGGCCGGGTGCGCGACGTTTCAACTCATTCGCCAGCATCGGCCCTTGCAGCTTACCCGGCATCACGACATCGGACAGAAGCATGTCAAAGGGCTCTGTCGCGGCCTCGAACGCGGCGAGCGCCGCATCGCCGGAGGGCGCGTCGACGACAACATAACCCCGGTCGGACAGGATGCGCGCGATGGTGCGGCGGACGGCGTCTTCGTCCTCGGCCAGAAGGATGCGCGCGCCTCGCCGTGCCGGCGCTGGCAGATCTGCTGAGGCGGCCAGCATCGGCCGGTCGGTGGCATCTTCTTCGGCCGGCAGCAGGATGCGCACTGTCGTACCCACACCGGGCTCGCTGTAGATCCTCAGCGCACCGCCGGACTGGCGCACGAAGCCGTGAACCATAGCGAGACCGAGACCCGTTCCCAGATGCGGGCCCTTGGTGGTGAAGAAGGGCTCGATCACCTTGTCGATGATGTCGCGCGCAATCCCCGTCCCGGTATCGCTGACCGCCAGCATCACATAGCGCCCGGGCGCCAGTTCCTCGCCCCGCTCGGTAACATAGCTGTCGCTGACGCGCATGTTGCCGGTCTCGATCGTCAGTTTCCCGCCTTCGGGCATGGCGTCGCGCGCGTTGAGCACGAGGTTCAGCAACGAGCTCTCGACGAAGGCGGGATCGGCGCGCGTGTTCCACAGGCCAGCGGTCAGGGCCGTCTGCAGATCGATGCTTTCGGGAATTGCCCGGCTGATCAGACGGCTCATCGCGGTGACGGTCTCGTTCAGGTTGATGACCTTGGGAGCCAGTTGGGACCGGCGTGCGAAGCTGAGCAGACGCCGCGTCAGTTCCGCGCCGCGCTGGCAGGCCTGCACGATCTCGTTGCCGAATTCAGCGATCTCGGCGGCGTCCGATGTTTCGAGTGTCAGTTCGGCATTGCCCATCACTACGGCGAGCAGGTTGTTGAAATCATGTGCAATGCCGCCGGCGATCCGGCCGATGGATTCCATCTTCTGCGCGTTATGCAGCTGTTCCTGAAGGCGGGTGCGTTCGGTCACGTCATCGAAACTGCCGATGACCCGCAGCGCCTTGCCGTGTTCGTCTCGCAAGGCGACCACCCGCTCCTCGACATGAGCCCACGTGCCGTCGCCCCGTTTCATCCGGTAGGCAGTGCGCCATCGCGATGCGCGCCCATCGAGAAAATCGGAAAAGCCGCGCATGATCCGCGGCAAATCATCGGGATGGACGGCTTTCCGCCACGGAGACGGGACCGAGCGCTCCCCGACCCATTCATGACCGAAATGCCGTTTCATCCCCTCGCTGAAAACCATCATGTTCGTCTCGGGGTGGTATTCCCAGACGGCGTCGGCCGAAACCTCGACGATGGCGCGCATCCGCTCTTCCTCGCGGTGCAGTTCGCTGACGTCGAACATCATCCCGACCAACCGCACCGCGCGACCGGACGCATCGCGGAGCGCCTGCGATCGGCTGATGACATGCGCGAGGCTGCCATCGGCACGAAAGAAGCGATAGTGGGCCTCGTGGAGCTCGGGAAAGTCCTCACCGCGGCGCAGAGTGCGCGCGGCCTCGATCAGTATGTGGCGATCCTCAGGGTGGACGCGGTCGATGAACCGCGCCGAGGTGCCAGGAAACGCGCCCGGGTCATAGCCGTAGCGCTCGAACGCGGCGCCGCTCCATTCCATTCGGTCGCTCTGGATGTCCCAGTCGAACACGACCTCGCGCGAGGCCTGGGCAGCGAGGCGCAGCCGCTCTTCGCTTTGCCGTTGCGCACTGACATCGACCAGGACCGCATAGACGCGTCTTGGCGTGCCGTCATCGTTGCGCAAGACGATCACCCGCTCCAACACATCAGCCCAGCGACCGTCACCGCGCAGCAGCCGGTACTCCAGAACCCGGCTACGCTGATCGCTGAACAGAAGCTGAAAGAACCCTTTGAAGGCCCAGTCGCGATCGTCGGGGTGCATGTGGTCGATAAGCTTCGTGGGGACCCTCTTCTCGCCCACGAGGTCGAGGCCGAAGACTGTCCGGAACCCCTCACCGAAATGGATCGTCTGGCGGACCGGATCATATTCGAAGGCGGCGTCCGAGCCGATCTCCACCAACGCTTTCTGACGTTCTTCCTCGGCCCGGGCGGCGGTAACATCGACGATGACGCCGATCATTCGACGCACGCGCCCTTCACCATCGCGAAGCAGCCGTATCCTGTCTTGGATTACGGCGTAGCTGCCATCGGCCCGACGAAATCGGTATTCCTGTTCCAGCCAGTTCCGGCCTTCGGCGTCGGCCTTCGCCACCCCGTCGAGAACCCACGCACGATCCTCCGGATGCACCAGTTCGGCCCAATCGTCACGCAACTCGGCCAGCTTGACCGGGTCATGGCCGTACCGGGTACGAAACCCCTCGCTGCACCAGGTGTCGCCGCTGGAAATATCATGATCCCAGATCACGTCACTGACCAGTTCGGAGACCACCCGCATCCGTTCCTCGGCATGAACGCGCTGGGTGATGTCGGTCAGGCAATGCACAACGCGGTTGGGCGCTTCGGCATGAGCATCAAATCCCAGCCGCTGGATGACACGGATCGGCCGACCCTCGGCGGTCTTGACGGGTAATTCGCGAGCTGGCGGTGGCTTGCCGTCGATGAAGGCCAGAATTTCCTCAAGATGGCTCTCGCGCGCCTCGGCCGTTTCGAACCATTGCGCGTGCACGCGAGCCACATCGTCCTCGTTGCGCGCAGCGAAGATCGAATAGGCAGTAGGGTTAGCCGCTACGACAGTGGGACTTGACTGCAACTCCTCCAGCAACTCGGGATGCTGTGAAAAATGCGCACGCAGATCGGTGATACCTGCCTTCGTCAGTTGGTCGGCCAGCGCACGCACGCCGCTCCAATCCTCTTCCCAGACTGCGACGGGCAACAACTCCAGAAGCGAGCGGTAGCGGGCCTCACTGGTGCGCAGCGCGGCTTCGGCTTGCTTGCGCGCTTCAATATCAACGCCCACACCGTACCATTTCTCCACCTCGCCCTCGGTATTGCACTGTGGCCGCACCGAAATCTGGTGCCATCGGTATCCGCCGGTTGACGCATCCCGCAGCCGCAATTCGACCTCGGCAGACCGCTGCGCGGCAAATGCGGCGCTGCTCCGTGTTTCGGCCTGCAGACGGTCTTCAGGGTGAACCATCTCGAGGATGTCGTCGATCCCGCGCCGCTCGGGCGGCAAGCCGGTGAGATCGTGAAATCGGCGACTGAGGTAGGCAATCTGCCCATCAACGTCGAACGTCGCCACAATGACAGGTAGCGCTTCGGCCAAGGCGTGGCGCAGTTGGTGCTCCTCGTCATGAGTTTGGGTGGCGGGCGCTGCCGCGACAGTTAAACCGCGATCTGAGCGCGGCGTCTCATCGCAGGAGGTAAGCATTACTGCAGCCTTGCCCCCCCAATCGATTGGCAGTGGCGTCACCTCGATTTCGACACGCTCGTCACCTGGGCGGCGGGTCACCATCCGCGTGACCCCGGGGGCCAACCCTAATTCAGACGGGCAGCGTTGCAGCAACTTTTCAGCTGTCGAGCCAAGTGCAACGCAGGCGGCCGGGTTGACATGGATCACTCGCGTGTAATCGGCATCGACGACCCAGACCGGGTCCGCGTGGCGATCGACAAAGGCTTGAAGCGTCATTCCGATCCTGACTCGAACCGCCGCGACGTGATCAATGAACTTTCGCGATGCTACCCTGCGTTGTGCCGGGAAACAACGTCTTCCTCGCCGGGCGGTATCAGCTGATCCCGACATGATTGAACCGATTTGAAAATTGGTCCACGCAAGGGGTTGCGATAGCACCTTGAGCGATTATCTTGGCTGCTGTTTTCAACCTATGGGGCGTCAGAGTGCAACCGACGGTGATGGTCATCGATGACGACACCTCGGTGTTGCGCCTGATCAAGACGGCTCTGCGCGACGAAGGCTTTACGGTTCACTCGGGCGAGACCGTCGCATGGGCGAGACAGGAGATCGAAAAACGACCAGTCGACCTCTGCATCATCGACCTGGACCTGCCGGATGGAAGCGGGCTGTCGCTGGTGCAGGCGCTGCGCAAACGCGACGGCCCGGGCATCATCATCCTGACCGGGCGCAGCGACGAAGTCGATCAGATCCGGGGACTGGAACTGGGAGCGGACGATTACGTCGTCAAACCCTTCCGCTTGGGCGAATTGCGGGCGCGTGTTCACGCTGTCCTTCGTCGGTCCCGGCCTGGCGCGACGGTCAATGGACATGGCGCTGCACCCGATCACACCTTTGGTGGCTACTCGGTCCATCTGGGTGCACGACAAGTCATCGACGCGGCAGGGAACGAAGTGATCCTGACGCCGATGGAATTCGACGCGTTGACGGCCTTCCTCCACAACCCGAACGCGGTCCTGAGCCGCGATCAGTTGATGACCGCGATTCGCGGGCGCGACTGGACCAGCTACGATCGATCGATCGACGGGTTGGTCAGCCGCCTACGCGCCAAACTGCCCGCACCGGAAGGCGCACGGCCCTTCATCGCCACGATCTATGGCGTCGGTTACCGCTTCCGCCCGAACAACGGACGCTGATCTGATGCGCGCCGGCCACGGCTGACACAGTTTTCGACGCGATCTGCATAATTCGTGCAAAATCATTCGTTAACGGTACTTTCCATCAATCGGGTTGCGCCATCTGCGCGACCGCAAACCGCGTATCGGTGATTCGGAGTGGACGCATGGACAGACACCGCTGGATGGTCGGCCACATGATCTCCCTCATCTCGTATTGCGAGCGTGAGGGACTAAATGAGATATCCGAGCCCCTGGCCGAGGCGATGGAAAAGATCGCCCCACACCTGCGCGAACGTCGCAGCAGCGCCAATTTGCTGCACCTGACGCCCCGCCCGACCGCCCTTGCCGCTGAATGAACATCTGCCAGAAGATCGACGCGCATCCGCGGCGTGATCTGGCGCGGATCACGGTAAGTCTGCTCACCGATCTCGTTGCCGCGCCGCTGCATACGGCGGACGCCGCGGCAACGCGCGCGCTACAGGTGCTGGGCGATGCGGGCGGTTTTGACCGGACCTATGTGTTTCAGCCGCGCGACGGTGACCTTCTCGACAACACGCATGAATGGGTCGCGTCTGACGTCGAGCCGATGAGGGCGCGTCTCCAGGGGCTGCCGATCACGCAACTGGGTCCCTGGCTCGACGAATTGCTGCAGGATCGCTGCGTCGAGGTTCCGCATCTGGCGGACCTTGATCCAGCCCATCCGGCCCGCGAGGTGTTGATGGAACAGGGGATCTTCTCCCTGCTCCTGGTGCCGATGTTGGAGGACGGGCGGCTTCTGGGCTTTCTGGGTTATGACGCGGTCCGAAGTCCGCGCCGCCTGAACCGAGACGAGATCTTCCTGCTGCGCTGCGCCTCGAACGGCGTGGCGGCGCTTCTCGCGCGGCGTCGTGCGGCCGAGGAACGCGATCGCGCGATGGCCGAGATGCGACGCGCCCTCGCCGAGCAATCGCGCGCCGAGGCGAACTTTCAGGACGTGGCCTTGGTCAGCCGCTCCTGGGTGTGGGAGCAGGATGCCGAGTTGCGCTTTACCTACATCTCGGACAGCTTTCGGTTGATTAGCGGGCTGGAACCCGGCCAGATCATCGGGCGCACGCGCGAGGAGATGTCGGCTGATCGGTCGGAATGCGTGGGCTCCGGAGATTGGGACCGACTGGCGGCGATCCTGGTGGCGCGCAAGCCGTTTTCGGGGCTCGTCTACCGCGCCGCCGCCGCCCCGGAACGCAACGAAGAACTCTGGGTGCAGATCAGCGGGCGTCCCGTCTTCGACGCCTCGGGGCGGTTCACGGGCTACCGTGGCGCCGGAACCGATGTGACCGAACTTCGGCGCGCCCTGAACCGGGCCCAGGCGGGCAGTCATGCAAAATCCGTCTTCCTGACCACGATGAGCCACGAGATCCGGACGCCTCTCAACGGCATACTGGGGGCGACCGAGTTGATGCAGGGCCTTGTCGAGGCCCCGCATGCGATGGAGTGGCTTGGCACGATCCGCGATTCGGGCGAGACGCTGATGGCGATGCTGGATGACGTGCTCGATGTGTCGAGCCTGGAAGCCGGCACGTTGATCCTTCGCGACGAGGCGCTGGATCCGGCAGAATTGCTGGCGCGGCTGGAACCCGTGTATCTTGTGCGCGCGCAGGATCGGGGTCTGGGCTTCTCGGTCCGAATCGCGGCCTCGGCCACGGGATTGCGCCGGGGCGATACCGGGCGGGTGCTTCAGATGCTGCATCATCTGCTGGCGAATGCGTTGAAGTTCACACCGAGGGGCCGGATCACGCTGGAACTCAGCGCCCCTCGGCCGGACAAGCTGCGCTTCACCGTGGGCGATACCGGCATCGGGATGAGCGCGGCGCAGATCGACCGGGTGGCGTTTCCCTTCGAGCAGGCGAAGGGCGGGATCGACCGGGCGCATTCGGGACGCGGGCTGGGTCTGACCATCGTCTGCAGTCTGGCGCGGATGATGGGCGGAGAGGTCAGTATCGACAGCGCCCCGGGGGCGGGTACGCGCGTCCATGCGGACCTGCCCCTCCCCCGTGTGGAACCCGCGCCGCCCGCAACCCTGCGGGCGCCGCAGAGGCGCCGCAACCCGCCGCCCCCGGTTCGGCGCAGTTGGGCCGAGCTGTCGGTTCTGGTGGTGGATGACAATTCGGTCAACCGGCTGATCATGAAAGCCATGCTCGAAGCGGTCGGCATCTCCGCCGATCTTGCCTGCGACGGGCACGAAGCGTTGGGGCTGTGGAAGGTCCGGCGTCATGACCTGCTGCTGATGGATATCGCGATGCCGGGCATGGACGGGCTGACGACGCTTCACGCCATCCTGCAGAGCGCCGAGATGAACGGCCACCAACGCCCCGTTGCCGTCGCCGTCACCGCCAACGCGCTGCGCCCGCAGCTTGAGGATTATCTGGCTTCGGGCTTCGATCGCTGCCTGACGAAACCCGTCAGCCAGGATGAACTGGAGGCGGCGATTTCGGCCTTCTGGCCGGTTGCTGAGTGAGCGATCAAGCGCGCCGTT
The DNA here is from genome assembly GCA_964555305.1 of uncultured Rhodobacter sp. Taxonomy (GTDB): domain Bacteria; phylum Pseudomonadota; class Alphaproteobacteria; order Rhodobacterales; family Rhodobacteraceae; genus Pararhodobacter. The sequence goes on along the minus strand of CAZKSE010000009.1, from coordinate 18,014 downwards.
GAACCCGGAAACGCTGACAATTGGCCCGCGTGCGCTGGCGCACAAATATCTAATATTCTGATAATGAACAAAAATACTTGTGATCGAAACCAGGTATTGGTCTTTGGATCACACCCCCGGCAGGTCGATCAGGAGGAGCGCATGGTCGCTCGCATGCGGTCGGTGATGACCGACGCCCGGCAGACGCGGGCCGTCATGGCGGCGCGCTTCGGCGCCTAGTCCCTCACGCAGGGCCTGCGGACGTGCGCGGGGCCAGCGGGACGCGAGGGATGGGGCGGCAAGCATTGCATCCGGGCGCGCGTATGTCTCTCCATCCGGTGCCAACCATGTCCAACGGTCCGCCAAGGGCATCCGGGCGACCAGATCGACCGCAAAATCAGTGACCAAGGGGGCGATGGCGCGTTCGCCTATTGGCTCGTGAGCCGGTTCGTTGAGATCGCCAAGGATGATCCAGAGAGCTTCCGGATCGCCCTGAAAGCGCGTCTCGATAAGCCGGCGAAGGGCCAGCGCCTCCAGCCGCCGTTGCTGCCATGATGCCTCAACATCAGGCCACGGCGCCTTGAAATGGCAAGAAAAAACGGTGATGTCGCCCAGTTCGACCAATAGGCAATCCCGACAGAAGACCGGCCGCCCGGGACGCGCGCCGGGATGGTCCTGAAGCCCCAGATCGGCAGGCATCAGCCCCGCATGGCTGGTCACCTGCGCAAGGGGCAGTCGCGAGATCAATGCCAGGTTGCGACCGCCCCCATCGTTGCCGGGCAAGCAGATCCGGTGCGGCCAGGCGCGCGCGCCCGCTTGCCGCAACAGATGGTCATGAAAGAAGTCGAGCGTGGCGGGATCGAATACCTCCTGAAGGCAAACAACATCGGCGTCAGCCTGCGCCAGAACCGCCGCTGTCAGCCGTCTGTCGGCAAGATCGAGCGCGGTGGCCTGCGCGGTCGCGTCCTCGGGCATGTCGGCGTCGCGCGCGCCGTCAAGACGCGCCTGCCCCTCGGAGCGGCGCAGGCGCAGGTTCTGGACATTGAACGTCGCAAGGCGCATCGGCCTAGCGGAACCCGTCCGCCAGGTGCCGCAATCCGCGCGCAAGAATCAGCACATCGACCCCGACCGCCACGAAATTCGCGCCCTCGTCGATCCAGCCGCGCGCGCGGGCGGGATCGGTTTCCAGAATGCCCGCAGCACGGCCGGTCGCGCGGATCCGGCGCAACGCGTCGGCGATCGTGGATCGGACCTCGGGCGCGTCGGCGGCGCCTAGGTAGCCCATATCGGCGGAAAGATCCGCGGGACCGATGAACACTCCGTCCACCCCGTCGACCGCCAGGATGTCATCGAGTGCGGCGATCCCCGCACGGCTTTCGACCTGCAACAGCAGACATACCCGGTCGTTGGCGTGATGCACATAGTCCGCCACCGCCGAATAGCGCGAGGCGCGGGCGAGTGCCGCGCCCACCCCGCGGATCCCCTGCGGCGGATACCGCGTCGCGCGCACCAGCGCGGCGGCCTGGGCCGCGCTCTCGACCATCGGGATCAGGAGGGTCTGGGCGCCGATATCGAGCATCTGCTTGATCATCCATGCCTCGCCCATCGGCAGACGGACGACCGGGGCGGCGGCCGCGCCATCGAGCGCCTGCAGCTGCGCGAGCGTCGAGCGCAGGTCGTTGGGCGCGTGTTCGCCGTCAATCAGCAGCCAATCGAAACCGGCGGTGCCCGCGATCTCGGCGGCATAGGCATCGGCAAGTCCCAGCCAGCAGCCGATCAGCGGGCGCCCCGTGCGCAGGGCTTTCTTGAAGGTATTGTCGGGCATCTGCATGGCGGTCCTCAGGAAAGTTCGGCCAGCACGTCGCCGGCAAGCTGGACATCGGTCTCGGTCGCGGCGAAGGCACCGACCTGAAAGCGGATGACGAGGCGGCCATCGACGCGGGTCTGGGTCAGGTAGATGCGGCCGTCATCGTTGATCCGGCCCAGATAGGCGATCTGCGCATCATCGTCGGCCCCGGCGAGTCGAAAGGTAAAAAGCGACAGCACCGGCTCGGTCACGACCTCGAAGCGCGGGTCGGCGCGCAGTCTTTCGGCCAGCGCCTTCGCCCAGCGCACATGATCCCGGATCATCGCGCGCAAGCCGTCGAGGCCGTAGAAGCGCAGCAGGAACCAAACTTTCAGCGCCCGGAACCGGCGCCCCAGTGGCACCGACCATTCAGAATAATCGATAACGCCGCCGGCGCCGTGAGTCTTCAGATATTCCGGGCGAATCGCCAGCGTGCGCACCAGATCGTCGGGGTCACGCAGGAAATGCGCCGCGCAGTCGAACTGCGCGCCAAGCCATTTGTGCGGATTCATGACGACCGAATCCGCGCCCTCAACCCCGTCCCAGAGCGCGCGGAACTCGGGGCAGATCATGGCCGATCCAGCCCAGGCGGCATCGACATGGGAATAAAGCCCCTCGGCGCGGGCAAAATCGAGAAGCGGGCGCAGTTCATCGCAGGCCCCGGTGCCGGTGGCGCCGATGCAGGCGATCAGGCCGGCGGGGATATGGCCCGCCGCGCGGTCGGCGGCGATTGCCGCGCGCAGATCCCCGGCGTCGATGGACCGGTGCGGGCCGCTCCCGGGCAAGCGCACGAGGTTCACCGCGCCGATCCCCGCGATCCATGCCGCGCGCTCGACCGAGGAATGCGCCTCGGCCGAGACATAGAGCCGCAGGCGGCCCTGTTCCGACAACCCTTGCGTATTGCCCTGCCATGCCAGCGCACGTTCACGCATGACCAGAACGGCCGCCAGTGTCGCCGACGACGCGCTGTCCTGGATCACGCCGTGAAACGCCGCGGGCAGCCCCAAGGCCTGACGCAGCCAGTCGAGCACATGGGTTTCCAGCTCGGTCGCGGCGGGCGAGGTCTGCCAGAGCATGCATTGTGGCGCGAGCGTGGCGGTCACGAACTCGGCCAGGATGGAGGGGGGCGCGGCGTTCGCCGGGAAATAGGCGAAGAAGCGCGGGTGCTGCCAGTGCGTGAGCCCCGGCATCACATGCGCTTCCAGATCGGCCCAGATGGCGGTCATCGGCTCTGGGCCCTCGGGCGGGGAGGCGGGAAGTGCGGCGCGCAATCG
>CAZKSE010000009.1:0-14815 GCA_964555305.1 uncultured Rhodobacter sp. | reverse complement strand
GCGCATCACATTCGGCACTTGAACACATGCAATACGGGCTATTGAATTGACCAGACAAGATTTTGCCCGCATGAGGCAGGCAAGAGGCGGGCAACAGGGGTCGGGGATGGCCGACGGGCGGCTGACGATCGACAAGGACGAGGAAGCCGGCGCGCGCGTGCTGCGCCTTTCCGGTGACTTGTCGATTCAGACCATAGCCGAGTTCGAACCCGCCCTCGCCCGCCAGCCGGCCGAGGGCACACTTCAGCTGGACATGTCAGGCGTGAGGCGGCTGGATACGGCAGGGGCCTGGGCGATCGCCACGCAGACCGCGCGCCTTGAAGCGGCCGGTGGGACGCTCGAATTGAGCGGCGCCGACAACCGGCAGCAGCAACTAATCGAGACGGTGACACAGGCGCTGCCGAAACCTCCCGAGGAGACCACGCGCCCGCGCACGTTCACCGACTTGCTGGAGAGCCTCGGCAGGGGGACCGTCTCTGCCGGGCTATTCCTGGCCGAACTGGCGCATATCCTGGGCCTGTTTCTGGCGCGGTTGGGGCGCACGGCCATGCAGCCCCGGCGGTTACGCCTGACCGCGCTGGTGGCGCATTGCCAGGACGTGGGCTGGCGCGCCATTCCCATCGTCTCGCTCATGGCGTTCCTGATCGGGGTCGTGCTGGCTTTCCAGGGCTCGGTCCAGTTGCGCCAGTTCGGCGCCGAGGTCTTCGTCGTCGATCTGATCGCGATCTCCATCCTGCGGGAGTTGGGGATCCTGCTGACCGCGATCATCGTCGCCGGGCGCACAGCCTCGGCCTTCACCGCCGCCATCGGCTCGATGAAGATGCGCGAGGAAATCGACGCGATGCAGACACTGGGCATCGACCCGGCCGAAGCGCTGTTCCTGCCGCGCATTCTGGCGCTCCTGCTGATGTTGCCCATCCTCGGGCTGGTTGCCAATCTTATGGGGCTCTTCGGTGGGCTGGTCATGTCCTGGATCGAGTTGGGCATCTCGCCGGCAATGTTCCTGACCCGGCTCGTCGAGGGGACCAGCGTCAACCATGTCATCGTCGGCATGGTAAAGGCGCCGATATTTGCGATCATCATCGGTGTCGTGGGCGTGCATGGCGGAATGAAGGTGCAATCCAACGCCGAGTCGCTGGGTCGCATGACCTCGGCCTCGGTCGTCACGGCGATCTTTGCGGTCATCATGGCGGATGCGCTGTTTTCCATCTTCTTTGCGCGGTATGGTATCTGATGAGCGAGCCGGAGCCGATCATCCGCCTGCGCGGCATCCGCAACGCCTTCGGGCCGCAGGTGGTGCATGACAACCTCGATCTGGACGTCTATCCGGGCGAGATCCTGGGTATCGTCGGTGGGTCGGGGACGGGCAAGTCGGTGTTGCTGCGCACCATCGCCGGGCTCCGCCACCCGCAGGCGGGCACGATCGAACTATTCGGCCAGGATGCGCTCACTGCCGATGATGATACGCGCGCCGCAATCGACCGGCGGATGGGTGTCATGTTCCAGGACGGCGCGTTGTTTTCCGCCCTGACCGTCCGAGAGAACGTCGAAGTGCCGCTGCGCGCGGTGGAGGGCCTGCCGACCCGGCTGCGTGAAGCGCTGGCCGACCTGAAAATCTCGCTCGCCGGATTGCCGTATCTGGCCGGCGACAAGTATCCCTCGGAGTTGTCGGGCGGGATGCGCAAACGGGCCGGATTGGCGCGCGCCTTGGCGCTGGACCCCGAGATCGTCTATCTTGACGAGCCAACTGCGGGCCTGGATCCGATCGGGGCTTCGGCCTTCGATACGTTGATCCGGCAGTTATCGCGCACGCTGGGGTTGACTGTTTTCCTCGTGACGCACGATCTTGACACATTACATGCGACCTGCGACCGCATCGCGGTTCTGGCAGAAAAGAAGGTGCTGGTCACCGGCACGATGGATGAGATGCTGAAGGTGGATCATCCTTGGGTCCACGAATACTTCCACGGCCCGCGCGCCCGCGCGGCGCTGGAGACACTGGAAAGGAACCACTGAGGTATGGAAACCCGCGCCAACTACGTGCTGATCGGCGCCTTCGCGTTGGCGGGCTTTCTGGGCTTGCTCGTCTTCCTGCTGGTCTTCGCGCGAATCGAACTGGACAGACAGTTCGACTATTACGAGGTGAACTTCACCTCGGTCGGCGGCCTGAGCCGGGCGTCGGAGGTGCGTTTCGCCGGATTGCCGGTGGGCCAGGTGGTCGATGTCCGTCTCGCGCCAGAGCGTGACGGCTCGGTCCTAGTCCGGTTGGAGATCGCGGGCGAAGTCCCGGTGCGTGCCGACAGCGAGGCCACGATCGAGATGATGGGCGTGACCGGGGTTTCCTATGTGGGGATCAGTGCCGGTAGTGCCGAAGCGCCGCTGCTGGACCCGTCCGACAGCATACCCCAGATCCGCGCCGGTCGATCGGTCCTGCAAACTCTGACCGAGGACGCGCCGGAGATCCTGGCCGAGGCTCTGACGCTGGTGCGCCAGGTGAGCGAGTTGTTCGATGCAAGCAACCAGCAGAAGGTGCAGAACATCCTCGACAACCTAGAACGCTCGTCCGAGGAGTTGAGCCAGGCGCTGATCGACTTCGCCGGGGTGAGCCAGACGGTCGCGATGGCGACGGCGGACATCGCCTATTTCACCACGATCCTCGAACCCGTGGTCGAGGCGTCGGAGGCCACCCTGCAACGGATCGACATGGCGCTTGAAACCTATACCGCCCTTGGCGCCCGCGCGATCGAGGTTCTGGAGGACGGGGACGAGGTTCTGGTAGCCGGCCAGCGCGCGCTCGATGCGGCGGAAACGTTTCTTTCCAGCGAACTTCCGGGACTGATGACCGAACTAACCGCCACCGCCGAAGGGCTTCGCGGTCAGATCGACACGCTCGGCAGTCAGGCTGAGGCGCTGATGGCCGGCTTTACCGAGACCGGCACGCTGGCCAATGCCCGGCTGGCAGAGGCACAGCAAACGATTGTCGCGACCGATACGATGCTGGCCGATCTGGGCCGGACGCTGGATACGGTCGACCGTGCGGCGGCCAGTTTCGATGCGCTGATCTCGGGCGACGGGGCGGCGCTGGTGGCCGAAACACGCGACATGATCTCACGCGCCAACGAGGCGGTCACGACTGTCAGCAACGCCGCCGAAACCGACCTGCCAGCGATCGTTGCCGATATTCGCGGCGCCACCGAGACGGCGAACCGCGTGATCGCGGATGTCGGCGCCAATCTGACGACGGCCAGCAACCGCTTCGACGCTGTCGCCGAGGATGCCGAAATCGCGCTGGAGCAGGTCACCGATACCTTCGCGCGCGCCAATCTGACGCTGGAAAACCTCGACCGTGCGCTGGCGACCGGCGAACGGACCCTCGAAGCGGCCGAGCGCACCTTCGTAGGCGCCGACCGCGTCATCAACGAGGAAATCGGCGCGATTGCAACCGACCTGCGCGCCGCGATGGCTCGTCTGGACGGCGCAATCGCCCAGGTGTCGGATGACATCCCCGAGGTCAGCGCCAGCCTGCGCGCCGCCGCCAGCAGCGCCGAGGAGGCTTTCGCCGAAATCGGCCGGATGGTTGCTGCCTCCGGCGGGCCGGTGCGCGACTTCACCACGCGCGCGCTTCCGCAATTCACCCAGCTCGCGCGCGAGACGCGTGTGCTGATCACCAATCTCGACCGACTCGCCCGCCAAATCGAACGCGATCCCGCGCGCTTTTTCCTCGGCCGCCAGACACCGGAGTTCAGACGATGACCCCTGCCCGCGCCCTGCTTGCCGCCCTGATGCTGAGCCTTTTGTCGGGCTGCAGCGCGCTGCTCGGGGGGGCCGCCACGCCGCTCGACGCCTATGAGCTTCGCGCGCCGCAGGTGTCGGTCGCCAGCCGTGCGACCGCCCGGTCGCTGGTGATCGAGCCCCCCGGCGCGAGCGGCGCGCTCGACACTGATCGCATCATGATCCGGCCGAACCCCGTGCAGGCGCAATACCTGCCGGGCGTGCGCTGGACCGATCAGGCGCCAACCATGCTGCAAAATGTGCTGCTGCGCGCTTTCGAGGACACGAACGCCCTGCGCTACGTCGGCCGCCGCCCGCTCGGTGGACTGGGCGACCTCGCGCTGATAAGCGAACTGACCGACCTGCAGGCGGAGATCGGCCCCGACGGCGAGGCGACCGCGCGGATCCGGGTGACCGCACGCCTGGTTCGCGAAAGCGATGCCGCCGTGCTGTCGAGCCGCAGCTTCCAGGCCTCTGCCCAGGTCGCCAGTACCGAGACGATGGAGGTGGTGCAGGGCCTGAATGCCGCCTCCGACGCGGTGGTGGGCGAGATGGTGGTCTGGGTCCTGCGCCAGATCGGCGTGCGGCCAACCAGCTAACGCCGACCAGCTGCCCCACCCATTATCCAACGCAGGACACACCCGTGACCCAACGCATGCGCGACCACGAAATCGCCGTCGAGCACCCGGGCGGCACGGATGCGACGCTCACCTTCATCGGGCGGATCGAAACGCCCTGGCCCACGCGCACTGACTGTCCACGGCGCGGGCAGTTGGACGGGCCGGAATGCACGCTCATCGTCGATCCGCCATGGGATCAGGCGCTGGAGGGCATCGACGCGATCGAGATGTTGGACGTGCTCTACTGGCTGCATGAATCCCGGCGCGACCTTCTGGTCCAGAACCCGGGCCATACCGACAATCCGCGCGGGACCTTTGCCTTGCGCTCGCCGATACGGCCGAACCCGATCGGGTTGAGCAGGGTGCAGCTTGTTCGACGGGCGGGCAACCGGCTGGTCGTGCGCGGCCTCGACTGCATCGACGGCACACCGCTTCTCGATATCAAACCCCAGACCTGCCCCGGCGCCGCAGGCTGAACCAACCGGCGCGCTCGGTTGACTCCTGCCGCGCAATTGGGTCAACTCGACCCGATCCTGCAAGGGCTACGGTCAAGCGGGAGCCTGTTCGAGAAACAAGAACCTTCGGGAGGTCATCATGAACAAAGCACTTCTTACCGGCGTAACCGCCGCGGCGCTGCTGGCCGGTGGGGCGGCCAGCGCGCAGCAGACCTTTATCGGCATCGGCACGGGCGGCGTGACCGGCGTCTACTACCCCGTCGGCGGCGCGATCTGCCGTCTGGTCAACCGCGACCGCGCCGAACACGGCATCCGCTGCGGCGTGGAATCGACCGGGGGATCTGTTTTCAACGTCAATGCCATCCGCTCGGGCGAACTGGAATTCGGCGTGGCGCAGTCGGACATCCAGTATCATTCCTTCAACGGCAGCCAGCAGTTCGAATCCGATGGCCCGTTCGAGGACCTGCGCGCGATCTTCTCGCTGCACCCCGAACCCTTCACCGTGGTCGCCCGGTCGGATGCGAACATCTCCAGCTTCGAGGATCTAGAAGGCAAGCGGGTGAACATCGGCAACCCCGGCTCGGGCCAGCGCGCCACGATGGACGTGGTGCTCGACGCGATGGGCTGGACCACCGACAATTTCGCCCAGGCCACCGAACTGCCGCCGGGTGAACAGGCGCTGGCGCTGTGCGACAACAACGTCGATGCCATCGTCTACACCGTCGGCCATCCGTCGGGCGCGATCCAAGAAGCGACCACTGCTTGCGACACCGTCCTGGTGAACGTTGACAACGACGCCATCCGCGCGCTGGTCGAAGAGCGGTCCTACTACTCGATGGCGACCATTCCGGGCGGCATGTACCGGGGAACCGCCGACGACGTGACGACCTTCGGCGTGGGCGCGACCTTCGTCACCTCGGCCAGTGTTGACGAGGAGACCGTCTACCAGGTCACCCGCGCCATCTTCGAGAATTTCGACCAGTTCAAGGGCCTGCATCCTGCACTGGAAATCCTCGATCCGGAGACGATGGTGCGTGAGGGCAACTCCGCCCCGCTGCATGACGGCGCCGAGCGTTACTATCGCGAAGCCGGCCTGATGGAGTGATCCACAAGCCGGTTATCCGCATCGCCACCTGATGCGGCCCTGAACCTTTCGGAGCGGCGCGCGGATCCACCCGCGCGCCGCTTTGTTGCGTCAAGCGGTTCTTTTCCTTGCCTGACGCCCGGTTGCGTTTAAGATTAACAGATGAGACGTCCGAACCAACGGGCATTGGACGGGGGGATGCGATGGTCGACCAGCAAAGCGAAGCGAAAGCCGGGCGAAAGTTCAGCGACGACGAATTGCAGGATCTGGTCTCCAGTTCCGATTCCGGCAGCCGGGTTCCGACCAGCCGCGCCGTCGCCCTGCTGATCGCTCTGGTCGCGTTTTTCTGGTCGGTCTTCCAGATCTGGATCGCTGATCCGCAGTTCTGGCTCGCGCAGTATATTCCCGGCGTACGGATCATCGGCTCCGACCAGACGCGGCCGATGCACCTGACTTTTGCGATCTTCCTTGCCTTCCTGGTCTACCCGGCCTTCAAATCCTCGCCCCGTCGGCACATTCCGATCATCGACTGGATCCTGGCCGTGGTCGGCGCCGCCTGCGCCTTCTACGTCTTCTGGTTCTCGCGCGACCTGTCAAACACCGCCCGCCAGGGCCGGTTAACGGAGTGGCAGACCGCCGACACCCCGATCCTGAGCAATTTCGAGGGGATACTCGGGCCGGTGATCTATCCGCAGGTCATCGTCGGCGCCGTCGGCATCCTGCTGTTGCTCGAAGCCTCGCGCCGGGCGCTGGGGCCGGCGCTGACGGTCGTGGCCGGGCTGTTCCTCGCCTATTCCTATTTCGGCAGCGGCTGGCTGATCCCCGAACTGATCGAGCACCCGGGCCGGTCCTTCAGCGGCACGGTCAACACGCAATGGTTGTCTACCGAAGGGGTGTTCGGTATCCCCCTGGGCGTTTCGACCGCATTCGTGTTCCTCTTTGTCCTGTTCGGCGCACTGCTCGACAAGGCTGGGGCGGGTAACTACTTCATCAAAATGGCCTTTGCGGGCCTGGGGCATCTGCGCGGTGGCCCGGCCAAAGCAGCGGTCGTCGGTTCGGCCGCAACCGGTCTAATCTCTGGCTCCTCCATCGCCAATGTGGTGACGACCGGGACTTTCACCATTCCATTGATGAAACGTGTGGGCTTTACCAGCGAAAAGGCTGGCGCGGTCGAAGTATCCTCTTCGGTCAACGGGCAGATCATGCCGCCGGTGATGGGCGCCGCGGCCTTCCTGATGGTCGAATTCGTCGGCATCTCGTATCTGGACGTGATCAAGCACGCCTTCATTCCAGCCGCGATTTCCTACATCGCGCTGGTCTACATCGTCCATCTGGAGGCGTTAAAGAAGGACATGCCGGCCCTTGGCGAGTCGCGCAGCCTCTTGCAGATGTTCCTGAAGGTCGCGATCGGCTTCGTCGTCGCGGGCGCCCTTTTCTACGCCGCGATCTGGGGTGTTAACAGCTTGCGGTCGGTGGTCCCCGGCGCAACGGACGCCGTGGTGCTGCTGGTGGTGCTGGCGCTTTACCTCGGCGCCCTCTGGGTGGCATCCAAGCGGCCGGATCTGGAAATGGACGACCCCAACGCCAAGGAGGTGAAACTGCCGGTGATGAACCAGGTGGTGCCGACTGGGCTGCATTTCCTGCTACCTATTCTGGTGCTGGTCTGGTTCCTGATGGTGGAACGCCAGTCGCCCGCGAAATCCGCCTATTTCGCGGTCATCACCATGCTGTTCATCATCGTCACCCAGCGTCCGCTGAAGGCGCTGATGCGCGGACAGGCCGAACAGTTCATGACCGAACTGAAGGCCGGCTTCGCGGACCTGGTGGATGGCATGATCGGCGGGGCGCGCAACATGATCGGAATCGCGGTCGCGACCGGGGCGGCCGGCATGATCGTCGCCACCGTCACCCGCACGCCGATCGGCACGGAGCTCGCGGGCCTGGTCGAGATGCTCTCTGCCGGCAACCTGTTCATCATGCTGGTACTTGTCGGGGTCTTCTCGTTGATCCTGGGTCTGGGCTTGCCGACGACAGCGAACTACATCGTCGTCTCCTCGCTGATGGCCACCGTCGTCGTTTCGCTTGGGGCACAGGAAGGTCTGATCGTGCCGCTTATCGCGGCGCATCTCTTCGTCTTCTACTTCGGGATCATGGCGGATGTGACACCACCCGTGGGACTTGCGAGTTTCGCGGCCGCCGCGGTCTCGGGCGGCGATCCGATCAAGACGGGTTTCACCGCCTTCTTTTACAGCTTACGGACCGTCGCCCTGCCCTTCCTCTTCATCTACAACCCGGCGCTTATCCTCTATGGCATCGACCTGGGGACGGCGGCAGGCCTGATGCAAGCGGTGTTCGTCTTCCTGATCGCGACCTTTGCGATGCTGCTCTTTGCGGCGGCAACGCAGGGCTACTTTCTGGCCCGGTCGCGTATCTGGGAAACCGTGGCGCTGCTTCTGGTGGCCTTCACGCTTTTCGTGCCGAACTTCTGGCTGAACCGCGTGCAGCCTGAATTCACCTCGTTGCCACCGACGCAGTTCGAACAGGTTCTGCAATCCGCCCAGCCGGGCCAGGAATTGCGCCTGGTCATCGAGGGGCCGAGTTTCACCACGGGCGCCGCGACTCGCACGACCCTGCCCCTTGTCGTCGAGGATACCCCCCCGGAACAGCGACTGGACGAAACCGGTCTCTGGCTGATGGAAGACAACGACGTGGTGGCCATGGATGAGCCGATGTTCGGCACACCCTTCGCCGAGGCGCTGGCGGGCTTCGACTTCTACGGCGCCGATCCGGTGATCATCGCCGAAGTGCAGCGCCGCTCAGACCGGATGCCGGAGCAGGTGTTCTACATCCCGGCGCTTCTTCTGCTGGGGCTGGTGATCTTCATGCAGCGCCGCCGGCAGACCAAACCCGCATTCTGAGGGACGGACCATGCCAAGAACGATCCTGATGCCCATCGACCTTTCGGACGAGGCGAGCTGGAAGAAATCGCTGGCCGAGGCGCTCGACATGCTCAAGGGGGGCGGTGTTCTGCATGTCGTCACCGTGATGCCCGATTTTGGGCTGGCGCAGGTGTCTGGCTTCTTCAGCAAGGATTACGAAAGGCAGGCGCTCCATGCGATGGGCGAGTCATTGACCGAATGGGTCAACGCCAATGTGCCCGACAAGATCGAGGTGCACCCGCATGTTCTGCATGGAAAGATCTATGATGAAATCCTGCGTGCGGCCGACAAGCTGGGCGTCGATGTCATCGTCATGGGGTCGCACCGCCCGGAGCTGAAGGATTACCTTCTGGGACCGAACGCGGCGCGCGTCATGCGGCACGCCCGCCAAAGCGTCTATATCGTCCGCAACTGAACCGGGGGAACTTATGCCGGGACATATCTTCGGGCGCTCCACGCGGGGGGGCCTGCCCACGGCCGTCGAAGGTGACGGCGCTTATATCATCGACAGCAGCGGCAAGCGCTATCTTGATGGCTCGGGCGGGGCGGCGGTTTCGTGTCTGGGCCATTCCGACCCCGATGTGCGTGCGGCGCTGCATGCGCAACTCGACAAGATCGCCTTCGCGCATACGGGCTTTTTCACGACCGACGCAGCCGAAGCGCTGGCGGACCAACTGATCGACAAGGCGCCAAGAGGGATCGAGCGGGTCTATCTGGTCTCGGGTGGATCCGAGGCGGTCGAAGCGGCGATCAAGCTTGCCCGACAGTACTTCCTGGAGATCGGAGAGCCGCAGCGTCACCGCGTGATTGCGCGCCGTCAAAGCTACCATGGCAATACGCTTGGCGCACTTGCGGCAGGCGGAAACCTCTGGCGGCGGGCCCAGTTCGCGCCACTTCTGAGCGAGGTAAGCCATATCGCACCGTGCTACGAATACCGCGACCGCCATGAAGACGAGAGCCAGGAAACCTATGGCCAACGCATCGCCACCGAGCTTGAGGACGAGATCCAGGCCCTCGGCCCCGACACGGTCATGGCGTTCATCTGCGAACCCGTCGTTGGCGCGACTGCCGGAGCCGTCCCCGCGGTGCCGGGATACCTGAAACGCATCCGTGAGATATGCGACAAGTACGGTGTGCTGCTGATCTTCGACGAGGTGATGTGCGGCATGGGGCGCACCGGGCACCTCTTTGCTTGCGAGGAAGACGATGCCGCCCCCGATATGATCACCATCGCCAAGGGTCTGGGCGCTGGCTATCAGCCGATCGGCGCGCTGCTCACCTCAGCCAGGATCTACGACGCGATCGCGGCGGGATCCGGGTTCTTCCAACACGGGCACACCTATATGGGCCATGCCATGGCCGCGGCGGGCGCGGGTGCTGTCCTGCGTGCCATCGAGGAACGGGGGCTTCTGAGCCAGGTCCGCGAGCGGGGCGAAGAATTGGATCAAGCGCTGCGCGCTCGTTTCGGCCAGCACCCGCATGTCGGCGACATCCGGGGCCGTGGACTTTTTCGGGGTATCGAACTGGTCGAGGATCGCGAAACCAAGGCCACGTTCGATCCTGCACGCAAACTGCACGCGAAGATCAAGTCCGCGGCAATGGAGGAAGGACTGATCTGCTACCCCATGGGGGGCACGATCGATGGCGTGCACGGCGACCATGTGCTGCTCGCCCCCCCTTTCATCCTGACCTCGGATCAGGTGGGTGAATTGACCGAGAAACTCGGCCGCGCTGTGGAGCGGGCTCTGGCCTCGTGAACCGACTGATCCCGTTGCCGCGCATCACGGTCGCCCCCATCGGCGCGCGGCGCGGAAAGGCAAAATACTCCGAAAGATCTAGCTCGACGGCGCCTCTGCCGCGCTGCGCGAGATTCTGGATAGGTTAGAAAACAAGCTGTTCATGCCCGATGGCAGGGTCTCGCGGGACAATGCCGAACGCGGTGCCGAAACCGCCACCCTCATTAAAAACCCGCTACCGCCGGGGTAAACCGTCTCAGAAAAGCGCAGCTATCAGCATGGAAACCGTGGCTAACCAACCCACCGACCAGATGAGCGAGCGTCCCGGCGTCCAGCCAAAGAGATAGGCCGGAATATAGAGGACGCGCGCGACCAGATAAATCCACGCACAGGCCGCAGTGAAGGCATTTGCCTTCTCCGCAAGCGTCACGACGCCCACGGCAATCCCGAAGAGGATCAAGCCCTCGAAATGATTGTTCAGCGCCCGCTGCAACCGCCCGGCGTTTCCCTTCAAATGAACGGGCGCGTCCCGCGGGCCCATGGCATATCTGGGTCCGACCTGTCGGTTGGCCGCGATCGAATAGGCAAGGAACTGTACGCATTGCAGCAGGGCTGCCAGCGTCAGGACAAGAAGTTCCGGGGACATGCGTCAGTTCTCCATTGACCGAAAAAACTCGGCGCCGCCGACCCAGGGCCGCGGCGCCGATCCGTGCGACAGATCCGAGCGGCTGGCTCAGATATCCATCAGCAGACGGCGCGGATCCTCCAGCGCTTCCTTGACGCGGACGAGAAACGTCACGGCCCCCTTGCCATCGACGATCCGGTGGTCATAGCTAAGCGCCAGATACATCATCGGCCGGATAACGACCTGACCCTTCACCGCAACCGGACGATCCTGGATCTTGTGCATACCCAAAATACCCGACTGCGGCGGATTGAGAATGGGCGAGGACATCAACGATCCATAGACCCCTCCATTCGAGATGGTGAAACTGCCACCCTGCATTTCGGCCATCGACAGCTTGCCGTCTCTCGCCCGCGCCCCCAGTTCGGAGATCTTCTTCTCGATCGCCGCAAATCCCAACTGATCGGCGTCGCGCACGACCGGCACCACCAAGCCCGAGGGCGTGCCAACAGCCACACCCATGTGAACATAGTTCTTGTAAACGACATCCTGACCGTCGATCTCGGCGTTGACCTCGGGCACTTCCTTCAGCGCGTGGCAGCACGCTTTCACGAAGAAGGACATGAAACCCATCTTCACGCCATGCTTCTTCTCGAAAGCGTCCTTGTAGCTGTTGCGAAGTTCCATGATGCCGGACATGTCCACCTCATTGTAGGTGGTCAGCATCGCGGCAGTGTTCTGGGCATCCTTCAGCCGCCGGGCAATCGTGGCGCGCAAACGCGTCATCCGCACCCGCTCCTCTCGCGCGGCATCCTCGGCAGGTACCGGCGCTCGCGGCGGGGCCGAAGGGGCAGCGGATTGGGCGGGCACGGTCGGCGCAGCCGCCGGGGCCGCCTCCGCTGCCGCGATCGCCTTCTGCACGTCTTCCTTCATCACGCGCCCATCTCGGCCCGTGCCAGTGACCTGGTCGCGCGACACCCCCTTCTCCGCCATCAGCTTCTTGGCCGAGGGCGCATCCTCGACATCGCTGCGCCCCGCTTTATCCCCGCCTGACGGCTCCGCCGTCGCGGCCGACGCTTCGGCGCCGGTATCGGCGGGTTTCGCGGCCACTGCGCCGCCGATCACCGCCAGATCGCCCCCAGCGGCAACGGTCGCACCCGCCTCGGCCAGGATCTTGCTCAGGACACCCGCGACCGGCGCCGGCACTTCGACCGAGACCTTGTCGGTTTCCAGCTCACACAGCATCTCGTCCTGCGCGACGGTTTCACCTTCCTTCTTGAACCAGGTTGCGACCGTCGCCTCTGAAACCGACTCGCCCAGGGCCGGAACCTTGACGGTGATCGACTTGCCATCGTCCTTGGCTGCGGGCGCGTCCTCGCTCTCCGGGTTGGCCGGCTCCGACTTGCCCCCCTTGCGCGGCTCGGGCGTCTCCGGGCCAGCCTGACCTTCCTCGGCGATCATCGCGAGCAGCGCGTTCACACCGACAGTTTCACCTTCGGCAGCCACAATCTCGGCCAGAACGCCTGCGGCGGGCGCCGGCACCTCGACCGTGACCTTGTCGGTTTCCAACTCACACAGCATTTCGTCGGCGGCGACGGAATCGCCGGGTTTCTTGAACCAGGTCGCCACCGTGGCTTCGGATACGCTTTCGCCCAGGGTGGGCACGCGAACTTCAATGCTCATTCGTCAATTCCCTTCGAAAGACAGCGCCTCGTTCACCAGCGCGTCCTGTTGTGCCTTGTGCTTCGACGCCAACCCCGTCGCCGGCGAAGCCGCCGCGCTGCGCCCGACATACCGCGGCCGGCTCTGCTGCGCGCCGATCTGCGTCAGCACCCATTCCAGGTTCGGTTCGATATGGAACCAGGCGCCCTGGTTCTTCGGCTCTTCCTGGCACCAGACAATTTCGGCCGAGACAAAGCGCGCCAACTCCTGACGCAGGGACTGGCTTGGCAGCGGATAAAGCTGCTCGACCCGCAGCAGATAGACATCGTCGATCCCGCGCGCATCGCGCTCGGCGAGCAGGTCATAATAGACCTTGCCCGAACACAGCACCACGCGGCGGATCTGGTCGTCCGGCTTCAGCTGCGTATCCGAATTCCCTTTCTCCGCGTCATCCCAGAGCACCCGATGGAAGGTCGAGCCATCGGTGAAATCCTCAGCCTTGTTGATGCAGAGCGGATGGCGCAGCAGCGATTTCGGTGTCATCAGGATCAGCGGCTTGCGGAAGTCGCGATGCATCTGGCGGCGCAGTATGTGGAAATAGTTGGCCGGCGTCGTGCAGTTGGCCACGATCCAGTTTTCCTCGGCCGAGAGCTGAAGGAAACGCTCCAACCGGGCGGAGCTGTGCTCGGGTCCCTGCCCTTCGAAACCGTGCGGCAGCAGGCAAACCAGTCCCGACATGCGCAGCCATTTGGATTCGCCGGAACTGACGAACTGGTCGAACATGATCTGCGCGCCATTGGCGAAGTCACCGAACTGCGCTTCCCACATGACCAGCGCGTTGGGCTCGGCCAGCGAATAGCCGTATTCGAAACCCAGTACCGCGTATTCGGAGAGCATCGAGTCGATGACCTCGTACCGCGCCTGCCCCGAGCGGATGTGGTTGAGCGGGTAGTAGCGTTCCTCGGTCGTCTGGTTGACCAGGGCAGAGTGGCGCTGGCTGAATGTTCCGCGCGCGCTGTCCTGCCCGGCCAGGCGCACCGGAAAGCCCTCGATCAGCAATGACCCGAAGGCCAAAGCCTCGGCGGTGGCCCAGTCGAAGCCCTCGCCGGTCTCTAACATCTTCTGCTTGCCGTTCAACTGTCGCGCGACGGTCTTGTGCAGATCGAAATCGTTTGGATATCGGGTCAGCGCCTCGCCGATCTCAACAAGGGTCGAGGCCGAAATCCAAGTCTGACCGCGCTGGTAGCTGTCGCCCTCTTTCGGCTTCATCGCTCGCCAGCGGCCATCAAGCCAGTCGGCCTTATTGGGGCGGAACTCCTTGCCGGCTTCGAATTCTTCGTTAAGATGGGCTTGGAAAGCGGCCTTCATGTCGTCGATCTCGCCTTCGGGGATCAGGCCGTCGGCAACCAGGCGCTCGGTGTACAGCTGAAGCGTCGTCTTGTGCCGCTTGATGCGATTGTACATCTGCGGATTGGTGAACATCGGCTCGTCGCCTTCATTATGCCCGAAGCGACGGTAACAGAACATGTCAATGACGACGTCCTTGCCGAACTGCTGGCGGTATTCGGTCGCGACCCGCGCGGCGTGAACGACCGCCTCGGGGTCGTCACCGTTGACATGGAAGATCGGCGCCTCGACCATCAGCGCGATATCGGTCGGATAGGGCGACGAGCGCGAGAAATGCGGCGCGGTCGTGAAACCGATCTGGTTGTTCACGACGATATGGATCGTCCCGCCGGTGCGGTGCCCGCGCAGGCCCGACATCCCGAAACACTCGGCCACCACGCCCTGCCCGGCAAATGCGGCATCGCCATGCAGCAGGATCGGCAGAACGGCGCGACGCTCGGCATCGTTGATCTGGTCCTGCTTGGCGCGGACCTTGCCCAGCACGACCGGGTTTACCGCCTCTAGGTGGCTGGGGTT
>CAZKSE010000008.1:0-33880 GCA_964555305.1 uncultured Rhodobacter sp. | reverse complement strand
CGAGGCGATCTACTGCCTCGTGGACATGCACGCAATCACCGTCTGGCAGGAACCGTCCAAGCTGCGCCACGCCACCCGCGAAGCCGCCGCGGCCTTCATCGCCGCCGGCATCGACCCTGAACGCTCGATCCTCTTCAACCAGTCGCAAGTCTCGGCGCATGCCGAAATGGCGTGGATTTTCAACTGCGTGGCCCGGATGGGCTGGATGAACCGGATGACCCAATTCAAGGACAAGGCCGGGAAGGACAAGGAAGCCGCAAGCCTTGGTCTCTACGCGTATCCGGCGCTGATGGCCGCCGACATCCTGACCTATCACGCAACCCATGTCCCCGTGGGCGAGGACCAGCGCCAGCACCTGGAGCTCACGCGCGACATCGCGATCAAGTTCAACCATGACTACGGCGTCGATTTCTTCCCCGTCACCGAACCGGTGATCGAAGGCGCCGCCGCTCGGGTGATGAGCCTGCGCGACGGTACCAAGAAGATGTCGAAATCCGACCCCTCAGACATGAGCCGGATCAACCTGACCGACGATGCCGACGCGATCGCGCAGAAGTTCCGCAAGGCCAAGACCGACCCCGAACCCCTGCCGGAAACGCTCGCCGGTCTCGACACCCGGCCCGAGGCGCGCAATCTGGTCAACATCTACGCCGCCCTCGACGGCAAGTCTCCGCAGGAGGTTCTCGACGCCTTCGCCGGTCAGGGATTCGGCAACTTCAAGCCGAAACTGGCCGAAATGGCGGTCGAAACGCTGGCGCCGATCAGCAGTGAGATGGGTCGCCTGATGCAGGACCCGGGCGAGATCGACGCGATCCTCGGCCGGGGCGCAGAACGCGCCAACGAGATCGCGCAACCGATCCTGGAGCAGTGTTTCGAAATCATCGGTATGGTCCGCTCCCGCCGCGTGTGACGCTCAGCGTGGTCGGCGCAGCCCGGCCGCCGGATGGGCGATCAGTGCCGCGACCAGCGTATATTCCAGCACGAGACGCAGCAAACGCACGTCGTCCGAAGGCAGCAGCAGTTGCCCGGTCAGGTTGCCGATCCAGTGGAACAGGATAGCCGCCAACACGCTGCGCCGGGTGTTGAGGAAAATCCAGGTGTAAAGCACGGCCGTCGGCAACAGATCGACGAGCCCGCGCAGGGCCGAAGGCGGCGTGCGGGTGAAGGCATCGAAATAGCCGGGCAGATGCGCCAGTGGCAGATGCCAGCTCCACCAGAGCAGTGCGATCGCCGCACTGGCTGCGATCGGGGGGATGCGGACCAGCAGCTGATCCAGCAGATAGCCGCGCCATCCGATCTCCTCGGGCAAGGGGCCGATCAGCAGCAGAAACCCCAGGAAAGCCACCAGCGGCACGGGGTCCGCAAACCGGAGGGCAAGCTGGTGCGCCCCCTCCAACGCCGGATCCAGCCCGAGAAGCTTCGCCAACGCTGCGGCCATAAGCGTCAGACCAGGCGTCAGAAGCAGGACCAAGACCCACCAGCGCCAGCCGATCCGCCGGGGATCAATCACCCGTCGCCACAGAGCCGCCAGTCCGGCACGCCCGCCCAGAACCCCGCTCATGACGACACCGCCCAGAAAGACGCCCGCCCCACCCAGGTAGAACACAACCGACGCAGGCCCCGACCAAACCCCTGCCTCGCCCGCGAGCAAAGCGGAAAGCGCCCAGAACGCAAAGGTCCAGCCATGCGAAAACAGGATGAAGCCCAGGATCGGATGCCGACGCAGCCAGGCCCGGAGCGTAAGCCCCCCCGAAGGCAGATCGATCATCGCCGGTCCCCTCATTACCTTTGGCGGCGCGTCCGCCGAACAGCCTAGGCTTCGTGTTCATGTGCCGCAACAGACCCCATTGACCCGGTCCTACCAACATTCGATCCTTGCGGGGAAGCCGCGTGAAGGACGGACAGGGGATGGCGGATTTCGTGGCGCTTCTGGGGACCAAGGGGGGGCCGGCGATCCGGACCGGCTCGCCGATGCCGACCGCATCGCTCCTGTCGTTGGGGGGCACTTGGGCGCTGATCGATTGCGGGCTGGGCGTGACGCGCGGGCTGGTCGATCAGGGTATGGCGCTGAAGGATCTGTCGCGGATCTTCATCACGCATCTGCATTCGGATCATTACCTGGAACTCGGCCCCCTGATCCACACCGCCTGGACCGCCGGCCTGAAGGACCGGGTGACGGTCTGGGGGCCCAGCGGACTGCGCGGCTACTGGGAGGGGTTTCTGGCCTCGATGCAGGCCGACATCGACCTGCGGATCGAGGATGAAGGCCGTCCCGATCTGCGCCAGCTCGTCAGCTTTCACACCATTGAACCTGCAACGCCCATCACCACCGGCGCGCTGACCGTTACGGCCTTGCCGGCAATCCACCCGCCAATCGTCGAAAGCTGGTCGTTGTCGTTCCGAACCGCGAAACAGCATATCGTCTTTTCCGGCGACACCGCCCGCAACCCCGCCTTGGTCGAGTTTGCCCGCGACGCCGACCTGCTGATCCACGAAGCGATGCTGGCGGAGGGGCTGAAGGCCCTGACCGCGCGCGTCGGCAACAGCGATGATCGGCTGATGCGACACCTGCGGCGCAGCCATACCTTAGCCGCAGATGCCGCGCAGCTGGCCCGCGCCGCGGACGTCCGCGCGCTTGCGCTGCATCACCTCATCCCGTCCGATGACCCCGCCTTCGGCCCTGCGGACTGGCAACGGGCGGTTGCGCCGCACTGGTCGGGCCCCTTTTACCTCGGCAGCGACGGCTTGCGCATCCCGCTGGACTAAGCGCCGCGAAGAAAAGACGCATTGTTCTGCTCCAGCCCTGTCTGGGAGACGGTTGTCCCGCCGAGCATCCGGAGGCCCGGAACGCCCGTCCGTCGCCGACACCGCCGCCACTGGCCGTCGCACGGCGCCGGCCGCAGCCGCTCAGGCGCGAGCACATTGTGCAACGCCGGCCTTTGCACTAGCGTCCCGGCAAACCTGAGAACGGGAGCGTACCATGACCCAGAGCCACGGCTTCGACACGCTGCAAATCCATGCCGGTAGCCGGCCCGACCCCGCCACCGGGGCACGGCAGACGCCGATCTACCAGACTACCGCCTATGTCTTCCGGGACGCGGATCATGCCGCCGCACTCTTCAACTTGCAGGAAGTGGGCTACATCTACTCGCGCCTGACCAACCCAACGGTCGCTGCGCTGCAGGAACGGGTTGCTACGCTCGAAGGGGGCGTGGGGGCGATATGCTGCTCCTCCGGTCACGCGGCGCAGATCATGGCGCTCTTCCCGCTCATGGGTCCGGGGCGCAATCTGGTCGCCTCCACCCGGCTTTATGGCGGAACGGTTACGCAATTCAGCCAGACAATCCGCCGTTTTGGATGGTCGGCGACCTTCGTCGATACCGACGACCTTGCCGCGATCGAAGCAGCCATCGACGAGGACACGCGGGCGATTTTCTGCGAATCCATCGCCAATCCCGGCGGCTATGTGACCGACATTCCGGCCCTGGCGAAGATCGCCGACAAGCACGGCATCCCGCTCATCGTCGACAATACCTCGGCCACGCCCTACCTGTGCCGCCCCATCGAGATGGGCGCGACGCTGGTCGTGCATTCGCTGACCAAGTACATGACCGGCAATGGCACCGTGACCGGCGGCGCCATCGTCGATTCAGGCAAGTTCGACTGGTCGGCCTCGGACATGTTCCCCTCGCTCTCGGCGCCAGAGCCTGCCTATCACGGCCTGAAATTCCACGAGACCTTTGGCAACCTTGCCTTCACCTTCCACGGCATCGCCATCGGACTGCGTGACCTGGGCATGACGCTGAACCCGCAGGCCGCGCATTACACGCTGATGGGCATCGAAACCCTCAGCCTGCGGATGGAGCGCCATGTCACCAATGCGATGAAGATCGCGAAATGGCTGGAAGGGCATGACGAGGTCGAGGCCGTCACCTATGCCGGGCTGCCCTCCTCGCCTTGGCACGATCGGGTGCAGAAACTTTATCCGAAGGGCGCTGGGGCCCTTTTTACTGTCGCGCTGAAGGGCGGCTACGACGCCTGCGTCCGCTTCGTCGACGCGCTGGATCTGTTCAGCCATGTAGCTAACCTGGGCGACACGCGCTCGCTGGTCATCCATTCGGCCTCGACCACGCACCGGCAATTGACCCCCGAACAGCAAAAGGCCGCAGGGGCGGCACCGAATGTCGTGCGCCTCTCGATTGGGATCGAGGATGCAGACGACCTGATCGCCGATCTGGACCAGGCCCTCGGCAAGGCCAAAGGTTGAGTTTCGGATCACGGTTTCGTGGCCCCGCGGCATCACCGCGGGGCTTTTTCCTTGCATCGGCGGATTCCTGCTTTAGGCATGAAGGACCCGGGCGACGGACTCGTCCGTTGCCAACGCCATGTGATAAACGCACGCCATGAAACCGAATTTTGCCCTGCGCCTGGCGCATGACAGTATCGAGCTTTTGCAGCGTTCGCCCGATGGTTGGCTCTCGGTAGGGTCTGCGAGTCTCGACAGTCCGGATCTTGACGAGGCGCTCGGCCGGCTGCGCGATCACGCGCAGCGGCTGGCGCCGGACGGCATCGCGACGAAGCTGATCATCCCCGACACCGAACTGCGCTACGAGGCCGTGCTGGCGCCGGGCCCGGACGACGACTCGCGTCGCCGTCAGATCGAGGCAGCGATTGACGGGCTGACGCCCTACTCGCTCGACGAACTGATCTATGACTGGGTCGTCGATGGCGATCAGGCGCATGTCGTCATCGTCGCGCGGGAGACGCTGAGCGAGGCCGAGGAGTTCGCGATCGGCCACGGGTTGAATCCGGTCTCTTGCGTGGCCCTGCCCGCCGCCGGCCAGTTCCTGGGCGAGCCGTTCTTCGGCGCAACCCGACATGCGGCGAAGGTGCTACCCGATCGGGCGCGCGTGCTGCCCGATCTTGAGCCTGTTCAGGTCGTCGGCCGCGCCCGCATTCCGGCCGCCCAAACCATGCCGCCGGCCGGGGGCACGCCTGCGCCAGCGACAAGCACCGAGCAGACGCCCGAGGCCCCGCCCGCCGTCGGGAAAACCCCGCCGAAATCTCCGCTGGCGGAGGCCGCGGCCCCGTCGACACCCGAACCGCGTCCTGTACCGACGACCTCTACACCCACCAAGAGCACATCCGTTCCGGATCCGCGCAAGCGCTTGCTCGCGAGCGGGGCTGGCGGCGGGCCTCCCGCCAAGCCGACTGCTGCTGCCGCGCGCAAGGGCCTTCTTCCAGCCGGTTTGCGCCGCGCCGGGGATCCCTCCGCGGCGACTGCGGCCGCAGGGGCGGCAGCGGGTGCGAGCATAAGCGATCTGGTGCGTCGGTTTGGAGCGCGGCTGCGGAAAACGCCGCCGCCTTCCAGACCGGCAGACACGACCGCCATGCCGGACACCGCACCGAAGGACGCCGCCGCGAAGTCTGACATTGCCGCGCCGACCTTTGCCTCCCGCCGCAATGCGAAAGGGGTCGCAGACACTCCTCCCCAGACGCCAGACAAAGGCCCCGGCGGGCGTCTCGCGGCTCCGGATAGGGCCGAACCCGGCATCCAGGGCAAAGGCACAATTGCGCGCCTTGGCGAGGCCGTACGCACTCGACTGCGGCCAGCCGCGGAAACAAACGCGGCGGTGGCGAAAAGCAGGGCCAAGTCGCCCCAGCCTGCCGGAGTCGTCGAACGCGCAGTCTCGCCGGCGCGAGAGAAGGCCGCGCCCCTCGCCGCAACGGACGCAAAGACGAAGGCTGCCTTCGAACGTGTGGGCAACAAACCTACTCCGGCCGAGCCTATCGTTGCCAAGTCACGCCCCCCGGCCAGCGAAGCCGAGAAGGCGCGCGAGGCCGAAGCGCTGACCATCTTTGGCGCTCGGTCAGGCGGGGCGGGGAGCAGCGACTTCGCCCGGCGCGGCGTTGCGCTGACCGGCGGGCTTGTACTGCTGCTCATCGCATTCGGGGTCTGGTTCGCCTATTTCTCGACCTCCCCGGAGACGCAGATCGCCACACCGGAATCGGCCCCTGAATCGGCCGAGCCCCCTGCAACCGCTTCCCTGCCCGCCGACCCCGTCACGGCCCCGCCCGCCGTCGATGAGGCCGAGACTGCCGCCCCCCCGTCCGAGGAGGATACCGCCGCCCTCCCCGATGAAACCGTCGGCCCGGACGCCCGACTGGAAGCGCTGGTCGAAGAGGCATTGCGACAGGCAGAACCGACCGAGCAGTTTGCCGATCCCGACGTCGCCGGCGTGGCCACGACTGAAGAAACCGCGGCGGGCACACCGTCTGAAGCCGCTTCTGCCCCGCTGGAACGGTTGGCACTGCCGGGCCCCTTGCAGCGCCCGCAGATCGACCTGCCGACGCTGGTCAGCCTGCCACCGCCACCGCCCTTCGGCACCGAAATGGAACTCGGCGCCGACGGCTTGGTCGTTGCCACTCCGGACGGCGCGATGACACCGGACGGCGTCACGGTCTTTGCCCGGCGCCCGGCCGAGGCGCCCCCTGCCCGGCCCGAACTCACGCCGCCGGCACCCGAGGCCACGCCCGAGGCCGACGCGCCAATCGAAGAAGACGCCTCGGCAGCGGATGTGATCGAGCCGCCGTCGACCGAACAGGCCAGCCTGCCGGCCTTCACTCTGGAGCTGGAAACCGCGCCCGGCGAGGATCCGGCGCTGGCAGCCTTCCGCCCGCAGGCGCGGCCTCAAAGCGCCAACGCGCCAGAGGCCGAGCCCGCGGTTGACGAGCCGGAAGCCGCTACCGAAATTGTCAGCCTGGAGGCCGCTCCACCCGGCGCAATCGCGGTCGCCGCGTTACGACCCAACCCGCGGCCAGAAAGCCTGATCGAACGTGCTGCGGCCACGACCGAATCCGCACCTGAGCCCGAGGCAGAGGTTGACCTTTCCTCAGCCACCCCGCAGGCGGTGGCGCGTTCATTGCAGCCGAATGCCCGACCGCAGGACTTTTCGGCCACCGTTCAGCGCGCGCTGGCCGCCGCGGCGCGCAGCCAGGCGCCCGCAACACAGCAGGCCGCTCAACAATCCCAACAACAGCAAGTCCAACCACAAGCGCCCCAGCCGCAGCAACAGCAACAGCAAGCCGCAGCACCGGCGCAACTGCAGATCCCCACCTCTGCATCGGTTGCCGAAACCGCGACCGAGCGGCGCGCGATCAACCTGCGCCGCGTTAACCTGATCGGTGTCTTCGGCACACAAACGAACCGGCGCGCGCTGGTGCGGTTGTCGAACGGTCAGGTCGTGCGGGTGCAGGTCGGCGATGCGCTGGACGGCGGGCGCGTTTCGGCCATCGGCGATACGGAACTGCGCTATGTGCGCAGCGGGCGCAATCAGGTGCTACGCATAGGGCAAAGCGGCTGACCAGGGGCGGGGCGGCGGGGCATCACGTCGCGGTGGCCTTCGTTGCCCTCTGCCAACCGAACCCTTAATCTCAATAGCAGCAACCCACCAACCGACCGGCCCACCCAAAGCCGGGAACGAGGATGACATGACCCTGCGCGCACGAATTGCGAGCGAACTGAAACAGGCCACGAAAAGTCGTGACACGCTGCGCCTGTCGACCCTTCGGCTGATCAACGCGACGATCAAGGACCGCGAGATCGCCCGCCGAGGCGAGGACGAGACGCAAGAGATTCAGGACAGCGACATAATCGCCATCATCGGCCGGATGGTCAAACAGCGTCAGGAAAGCGCACGCGCCTTCGAAGAGGGGGGGCGCATGGAACTGGCCGAGAAAGAGCGCGCCGAGATCGCGATTCTGGAGGATTTCCTGCCGCGCCAGATGTCCGAAGCCGAGATCCACGCCGCAATCGAGGCCGAAATCGAGAGCTCGGGCGCCAATTCGATCCGGGACATGGGCCGAGTAATGGCCGCGTTAAAGGAGCGCTACACCGGCCAGGTGGATTTCGGCAAGGTGGGCCCAATGGTGCGCAGCCGGCTGGGGTGAGGCTCCTAGCTGTCCGCTTCCGGCGCATTTAGCCGCGACAGAATCTGCGCCAGATCTTCGCGCAGCGCCACCCGTTCCTCGGGGGTGAGGAAGGCGCCCAGTTCGACCGTCCGGCCGTTTCCGGAGAGCGTCAGGTATTGCTCGACAGGGCCCCCCTCCGGCGCGAGGCCTACTCGAACCCAGTGCGGATCCGCCTGCCACTCACGAACCGGCCCCTTCGGGTCGATCCTGCGCAAATGGACCTTCTCCCGGGCCAGAAGCATCTCCTCCAGGATCGCGCGATCCTGCCAATTGCGTCGCAGCGCATACCAGAGCGCGGCCAGCACGAGCGCCACGAAGGGGAGTAAACCCCAAAGCACAGCCTTGCCCAACACCGCCAGTAGCGGCAGCGACAGGACTGCCGCGCTTGCGGCGATCACCACGGCAAACCCCCGGGGCGGCAGTGCGTTGTGTGGCCAAAGGCGCAGTTGCCATCGGCGCGGCGCGAGGGGGGTCAGCGTGTAAGGCATGGGAAAAGCATAGCAGCGTGCACGATGAAGAAAAATTGCGGCGACCCTGCACCCGGACGAAAAAGGCCCCGGAACTCTCCGGGGCCTTCGATCACTTCGGGTTGCGTCAATGGGCAGGCTGCTTGTCCCACTCCTCGCGCTTCGGCAGCGTTTCGAACGTGTGTTCAGGCGGCGGCGAAGGCAGCGTCCATTCCAGCGTGTCGGCGTGCTCGTTCCAGTAGTTGTTCGCCGTGACCCGCCGACCGTAGAGCAGCGTGTAGGCGATCACCCCGATGAAGAACACGAAGGACGCGAAGGCGATGAACGCACCGATCGAACTGATCCAGTTCCAGTAGGCAAACGCCTCGGGGTAGTCGATGTACCGGCGCGGCATGCCCTGGCGACCGAGGAAGTGCTGCGGGAAGAAAGTGATGTTCGAGCCGATGAACATCATCCAGAAGTGAACCTTGCCCGCCCATTCCGGGTACTGCCGGCCAGACATCTTGCCCAGCCAGTAGTAGATCCCCGCGAACAGTGCAAAGACCGCCCCCAGCGACATCACATAGTGGAAATGCGCCACCACATAGTAGGTGTCATGATAGGTCCGGTCGACCGGTGCCTGCGCCAGAACAATGCCGGTGACGCCGCCCACTGTGAACAGGAACAGGAAACCGAACGCCCAGAGCATCGGGGTCTCGAACGTGACCGAGCCCCGCCACATCGTTGCGATCCAGCTGAAGATCTTGATCCCCGTGGGAACCGCGATCGTCATTGTCGCCAGCATGAAGTAGGTCTGCTGCGTGAGCGACATGCCGGCCGTGTACATGTGGTGCGCCCAGACCACGAAGCCCAGCACCGCGATCGCAATCATCGCCCAGACCATCGGCAGGTAACCGAAGATCGGCTTGCGGGCGAAGGTGGCGATCACATGGCTGATGATACCGAAGCCCGGCACGATGATGATGTAGACTTCGGGATGGCCGAAGAACCACAGGATGTGCTGATAGAGCACCGGATCGCCCCCGCCCGCCGGGTCGAAGAATGTCGTCCCGAAGTTACGGTCGGTCAGCAGCATGGTGATCGCGCCGGCGAGCACCGGCAGTGCCAGCAGGATCATCCAGGCGGTGATGAAGACCGACCAGGCAAAGAGCGGCACCTTGAACAGCGTCATGCCCGGTGCGCGCATGTTCAGGAAGGTCGTGATGATGTTGATGGCGCCCAGGATCGACGAGGCACCCGACACATGGACCGCGAAGATCGCGAAATCCATGGCGAATCCGGCCTCGTAGGTCGTGGAAAGCGGCGGGTAGAGCACCCAGCCCACACCGGCCCCGGTCCCCATGTCGCCCCCGCCACCCGGCGCGAAGAGCGAGCAGACAGCCAGCGTCGAGCCCGCGACATAGAGCCAGTAGCTGAGGTTGTTCAGCCGCGGGAACGCCATGTCAGGCGCGCCGATCTGCAACGGCATGAAGTAGTTGCCGAAGCCCCCGAAGAGCGCCGGAATGACCACGAAGAACATCATCAGGATACCGTGCGCGGTAACCAGCACGTTCCACAGATGCCCGTTCGGCGTACACTCGCCCTGACTGACCAGCCGTGCCCCTTCGGCGCACATGTACTGCACGCCAGGCTCCATCAGCTCCAACCGCATGTAGACGGTGAAGGCGACGGCGACAAATCCGACCACACCCGCGGTGATCAGATAGAGGATGCCGATGTCCTTGTGGTTGGTGGACATGAACCAGCGGGTGAAGAACCCTCGCGTGTCCTCGTGTCCATGCGCGGCTGCGTTGGCCATGCGTTGCTCCCGTTCCCTTGCGACGTCTGAACGCGGCGCCGGTTTACCGGCGCACACTTGTCGGCCTGTTTTTAGAGCGGCTTGCGCGCGGCGGCAACGGCGGACTTTGGCGCGCGGCCGGAAAATGCACCTTTCGGGGACAGATAATCGCCTCCGTGCCCGTGACCAGCTCTGGTGCGGCGGCCGGTTCCAAGAAAGAAGCGCGCGCTGTCCGCGCAGAGGCCAAGGCGAGTCGCTCCGCATCGCATGCGGTGGCCACCGAGCGGTCGTCACCAAAACCCGGACGACCTGCCTGGCGGCTAACTGCCCGCGGCGGCCGAGAGGGGATCATGGGGCGCGGACCCAAGGGTGTCGGGCGCGGAGAGCCCGTGCCCGCTTACCCCGTCGCCGAACACCTGCTCGAACTGGTGCCGCAGCGCCAGGTCCAGGTCCGCCATCGTCACCGGCAGGCCCAGATCGACCAGGCTCGTCACGCCATGACCGCGGATGCCGCAGGGCACGATTCCATCGAAATGGCTCAGATCCGGCTCCACATTGATCGAAATGCCGTGAAAGCTGACCCAACGGCGCAGCTTGATCCCGATTGCCGCGATCTTGTCTTCGCGCGGCGAGCCGTCTGCCAGCGGCGGCTTTTCGGGGCGCTGGACCCAGACCCCAACGCGTCCGGAACGCCGCTCCCCGCGAATGTTGAATTCGCCGAGCGTGCGGATGACCCAATCCTCCAGCGCGCACACGAAGCGTCGCACATCGCGCCCGCGCCGGTTCAGATCCAGCATCACGTAAACGACCCGCTGGCCCGGACCGTGATAGGTATATTGCCCGCCACGACCCGCCGAATGAACTGGAAAACGGCCCGGCTGGGTCAGATCCGCGGCGCGGGCAGAAGTGCCGGCGGTGTAGAGTGGCGGATGCTCCAGCAGCCAGATGGCCTCAGACGCGGTGCCCGCGGCGATGGCAGCGACCCGCGCCTCCATCGCGCGCAGCGTGGCCGCGTAATCCGCCAGACCGGGGATCTCTTGCCATTCCATCGCGCCGTCCGTCTGAACACCGTTCACCCGCGCCGCAACCTACCTCGCACGCGCGCGGGGTCAATGCGGTCGAGGCGACAGAATACTTGGTGAAAACCACCCTTTCGTGATAGTGTTGACGCATTCTTTATCCTGGGGATTGTTGACATGAAACTTAATTTCGTGACTGCGGCGGCGGTTGCCGGCGCACTGGTTGCCGCACATGCCGACCGCGCCGAGGCCGATGCCTTCGTCGGCGGACTGATCGGCGGCTTCATCGGCAGCGCCGTGGGCTCGAACATCCGGACCCAGCCGCGGCAACAACGCACCACCACCGCCCGGCCCCGCGCCTCAAGCGCGAACACGGTCCAGCGCCAGCAGAACCGTGAGGTGCAGACCGCGCTGAACCACTTCGGTTTCAATGTGGGCGCACCCGATGGTGCAATCGGGCCGCGGACGCGGGCGGGCATTTCGCAGTACCAGGGGTATCTGGGCTTCGCGAGCACTGGCCAGTTGACCGAGTTCGAACGCAACATCCTGATCACCGCCTACCAGCGTGCCACATTGGGGGGCCCCCAGGTCAGCCGCGTGGTGTCCAACCACCGCGACGGAATGCGCGGCCTGTTGGCGGTCGTGCGCGATGAGTTCGGCGGCGGAAGGACGGCGCAATCCGGGATCGGTGCCTATGGCCTGCCGCCGACAGTTGCCGATGCCGTGGACGAAATCGCCGCCAGTTCGGACCCGACGGCCGAACAGCTGGTCCAGCGTTCGGGCTTCATCCAGTTGTCGGACCTCAACGGTGACGGGCGTACCGACTTCATTCTCGACACCTCGGTCACCGGGTCGGCCTTCTGGTGCAACGCGCAGTCCTGCTCGGTCATGGTCTTCGTCTCGACCCCGGACGGCTATGTGCGCAACGATTTCCAGGCCTTCAATGTCACACCGGCGATGTTCGACTGCACCCGCGGAACCTGCTCGCTGGACCGCGCGGGGGGCACGACCCTTGCCGCCGCACCCGCCGATCCGCCTGCGCCGCAGGACGGGATGGCCACACCCGTCGCCACGGCCCAGCCCGTCGTGCAGAACCCCGAGCCTCAAGCACCGGCGCTGCCCAGCTTCTTTGCCCAAGGCCAGGCGCAACAGGTGTCGCTCGCGTCGCATTGCAACCGGGTCGCACTGGTGACCAATGCCAATGGCGGCTTCACCAGCATCGACCGGATCGAGGACCCGATCTTTGCAATGAATGAACAATTCTGCCTGGCCCGCACCTTCGCCATCGCCGATGGCGAGGCCATCATCGCGCAGATCCCGGGAGCCACGCCCCAGGCCGTCGCCGCCCAGTGCGAGTCGCTGGCGCCCCTCTTGCAGCAGCACATCGCGGCATTGTCGATGGAGCCGCGCGAGGATGTGATACGCCGTGTCGCGGGGTTCGTGCTGGAATCTGGTCTGAGCCCTGACGATCTCGGCGCGACCGCACGGGTCTGCCTGGCCAGCGGCTATCTGTCCGACAACCTGCCGGTCGCGATGGGATCCGCGCTGATCCTGGTTGCCTTGGGCGAGGCGAGCTACGGCGAGTTGCCGGGCCATCACCTGCTGCAAGGTATCGGCGCGTCGCATCGAGAGGGGCTCGCCCTCGACTGGCTGCGCGCCAGCGTGGCCTCAACCCCGGCAACCGCTGCCAATGCGGCCTTCGCACCCGGACCGGAAAGCCGCAATGCACTGATCCACGCCGCGCTCGACCGGATGACGGGAACCACCGCGCCAGCCGCAGCCGTGCCCGTGCCGGTCTTCACGCTGCAACCGAAAACCGATTGAACGGATCGGGCCGGTCGCCTGTCGCGTCATCCGCGGTCCGGCGGCGGGGTCGTTCCCTTCGTCCCCCGGCCCTTTCCGTCAAGCACCCCAAGGGCGAGGCCAGCAATCAGCACCGCTGCGCCCGCCGCCAGGGTCTGTGGCTTCAGCACCGCGCCGATCAGGGCCGATTCGGCGGTCGATCTGACCGCCGATCTGACGGCCGAGGCATAGATCTCCTTGCGCTCGGCGCGGCGCTGTCGTTCAGCGCGGTTCAGCATCGCGACGACCGCCAGAAGGAGCAACGCCAGAACCAGGAACGCGACCGCCACGACCGCCGCCGCGATCACCGGATCGCCTTGGCGCATTGCCCAAAGAAGTGCGGCGACAACCAGACAGGCATAGGCAGTGAGCGCCATCACCGCCGCAACGGCATAGAGCGCGACGTTGCGGGTGGTCGTCTTGCGAAAGCGCTCGGCATCCTCGACGGCCATCGCGCGCAGGGAATCCAGGATTCTCAACATCCCGATCAGCGCCGCAATACCAGGCCGACGACCAGACCGACCATCGCCGCCAGCCCCAGCATCTGCATCGGTTGATCGTGCATCTTGCGGCGAAGCCTCGCCTCCAATGCCGAAAGCTGGTGCTGCAACTCCTCGAGCGCCTGAAACTCGGCACCGCGCAGCCGATCGCTGCCGTAGTCACCGATCATCCCACCCAGGGCAGCCAGTTCGGCGCGCACGCGGGCGATCTGCGCCTCGATCTCGATCCGGGCGGCGGTTTCGTCCTTCGCCTCGGCTCCGGCCTTTTGAGATGCGTTGATCATATCCACTCCTTTGCTCGTTGCGGCCACGCTAGAAAGCGTCGCGCCAATGGGATCTGCTCACAGCCAGCGATGAATCGGCAGATGCCCAATGATGAAGGAAAACGTCCGCCGAACCCATCCGGTTCCGGGCTCCAGCTTGTGCATTTCCGCCCCGGCGCGCTGCCAGCCGACAAGCCGGCCGTCCAGCACCAGGCCGTAGGATTGCTCCGGACCGCGGCACCAGTCGAATTCGGCCTGCAGCGCCGCGAGTAACGTCTCATCCTCGAAGACTATCCCCATCTCGGTGTTGAGAAAGGCCGAGCGCAGATCGAAATTGAACGAGCCGACAAACCCGCGCCGGTGATCGACGATGAAGGCCTTGCTGTGCAGCATCCGGCGCGGCTGGTTGCGGGCATGAACCTCGAAGAGTTGTACACCGGCGGCCAACAACCGCTTCCGATACCAGCGATAGGCACCGTGGACGGTAACGTGATCGGCCACCGCCAGCGTGTTCGTCACGACGGAGACCTGGACCCCCTGCCCCGCCGTATCGACCAGCGATTGCATCCCCTCGGTGCCCGGCACGAAATAGGGGGTCATGATCTGCAGGCTCTCGCGCGCACCGCGCAGCATGGGTTGCAGTTCCGTCGGCAACCAACCGCGGCGCCCATTTCCAAGGGCCTTTTCGGGCGGATCGGCAATCAGGCGCAGGCTGTCGGTCCAGTGCAACGCCGCAAGCTGCAATGCGTCGCCCCCCTGGAACGGACAGCGCGCCCGCCAGGCGCGCGCCCTGCGCGAAAGCCCGTGCTGCCCCAGCCGCGCGCGAAAGGCGGTCAGGTCGGACCGTTTCTTCTTCCACAGCGCCGAGATCGGCAGCGCCAACCCGTCGTTCCAGTAGCGGTCGAAGACGGTTTCGGCCTCGCGCAGGATCGCGCCGGCCAGAACCAGGTCCAGATCGCGGACATTCCGCCGCCGGCCGGTCCCGGCATCGAAATAGACGTCGCCGACATTGCGCCCGCCGATCAGCGCCACGCGGCCATCGACGATCCAGGCCTTGCAATGCATTCGCCGATTGTAGCGTACCAGGTTGAGAAGCATCTCGATCCCGCGCCAGATGGACCCCTCGCGCGCCCGGATCGGGTTGAACAGCCGCACCTCGATCCGCGGGTGACTGTTGAGCGCAAGATAGGTCGGATCGCGCCCCAATACGTTCACGTCGTCCAGCAGCAGCCGCACGCGCACGCCCCTGTCGGCGGCTTCCAGCAGACCCTGGGCCAGCAACTTGCCGGTCAGATCGTCGCGCCAGATGTAATACATCGCGTCGATGCTGCGTCGGGCCAGCGCCGCGCTCTGCATCCGCTGGGCAAAGGCCTCGCGGTTATCGATGTTCAATGCCGCGCCGCTCAGGCCGGGGTGCGCGGCCTCCAGCGGCGCCAGCACCCGGTCCAGCGGTCCGTCGTCGGCGACCGGGATCGACCGCGAATTCGGCCCGCGGGCCCGCCGGGCGAAGCGGCCATAGGACCAGAGCGCAAGCAAAGACGCCAGCGTCAGGAAAGCCGCGATGCCTGCGATCCAGGCCAGCCATGTGATCATTCGGGCAACCTGAGCCGCGCCTTGATGGGCAGATGGTCCGACGCCTGCCGGGCGAGCGGCGTGTCATGCGTCGCCAGGTCCAGAAGTTCCGCGCGATGGCATCCGATGATCCGGTCGAGCGGCAGAACCGGCAAGCGCGCCGGAAAGCTGGCCGTGGTCGCGGCCGACCGCTTGACCGCGCGCAGCTGTTTGCGCAGCGGCATCAGCGAGCAGCGCGCGCCCAGACGCCATTCGTTCAGATCGCCCATCACCAGCGTCGGCCGGTCCGTCGCCGCCTCGATCTCTTCGGCCAGACGGCGGGCCTGGATAAGCCGCGACTGGTGCAACAAGCCCAGATGGGCACCGATGACGCGCAAGGGACGGCCCGCGATGCGCAGATCGCAGACGATCGCACCGCGGGGCTCCAGCCCCGGTAGGGTGATGGGGCGCACATCCTCGATCTCGGCTCCGCGGAAAAGCAGCAGGTTTCCATGCCAGCCATGCGCCGCGGTTCCCAGGCGGGACGGCAGCGGCACCGGCGCAAGCCCGGTGATCTCCTGCAATTCGGCCAGGTCGATCACGCCCTTGCGGTCGCCAAAGCGCCGATCCACCTCCTGCAGGGCGACCAGGTCGCCACCGATCTCCTGGATCACGCGGATGGTGCGCCGCGTGTCGCGGCGCATGTCCCCGCCCACCCCCTTGTGGACGTTGTAGGAACCGACGATCAATTCGTCCGCAGGCAGCGGGGGTGGCGGGCTATGGCTCGATTGCGCGGTCATGAACCCAATATGAGGCGCGCAGGGCCGGCGTGCAATCTCAGCCGTGGCGATGGCCGGCCAGTGTCAGCTTTCCTGACGCAGGATTTCGGTAATCAGGACGTCCTGCATTCCCTGCCCGATTTCCGCGCGGGCCGCGTCGCGCAAGGCGCGGCGCAAGGTCAGCAACGCCTCGCCACTGGTGAAGACACCCTCGAAGCCCCCCAGATTGGCGTGATCGAACATCACCTGAAGAAAGATGGATCGCAGGCGCGGCTCATGCCGGGACAGCGAAAACCCGTGGCCCGGCGCCAGTTCCAGGGCCAGGCTCAACACCACCATCGACTGCACGCGCCCCTCATGCAGCACCGGCACGACGAAATGGTTGGGCAGCCGCACGGTTTCCAGATCCGCGCGCGATGGTGCCGGCGGCGGGGTGCCCGCCGCCGCCTCGCTCGCCTCGGGCGCCGGGCGCAGCATCCAGCCCGCACCGCCCCCGATCGCCAGACCGACAAGACCCAGAATGACCGGCAGGAATATCTTTTTCATGGCGCCCTCAGAACGGCAGGATGATGTCGGCGATCTGCTGACCGTAGCGCGGCTGCTGCATGTCCGAGATCTGCCCGCGCCCGCCATAGGAAATGCGTGCCCCGGCGATTCGGTCATAGGAGATCTCGTTGCGCCGTGAGATGTCTTCGGGCCGGATGAAGCCGGTGACGATCAGCTCGCGCAACTCGTTGTTCACCCGCACCTCCTGGCTGCCTTCGATACGCAGCACGCCGTTGGGCAGACGCTCGACGATGGTCGTGGCCACGCGCAGCGTCAGACGTTCGTTGCGGCTGACCGATCCCGACCCCTGAAAGGTCGAGGCGCTGTCGATCCCGACGGCCTGCGCCATGCTGGCGCCGGCCGGCAGCCGTTCATCGATCCGTTGCGGCACGCCGAAGAACTGCGGCACCCCCATGCTCTGCGAGCCCGAGCGTCCGCGTTGCGAGGAATTCTGTATCTCCGCCCGGTCGTTGATCTCGATCACCACGGTCAGGATATCGCCGGCGCGGCTGGCGCGGCGATCCCCCAGCAACGACCGCTGCCCCGCCGACCAGAGCGAGGCATCGTCGGCTCCCCGACGCGCTTCGGCCCGTTCCGGCAAGGGCACGTTATAGAGTGCGCGATGCTCCAGCCGCGGCTCGAGCGGCGTGAATTCCGGCGCGCGGCCGACGGTCGAAAGCGGCTGGCAGGCGCTGACGGCCAGCCCGGCGAGTATCAGAAAGGCGATTGAAAACTTGACGGGCATGGTGGGCCTCGGCGGTTGGGAACGGTCGCGGGAACTCGGGTTCAGGGGGTGACAAGCACCTCACCCGTGCCTGACACCCAGCCGGTGACGGTATTGCGCGAGGCGAGATTCATGATGCGGACGGTGTCGCCCTCTCCTCCCCGGCCGAGCGCGCGCCCCTCGGCGCGGATCTCAAGGCCGCCGCGCTGAAAGACGATCGTGACGATCTGATTGCGTTCGACCAGCGCGGGCGGACCAAGTGCGGACAGGGGGATCGGCCGCCCGGCGTAGAGGGTCACGCGCGCCTCCATGCCGACGACCTCCTGCGGATCAGCCGCGGCACCGGGCGCAGGGGCGCGGTCGGTCAAGGCCACGTCGTCCGGCCCGATCAGGGTGTTGGCGCGCAGCGTGCGGGACGCCACGACCGATTCGGCCGTCGCCGCGACCGGACCAAGCGCCACTACCATGACAAGGCCGAAGAGCGCGCGCATCACCGGACCTGGGTCGTCGCCGACATCATCTGATCGGCGGCCGTGATGACCTTGGCGTTCAGCTCGTAGCCGCGCTGTGCCTTGATCATTTCGGTCAACTCGCGCACCGCATCGACCGAGCTTTCTTCCAGATAGCCCTGGCGCAGCGTGCCCAACCCGTCCTCGCCGGGATTGGCCACGAAGGCCGGTCCCGAGGCTTCGGTTTCGAGATAGAGGTTCGAGCCCAGCCCCTCCAGCCCGCGATCGTTGACGAAGCTGGCAAGCGTGATCTGGCCCAACCGCTCCGGCTGCACCCGGTCGCCGAAATAGGCGAAAATCTCTCCCTGCGCGTTGATCGAGATCGAGCGCGCATCGGCTGGAATGGTAAGCCCCGGGGCGACCTCGAACCCTTCGGACGTGACGATCAGCCCCTCTCCGGACCGTTTCAGCCCTCCGTCCCGCGTATAGGCCGCGCGCCCGTCGGGCAGCGTGACCTCGATCCAGCCGCGCCCCTCGATGGCCAGATCCAGCTCGCCCCCGGTCGCCAGAAGCGTGCCCTGCGCGATCTGCATCGAAACGGCCGCCGGTCGCGCGCCCAGGCCCAGTTGAACCCCCGTCGGCACGATCGTCCCGTCGGCGGACGAGATCGTGCCGGCGCGGGTGTGCTGCTGGTAGTGCAGATCGGCGAATTCGGCGCGGCGGGCGTTGTATCCCGTCGTGCTCATGTTGGCGAGGTTGTTCGCCACGGTATCGACGCGCATCTGCTGCGCGCTCATTCCGGTGGCGGCGATGTGTAGGGCCCGCATCGAAAACTCCTTATCTGCTCAGCGTCTGCACGACGTTGCGAATGCGTTCATCCTCGCGTTCGAGGAACGACTGGCCGAGTTCATAGGCGCGCTGCACGGCAATCAGGCGCGCCATCTCGGAGATCGGGTTCACGTTGCTTTCCTCCAGGAAACCTTGGTGGATGACCGTCTCCTCGGCCGGCACCAACTCGCCCGTCGGCACCAGCAAGACACCCGTGGCGCGGCGCAACTCGGACGGATCCTCCGGGCGGACCAGCGCGATCTGCGCCAGCGGTGCGCCATCGACCGACACGGTCCCATCGCGCGAGACGGCGACATTGCCCGCCTCCACCGGCACGAAGATCGGCGCGCCGCCATCGTCGAGCACCCGGTGGCCATCCGGCGTCACCATCTCGCCCTCGGCATTGACCTGGAAATGACCGGCCCGCGTGATCCGTTCGCCCTGCGGGGTTTCGATCAGGAAGAAGCCATCCCCTTCGATCGCCAGATCGAGCGCGCCGCCGGTCTGCGACATCGCTCCCTGCACCAGAAAGGTCTGTCGCGCATTCGCCGCCGCCATCGAAAGCGAGCTTTCCACCCGCTCCAGCCGCTGCACGAATTCCGAAAACAGCACCCCCTCGCGCCGGAAGCCGGTGGTCGACAGGTTGGCGATGTTGTTCGCCAGCGCCTGCATTTCGCGTTGCAGGCCGTTCTGGCGGGTCAGGGCCGTGTAGCCGGCATTGTCCATCGATCAGCCTCCGATGATGAGCGGGATGATCTGGGCGCGGAAGTATTCGACCAGCGCGCCCGACATGAAACTCATCGACACCCAGAAAACGACCAGCATGGCCAGCACCTTGGGCACGAAGGTCAGCGTCATCTCCTGCACCGAGGTCAGCGCCTGGAAAAGGCCCACCGTGACCCCAGCCAGCAGCGCCGCCCCCAACAGCGGGGCCGAGATCATCACCGCCAGCCACAAGCCCTGGCGCATGACGTCAAAGAAGACGACGTCGCTCATCGCGCGGCTCAGACCGGCATCCGCAGGATTTCGAGATAGGCCTCGACCACCCTGTCGCGCACCGCCACCGTCGTCTCGACCGCCAGCTGCGCCTCCGACAGCGCGGTGACCAGCGCATGGGGATCGGCGCCGCTGATCATCGTGTCGCGCGCGGCGGTTTCGGCGGTGCCCAGCGTCTGTGCAAAGGTCTCGGCAAACCGCCCGGCGGCGGTCTGCGGGCCCGCGCCCCCTGCCGGATCGGGGGCCGTCAGGGGCCGGGCCGCGCCGTAGGAACGGGCGGCAAGTGCCACATTCATGTCCATGATACTGCTCCTTGATTCTTACTTGCGCAGCAACCCGATCAGGCTCTGCGACATTTGCCGCGCCTGATCGAACATCCGCAGGTTCGCCTCGTAGCTGCGTTGCGCTTCGCGCGCGTCGGCCAGTTCCACCAGCAGGTCCACGTTCGAGCCCAGGTAATGACCGCTTTCATCGGCCAGGATATGCCCGGGCTCGTAGATCTGCGGCAACTCGCTGCGATCCAGCCCCACGCGCCCCGCCTGCACGCCCGATCGGGCGCCGAACGGATCCGTGGGCAGCGCCGAGGGCTCGAACGGCACCAGCTTGCGCCGATACCCCGGCGTGTCGGCATTGGCGATGTTTTCGGACACATGACGCAGCCGCGTGGCCTGCGCCTGCATCCCGGCCGCCGACAGACCCAGCGTATGTGCAAGCTGGCTCATCTCTTCCTCCCTCAGCGCTTGGAGATCACGGCGCGCAGGATATCGCGCGTCGTCGAATAGACCCCCAGAGCCAGCTCATGGCTCTGCCGCACCTCGGTCGCGCGGATCATTTCGTTTTCCAGTGAGACGGTGTTTCCGTTCGGCGCGATCGTCGCAGACTGCGGATCCGGACGGAGCAGTTCGCCGCCCCCCTGCCGTCCGGATATTTCCAGAAAATCCGAAAAAGACACCGCATCGCGCGAGCGGTAACCCGGCGTGTCGGCATTGGCGATGTTCTGGGAAATGGCCTGCTGCCGTGTGGCCGCGTGCGCGGCGAACGACTGCGCAAGGCGCAGGATGTCCAGACTGATGGTCACGAGGGATTCTCCCCTTGCTGGTCTACACGAAGCCTTAAGGGTGATTCCTTTAGAAAGCGTAATCGAACGTGAGCGAAGCGCACGCCTTCCGGGAGAAACCCATGTCCGTCTTCGACAGCCTTCTGGCCGATCTGGCCGAACTGAAACCGATCCGCCATTTCGGACAGATCAGCGCCACGCAGGGCCAGACGCTTCTGGCCTCGGGACTGTCGGGTTGCGCGCGGCTGGGCGACCGGGTGCGGGTGCGCACCGCGCAGGGCCACGATCTGGAGGGCGAGATCCTGGCGCTGGGGCGCGCCGGCGCCGAGATCCTGCCCGAAGGGCCTGCGGCCGGGATCGCCATTGGCGACCGGGTCGAACATCTGGGCCAGAACCTGATCGCCCCCGCCGCGGGCTGGATCGGCCGGGTCGTCGATCCCTACGGCCGACCGCTCGATGGCCGACCGCTCGCCCGCGGCAACCGGCCCCGCACGTTGTCGGCAGCGCCCCCGGCCCCGGCGCGGCGCAAGCGCCTGGGGGGCCGACTGGCAACCGGGCTCGATGCGTTCAACACCGTTCTGCCGCTGGTCCGCGGTCAGCGGATCGGGCTCTTTGCCGGGTCGGGCGTGGGCAAGACGACCCTTCTGGGCCAGTTCGCCCGCGGGGTGGAGGCCGATGTCGTCGTCCTCGCGCTGGTCGGCGAGCGGGGGCGTGAGCTGCGCGATTTCGTCGATGAGGTGCTGGGGCCAGAAGGGCTGGCGCGCTCGGTCGTCGTCACCGCGACATCGGACCGCTCACCACTCGCCCGTCGGCGCGCGGCGCTGACCGCGATGACCGTGGCCGAGCATTTCCGCGACGAGGGACTGCATGTGCTGCTTCTGTGCGACTCGATCACCCGTTTCGCCGAGGCGCACCGCGAGATCGCGCTGGCCGCGGGCGAGGCGGCGAGCCTGCGCGGCTTCCCCCCATCGACCGCGCATCAGATCATGTCGCTGGCCGAACGCGCCGGTCCGGGGCTGGACGGTCAGGGCGACATTACCGGGATCTTCACCGTGCTCGTCGCCGGCTCGGACATGGAAGAACCCGTGGCCGACATCCTGCGCGGCGTCCTGGACGGGCATGTGGTGCTGGACCGCGCCATCGCAGAGCGGGGGCGCTTTCCCTCGGTGGACCTGTCGCGCTCGGTCTCGCGCAGCCTGCCCGGCGCCGCCACCCCCGGCGAGAACGCCCATATCGCCGAGGCGCGTCGCCTGATCGGTGCCTGGGAACGCGCCGAGATGATGGTGCAGGCGGGCCTTTACGCGCAGGGATCGGACGCGCTGACCGACCGGGCGATCCGGGTCTGGCCGAAACTCGATGCCTTCCTCGGCGGGACCGGGGCGAGCAGCATCGCCGACAGCTTCACCCGCCTGCGCCGCGTGCTGGAGCAATAGCCCGGGATAGCGGCTGCCGGACCGGCGCCCGCAGGCGGACAATCGGGCAAGTCATTGTCAGGTATCGATAAATTCTCGACCGTTAACCGCAGCGAAATTTTCAGGCGCCGCCCAGCGGCCAGAAGTTTCATTCCGGTTAACGGGCCAGTTTTCAGTAATCAAATCAAGAGCTTGCGAATCCGTGCAAATTTGCACGCCGCGCCCCTGACGCTGTCAGGCGTTCCAGGCCCGGTCGCCCTGCGCATCCTTGACCCGCGTCGGCAAGCCGATCCGATCGAGCACCTCGAAGAAGGGTTTCGGGTCCAACTCCTCGACATTGACCATCTTGGCCGTATCCCAGTCGCCCTGAGCGATCAGGATCGCGGCGGCCACGGGCGGCACGCCGGCGGTGTAGCTGATCCCCTGGCTGCCCACCTCCAGATAGGCTTCCTTGTGGTCGGCCACGTTGTAGACGAAGGCCTCGGCCGGCTGGCCGTCCTTCATGCCCACCACCCGCGTCCCGATGCAGGTCTTGCCGGTATAGTCGGGCGCCAGGCTCGACGGGTCGGGCAGCACGGCCTTCACGACCTTCAGCGGGATCACCTCCTGCCCCTCGGCCGTCCTGACCGGCTGCTCGGACAGCAGGCCAAGGTTCTTCAGCACGGTGAAGACATTGATGTAGTGATCCGAGAACCCCATCCAGAATCGGACATCCGCCTGCGGATAGTTGGCGGCGAGGCTGTGCACCTCGTCATGGC
The DNA here is from genome assembly GCA_964555305.1 of uncultured Rhodobacter sp. GTDB lineage: Bacteria > Pseudomonadota > Alphaproteobacteria > Rhodobacterales > Rhodobacteraceae > Pararhodobacter. The sequence continues at coordinate 10,941 of CAZKSE010000008.1, read as the reverse complement.
CGGTCATGTAGGCCTGCTGCTTGCCGACGACCGGCAGATCCCATTCCTTGCCCACCTCGAACATCGTGTTCGATTGCCAGGCACCGTTCTGCCAGCTGTAGACGGTGCCGGTGAACTCGCGGAAGTTGATCTCGGGGTCGAAATTCGTGCTGAACCAGCGCCCGTGCGAGCCGGCGTTGATGTCCACGATGTCGATCGACTTCACCTCATCGAGGAAGGTGTCGATCCCATAGCGCGCATAGGCGTTCACCACGCCCGGATCGAAGCCCACGCCCAGGATCGCCGTCACACCCTTCTCGGCGCAGCGGTCCTTCCGCTTCCATTCGTAGTTCGCGTACCACGGCGGGGTTTCGCAGATCTTGTCGGGCTCTTCATGGATCGCGGTGTCCATATAAGCCACGCCCGCCTCGATGCAGGCGTCGAGCACCGGCATGTTAACGAAGGCCTGCGCGACGTTGATGACGATCTGCGCGCCGGTCCTTTCGATCAGCTTGACGACCTCCTTCGAGTCGCGTGCGTTGACCTGATGCGCTTCAAGCACCCCCTCGACCTTCATCGAGCCCTTCTCGCGCACGCTGTCGACGATGGCGTCGCATTTCGCCTTCGTCCGGCTGGCGATATGGATGTCGCCCAGGATGTCGTTGTTCTGGGCGCATTTGTGCGCCGTGACCTGCGCGACGCCACCGGCGCCGATGATGAGCACGTTCTTCTTCATGTGCAGATAACCCTCCTTGCGTTGGGATGTTCCGTTCAGGACAGCGCCGCGGCGAAGTCCTCGTAACCGAAGTCGCGCACGAGGCGCTCGGTTCCATCGAGTTCCCGGATGGCAATGGCCGGCATCTTCACGCCATTGAACCAGTTCTTCTTGACCATCGTGTAGCCCGCCGCATCCTGGATCGACAGCCGGTCGCCGGCTTTCAGAGGCTCGGGGAAGCGGAACTCGCCGAAGATGTCACCGGCCAGGCAGGACTTGCCGCAGATCATCCACTCGTGCGGCCCGGCGTCCGGCAGCATCTTGCCGCTGGTGCGGTAGATCAGCAGATCGAGCATATGCGCCTCGGTCGAGCTATCGACGATGGCGAGGTGCTTGCCGTTGAAAAGCGTATCGAGCACGCTCACTTCGAGCGTCGCTGAATTGGTGATCGCCGCCTCGCCGGGTTCCAGGTAGACCTGCACCTGGTTCTCGCCGGCAAACCGCTTCAGCCGCTCGGCCAGCCGGTCCAGCGGGTAGCCCGCGCCGGTGAAATGGATGCCGCCGCCCAGGCTGATCCACTCCATCTGCCGCACCAAATGGCCGAAGCGCTGCTCGATATGCCCGAGCATCCGGTCGAAACGGTCGAAATCGGCGTTCTCGCAGTTGTTGTGGAACATGAAGCCGGTGATCCGGTCGGCGACCTTGGAGATCTCTTCGGGGTCATGTTCCCCCAGTCGCGAGAAGGGCCGCGCCGGATCCGCCAGGTCGAAATCCGAGGTCGAGACACCGGGATTGACCCGCAGGCCCCGGACATGGCCCGCGCTTTGCGCATCGAACCGCTCCAGCTGGCCGATGGTGTTGAAGATGATCTTGTCGGCGTGACCCAGCACCTCGTCGATCTCATGATCGGCGTAGGCCACCGAATAGGCATGGGTTTCCTTGCCGAACTTCTCGGCGCCCAGCCGCACTTCGTAGAGCGAGGAACTGGTCGTGCCGTCCATGTACTGGCTCATGAAATCGAAGACCGACCAGGTGGCGAAGCACTTCAGCGCCAGAAGCGATTTTGCCCCCGAGGCCTCGCGCAGCCAGGCGATCTTCTCCATGTTCGGCAGGAGCCGGGACTTGTCGATCAGGTAATAGGGGGTCTGCAGCATCTCGGGCCCTCCCGGCGTCAGGGGTCGAAAGGCGCGCCAGGGGCGCTCCGGGGTCGAAGCGCGCCAGGGGCGCGCGGCGTCGATATAGCCATAGCCCCCCATGAACAACAGTTTTCTGACGGTGTTGTCATCACGGCCGCTGCGGGTCGCGCGTGCCCCGGCCCGCTAGCGGACGATGCGATTGACATGGCCCATCTTTCGACCCGCCCGCGCCTCGGCCTTGCCGTAAAGGTGGACCGAGACGTCGCCTTCGCGCAAAAGCTCGGGCAGGCGCTCGATATCGGCACCGATCAGGTTTTCCATCAACACATCGGCGTGCCGCGCCCCGTTCCCCAATGGCAGGCCCGCCACCGCGCGGATGTGCTGCTCGAACTGGTCGGTGCTGCATCCCGCCTGCGTCCAGTGGCCGGAATTATGCACACGCGGCGCGATCTCGTTCACCACAAGGCTGGCGGGGGTGACGAACAGCTCCACCCCCATCACGCCGACATAATCCAGCGCGTTGGCGATCTGGCCGGCCAGAAGCACGGCGTCGACCCGCTGACCGGGGGTCAGCTGCGCCGGCACGGTGGTGGTGCGCAGGATACCGCCCTTGTGCACGTTCTCGCCGGGCTCGAAGCAGACGACCTCGCCCGCGAGACCCCGCGCGACGATCACCGACACCTCGCGTTCGAAATCGACAAACCCCTCCAAGACGGCAGGCGCCCCCTGCATCGCGGCGAGCGCGCAGCCGGCATCTGCGGGGGCGTTGATCCGCGCCTGGCCCTTGCCGTCATAGCCCAGGCGCGCGGTCTTCAGGATCGCCGGCGTGCCGATCTTCTTCAACGCGCGATCCAGGCTCTCGGCATCCGCTACCGGCGCGAAGGCCGCAACCTTCAGACCCAGACTTGCCAGAAACTCCTTCTCGGTCAGCCGGTCCTGGCTCACCGCCAACGCCTGACGGCCCGGGCGAACCGGGCGCTGCGCCTCCAGCAGATCGAGCGTAGCGGTCGGGATGTTCTCGAACTCGTAGGTGATGACTTCGACCGAACCGGCAAACGCCTCAAGCGCGGCGGCATCCTCCCAGTCGGCGGTGGTCACACGCTCGGCGACATGGCCGGCGGGCGGGTTCGGGGCGGGGTCGTAGATGTGACAGCGATACCCCAGACGGCTCGCTGCGACCGAAAGCATCCGCCCAAGCTGGCCACCCCCCAGGATGCCGATCGCCGCGCCCGGCGCCACTCCTTCAGTCATCCGCCGGCTCCTCGGGGATCGAGGCGGAGAGCGCGTCGCGCCAGTCCTGAAGACGCGCCGCCAACGACTCGTCCGACAGCGCGAGGATCTGCGCGGCCATCAGGCCCGCATTCGCTGCCCCCGCCGCCCCGATCGCCATGGTCGCCACCGGAAAGCCCTTTGGCATCTGCACGATGGAATAAAGCGAATCGAGCCCGCCGAGCGCGCGCGTCTCGACCGGAACACCGATCACCGGAACCCGCGTCTTCGAGGCCATCATCCCCGGCAAGTGCGCCGCCCCGCCGGCCCCCGCGATGATCACCTTGAGCCCCCGTTCGACCGCTTTGCGGCCGTAGTCCCAGAGCCGGTCCGGCGTGCGATGCGCCGAGACGATCTTTGCCTCGTAAGCGACACCCAACTCGTCCAGAATGGCCGCAGCGGCACGGAGCGTCGGCCAGTCGGACTGGCTGCCCATGATGATCCCGACCCTGACCTCGCCCATCGCACCCTCCGAGATTGCGCGCGCACTATACCCGGCGCAGGGGCAGGCGCAACGTGCGCAAGGATCGGCTGGCCTCCGCGTCATTTCGTCCGTGGCCTTGGATCGCGGCACCAGCGTTCATACATTCGTGAAGACGCATGATCGCAGGAAAGGAACGTAAAATGTCGAACGACGCCACGCTGAAAAACCTGAACAAGGCCCTGCAGATGGAATTGACGGCCGCGCACCAGTACCAGTTGCACGCCCATGTGTTGCAGGACTGGGGGCTTGAGAAACTGGCCACCCAGATGCGCGAGGAAATGTCCGAGGAACTCGGGCATTCCGACCAGTTCCTCGAGCGCATCCTGTTCCTCAAGGGTGATCCGAAGTTGGAAATGGCGAAGAAGCCACATCGCGCGAAGAACCTGATCGACATGTTCAAGGCCGATCTGGCCGACGAGGAGGGCGCGATTGCCTTCTACACCAAGGCCGCGAAACAGGCTGACGAGGTCGGCGACATCGGGTCACGAAAACTGTTCGAGCAGATCGCCATGGACGAGGAAGGGCACAAGGGCTGGCTGGAGTTGCAGCTTGACCTGATCGAGCGGCTGGGAGAGCCGGTCTACAGCGCCCGTTTCCTGGCCGAGTAGCCACGCGCCGTTCGTGGTCGCATCAGCCCGTTCGGGGGGGCAGATCACCCCCCGCGCGCCGATGATGTCAGGCGATGATGTCGGGCGTAAGTTCGTCTTCGATACGGGCGATCTGGTCCTTCAGCGACAGCTTGCGCTTCTTCAGCCGCTTGAGCGTGAGCGCGTCAGAGACCGCGCGCTCCTGCATCGCCTCGATCGCCTCGTCGAGATCGCGATGTTCGCGGCGCAGCACCTCGAGCTTCACGCGCAACACCTCCTCGTGGGTCAGTTCCGTCGGGGCATTCATGGCGGGCTCGACTCAATTATGGGCAGAACGCCAGCCTAGCCGCTTTCATCCATCCGGCCAAGTCCTTGCGCCCCTTGCACGGTGTTCGCCCGGCCCCCATATCAGATCCATCCCGGTTCGCTGCCCGATGCGGGGGCCGGGAATGTGTCGCTGATACAGGACCTGGAGATGACCAAATTCGCCTTTCCGTCGCATCCGCTGCTTCTGGGGTTCGAACCGTTGGAACGGCTGGTCGAGCGCACTGCGCGCGCGGGAGCAGAAGGGTATCCGCCCTTCAACATTGAGCTGTCGGCGCCGAACCGCTACACGATCACGTTGGCCGTTGCCGGGTTCCGCGACGAGGACATCGCCATCACACTGGAGGACCGCCAGCTGGTCATCCGCGGCCAGCAGCCCGAGCCCGAGGCCGAGCGCGTCTTCCTGCACCGCGGGATCGCGACCCGGCAATTTCGTCGGATCTTCGCGCTCGCCGATAGGGTGGAAGTGACCGGGGCGCAGCTGGACAACGGCCTGCTGACAGTCTCGCTGGAGCGCTCGGAACCCAAGCCCGAAGCGCGCACGATCCCCATCGCCCGGAAGTGAAAGGAAGGACCCCATGAAGACCCCCTATCCCGATCTGCCCGACAGCCGTATCGCCTATATCCGCACGGTGCCCGTGGACAGCCTGCCCGACGAGATCCGCGCCGAGTTGCCGGGTCTTGACGAGGTTTATGGCATCCACACCGAGGAAGGCGAATGCCTGGCACTGGCGCGGACGCGCAAGATGGCGTTCGTTCTGGCCCGGCAGCACGATCTGGCGCCGGTCAGCGCGCACTGATTTCACCCGCCTTCGCGACATTCACAGGCGCGCGTTCCGAGAGATCGGGGCGCGCGTCTTGCGTTTGGGGCCGGGCGAAGACGGACCGCCAGCGGGGCGGGTGGCAAGCGGGTGGCAGATGGGTGGCAGATGGGTGGCAGATGGGTGGCAAGCGGGTGGCAGATGCGCGCTCAGTAAAAAAGCGCGGCAAGACTGTCGGGATCGAGAGCCGGCACGACGCGGCCGCGCGGCTTGACCGCCACCACCGTCTCGCCGGCCACCAATGCGTTCACGACCGCCTCCTCGACCGCCTCGACCGCGGCGAGGTAGAGCGGGTCGAGCCATTCTTGGTTCAAGACCGGCCCGCCCACCATCGGACCGGCCATCTGCGGCATGGGGCCGGTATCCGCCACCGACAGCGCCAGAAAGATGTCGCCCGACCCGTTGCCCCCCGGCGTGCCGCCGCGGCCGACACCCAGCGCCGCGCGCCGGGCCAGGTGACGCAGCGACAGGGCCGAGAGCGGCGCGTCGGTGGCCAGAACCACGATGATCGAGCCCAGTTCGCGCCCCGGCGCCCCGGCGTCGGGGATGAGCTGCCCGACCGGGCGGCCGAGGATCGTCAGCCAGGGCCGGATGCCGTGGTTGGCCTGCACCAGCGCCCCCAGCGTCCAGTCCTGCCCGCCCAGATGCACCCGACGCGAGGCGGTGCCGGTGCCGCCCTTGAAGCCGTAGGCGATCATGCCGTTGCCGCCGCCGGTGGACCCCTCGGCCACCGGGCCGCCCGCGGCCGCATCGAGCGCGGCGCGGGCATGCTCGGCGGTCACCGCGAGGCGGGTGATGTCGTTGAGTACCCCGTCATAGGTTTCGGCGACGACCGGCATGGCCCAGGCATACTCGCCCTGAAAATACGCGGCATACTGCGTCATCATCCAGGCCACGGTGCCGTGATGCACCGCGCCCACCGCATGGGTGTTGGTGATCATCACCGGGCCGATCAGATAGCCCGCATCGTCGATCCAATGCGTGCCGGTCATTTCGCCATTGCCGTTGAGCGCGAAATGGCCCGCCCGCACCGGCCGCGGCCAGTCGGCATCGGGGCGCGGGCGGATCGCGGTGACGCCGGTGCGCAGATCCTGCGCAGGATCGGTGAGCGTGCAGAAGCCGACGCCGACCCCCGGCACATCGGTGATTGCGTTGAGCGGGCCGGGGATACCGGGAAAGGGTAGCCCCAGATCGCGTGCGCGTGGCCGGGTCATGTCCCTCCCCTTTCCTTCAACTGGCACCCGGACAGAAAAGGCTCGCGGGGGCGATTGCCCCCAGCGCCCTCATGCCGCCGCGCCGCGCGTCTCGACCATCCGCGCCATGATAGCCGAGCCCAGTGGCAGGACCTCGTCATCGAAGACGAAGCCGGGATTGTGCAGCGGGACCGAGCCCGCATGGCCGATGGTGCAATAGGCGCCGGGCACGCGTTGCAGCATGTCGGCGAAATCCTCCGAGCCCATGACCACGTCGGTCTTGATCACCGCCTTCTCGCCGACGAATTCCTGCGCCGCGGCGACCATCGCGTCAGACAGCGCCGGGTCGTTCTCAAGGACATCGAAGACATTGCGCATGTCCAGCTCGATCTCGATCCCGTAGGCGGTGGCCAGGCCCTTGCAAATCTCCTGCATCCGGCGGGTCACCATCTCGGCGGTGGCGCGGTCGAAATAGCGCACGGTGCCGGTGATGGTCGCCGAATCGGGGATGACGTTATAGGCGGAACCCGCGTGGATCTGCGTGACCGACAGCACCAGCGGCTGCGCGGCTGGCACGTTGCGGGCGACGATGGTCTGCAACTGCTGGACCAGCGCGGTGGCGATGACGATCGTGTCGATGCCGGATTCGGGCATGGCCGCGTGGCAGCCCTTTCCGGTTACCTTGATGTCGAAGAAATTCGCCCCCGCCATCGCCGGCCCCGGCTTCACGCCGACAACGCCCGGCTCGTGATAGGGCGAGTTGTGCAGCCCGTAGATCTCGTCGCAGGGGAAGCGGTCGAAAAGCCCGTCGGCCAGCATGGCGCGGGCGCCGCCCAGCCCCTCTTCGGCGGGCTGGAAGATGAAGACGGCGGTGCCGGCGAAATCGCGCGTCTCGGCCAGGTAGCGCGCCGCGCCGAGGATGATGGTGGTGTGCGCGTCATGGCCGCAGGCGTGCATTACCCCCGGCGTCTTCGAGGACCAGGGCAGGTTCGTCTGCTCGTCGATGGGCAGCGCGTCCATGTCGGCCCGGAGGCCAATGGTCCGGCCGGGCCGGTTGCCCTTCAGCACGCCGACCACGCCGGTCTTGCCGACCCCCTCGGTCACCTCGATCCCCCAGGAGCGCAGCTTCTCGGCGACGATCCCGGCGGTGCGAACTTCCTGGAAGCCCAGTTCGGGGTGTTGGTGAAAGTCGCGCCGGATCGCGGTCAGGTCCGCGGCAAAATCAGCGATGCGCTGGGGTATCGTCATGCGGTTTCTCCTTTGAAGGGGGTGCCCAGGGGTTCAAGACGCAGCCCGGGGCGCAGGCGGCGCCAGGGCAGGGTCGCGGGGTTGACGGCCATCGGGCCGGGCGCGGCGCAGACCAGAACCGTCTCGGCGATGGGCTGGAAATCGGCGCGGAAATGGTTGGAGCTTTTGACCACCACGATCTTCTCGTCCTCGGGGTGGATACCGTGATGGCGGAACATCTCGCGGTCGGCCATCTGCGCCTTGGCCGAGGTCAGCGCGATGCGCACGTCGCCGATCCGCAAGCCGGCCGAGGGGCCCATCTGCATCATCCGCCCGCCGTAATAGGGGCCGGGGCAGACGAAGACGCCATCCGACAGGCTTTCGACGGTGAACTCGCCCTCGAACGGGGTGTCGCCCGGCTGTGAGCGTCCGCCTAGCGCCAGGCGCAGGCTGGCGCCCACTCCGGCCTGATGCGCGGCGCGGGCCGAGGCGGGATCGAAGAGGTTGCCCAGCGCCCCCGGCGCCCCGCCCGCAAGAAGGGCGCGCAGCATCCCGGTGGTGTCACTGTTGGCGCCGGCGCCCGGATTGTCCTGGGTGTCGGACAGAACCACCGGCCGCACGGCGTCGCGCGCCAGGCGCAGGGCTTCGGCCACGCCTTCCTCGGGGGTGAAGACCCTGCCGCGGAAGTTGGGCTCGGCGGCCTCGACCACGTCCATCATCGCGCGGGCGGCGTCCGCGGCCCCTTTCCCGTAGGCGAGGACCGACATGCCGCAATCGGCGAAATCGGCGGCGGGAAAGCCCATGTTGAAGCTCATAGCAGTCACGTCGGCCGCCATTTCCTCGAGCCGGGCATAGAGGGTGCGGGCGGGATCGGTCCAGGTGCTCTGCCAGGCGATCGCGGTCAGGAAAGGCGCCTGGAGGAACGCTTTGGCGGGCTTTTCGCCGGTCTCCATCATCTCGGCCAGAACGGCGGCGGCGCGAGCGCCGGTCGCGGTCATGTCGACATGCGGATAGGTCCTGTAGCTTTCCAGCAGATCGGCCTTGGCGACCATCAGCGGCGTGACGTTGGCATGTAGGTCCAGCGCCACCGCCACCGGCACGTCGGCGCCGATGCGCTCGCGAAGACGGCGCAGGATCTCGCCCTCGCCATCGTCCAGATGCTCAGTCACCATGGCGCCATGCAGATCCAGGAACACCCCGTCTAGCGGCATCGCCGCAGCGATGCGGTCGATCAGCGCGCCGGCGATGCGCTCGAACGCATCCTCCGTCACTTGCGCCGAGGGCGAGGCCGCGCACCAGAGCGTCGGCACCATCTCCCAGCCGCGCGCGCGTCCTTCGGCGATGGCCCCGGCAATCGCCGCATTGACGCCCGCGAGATGCTCGAAGATCGCCTCGCCATGCCGGATGGGGCCGTATCCCGAGCCACCGTCGAAATCCTCATATGTGGCTTTGGAGGGGGCGAAAGTATTGGTTTCGTGGAGAAACCCACCAATGGCGATACGCGGCATACGGCCCCCGTTCAGCACTTGTTGAGCCCGCACCAGCGGGCGATAAAGAGGGCCAGAACCTCGGTCACTTCGCGCACCGAGTCCAGATGGACCCGTTCGTCGAAGCCGTGGATATTCTCGGCGCGGGGGCCGAAGCAGAAGGCCGGGATGTCGTAGTAGAGCCCGTAGAACCGCGTGTCGGTGAGCCCGGTCATCTTGTTCTCGACCAGTTTGGCGCGCGGCCCCCGCACGTCGCGCAGTGCCTCGGCCATGACCTTCAGGCCGGGGTCGGCCTCGTCGTCCAGCACATAGCCCTCGGCCTGGAAGCCGTTCCAGACGACCTCGGGCGGGCTGTTCGATAGGAAGGGATGGTCGCGCGCGGCTTTCGACACGCAGGCCTCGATCTCGGCCTTGCAGTTCTCCAGCGACCAGCCGGGCAAAAGGCCCATGCGGCAGTCCACATCGCACCAGGCCGGCACAGACGAGGCCCAGTCCCCGCCCTTGATCTTGCCGGCGTTTAAGTTGAGCGGGTGCTTGACACCAGCATAGACCGGATCCTCGGCGGCGCGGGCGTTCCACTCCTCCTCCAACCCCTGCAGGGCGCGGATCACATCATAGGCGGCCATGATCGCATTCGACCCCTCGCCGGCATGCGAGACATGGACAGGCTTGCCGCGCACCCGCAGCTTGAACCACAACACCCCGACCTGGGCGCGGTTGATGGCCAGGTCCGACGGCTCGGGGATCACCGCCAGATCGGCGCGGTAGCCCCGCTGCAGGGTCGAGAGCGCGCCAAGGCCGGTCGATTCCTCTTCGATCACCGACTGGATATGGACGCGGGCGGCCGGCTCGAAACCGGCGGCGCGAATCGCATCGAGCGCGAAGATCGCAGCCACCGTGCCCGATTTCATGTCACCGGCGCCGCGGCCATACATCCAGCCGCCCTTTTCCACCGGATCGTAGGGGGGCGTCGTCCACATCTCGGCCGGGCCTTCGGGCACCACGTCCAGATGCCCCTGCAGAATCAGCGACCGCCCCGAGGTCTGCGCCGGCCGATGCGTGCCGACCACCGAACGGGCGCGCGAGAAGTCCCCCTCGATCGGGCCGAAGCCAGGCAGCGGCTCCAGATCCGACAGGGCGATGGTCCAGTCGTCCACCTCGTAGCCGCGGGCGCGCAGGGCGTCGGCGATGAAGTCCTGCGCGGGCCCTTCCTCAAACCGGCGACTGGGGATGCGCACGAAATCCGCCAGGAAAGTCTTCTGCTCGTCAAAGCGGTCGGCCACGGCCTTGCGGATCGCTTCGATTTCCCTGTCTCCGGGCATTCCCGTCTCCTCGAGTTGCTGCACTTGTGCAACTTGCGCCGGATTTCCGGGCATTTCCAGCCCCCCGACCGCAGAAGTTGACCGCCCCTTCAGAAAGCCCAAGAAAGAGGCGATTGACATGCCAAAGAGACCCTGCCTACGATGCGCGCAAGCAAAAGTTCCGCAGCGTCACCGGGCAGTTCGATGACGCTAAGTGGTTCCTTAAACAGGGAGAATTCGGATGATACCAAAACTGCCATATCCCCTTGGCGGCTTCGCACGCTCTGTCGTGCTGGGCTCCGCCGCGGTCAGCATGCTGGCCTTTGCGACGCCCGTCGCGGCTGAAACGCTGCGCGCGGTCAAGCACTCGGCGCTGCGCGTGCTCGATCCGATCATGACCACCGCCTACATGAGCCGC
>CAZKSE010000007.1:0-35029 GCA_964555305.1 uncultured Rhodobacter sp. | reverse complement strand
GCCTGCGCCCGCGCCCACGCCAGAGCCGACCCCGGCGCCGCGCGGCATCCTCGCCCGTCTGACTGGCCGCAGCGAGGCACCGCGCCGGGTGCTGGACGATGCGATGCTCGAGGAGCTGGAAGAGCTTCTGATCCAGGCCGACATGGGGGTGGAGACCGCGCTCAAGGTCACCGCCAACATCGCCGAGGGGCATCTGGGCCGCCGCCTGTCGGTGCCCGAGATCAAGGCCCTTCTCGCGGCCGAGATCACCCGCATCATGGAACCCGTCGCCCGCCCGATGCCGCTTTATCCCAAGCGCCCGCAGGTGGTGCTGGTCGTCGGCGTCAACGGCGCGGGCAAGACCACGACCATCGGCAAGCTCGCCGCGCAGTTCCGCGCGGCCGGCAAGTCGGTGATCATCGCGGCCGGCGACACTTTCCGCGCCGCCGCGGTCGAGCAGTTGCAGATCTGGGGCCAGCGCGCGGGCGTGCCGGTGATGACCGCGCCCGAAGGTTCCGACCCGGCGAGCCTGGCTTTCGACGCACTTGCCCGCGCGCAGGCCGAGGGCGCGGATCTTCTGATGATCGACACCGCCGGGCGGCTTCAGAACCGCGCCGATCTGATGGCCGAGCTGGCCAAGATCGTGCGCGTGCTGAAGAAAAAGGACGACAGCGCCCCGCACAACACGCTGCTGGTGCTGGACGCGACCACCGGCCAGAATGCGCTCAGGCAGGTCGAGATCTTCCGCGAGATCGCCGATGTCTCGGGGCTGGTGATGACCAAGCTCGACGGCACGGCGCGTGGTGGCGTGCTGGTGGCGCTGGCCGACCGCTTCGGCCTGCCGATCCACGCCATCGGCGTGGGCGAGCAGATCGACGATCTGGCGCCCTTCGATCCGGGCGAATTCGCCGCCGCGCTCACCGGCGCCGACGGTGCGGACTAGGCGCAGGCCCGTCGCGCGGGCTCAGGCCTGCCGGTCGCGCTCCGGCTCGGCGGGGTCGCGATGGGTATTCTCGATCCGGTGCGACACCCCCCGCAGCGCCCAGAGCACCGGCACCACGATGACCGTCGCCAGCACCGCCAGCGCCAGCGCGCCGATCCCGCAGGCCAGCCCGATGGCGCCGGCAAGCCACATCCCCGCGCCGGTGGTCAGCCCCAGCACGTTCCCGCCCGACAGGATGATCGACCCCGCCGCCAGAAACGCCACGCCCGATGTCACCGCCTCGATCAGGCGCAGCGGGTCCGAAACCTCGCCATGGAAGCGCGCCATGATCTCGAAGGTCAGCAGCGCAAAGAGGCACGAGGCGAGCGAGACGAGGATATGCGTGCGCAGCCCCGCCGTGCGGGCGTGGATCGCGCGTTCGAAGCCGATGACACCCCCCAGCAGGATCGCCACGACAAGACGCAGCAAGGCGTCATCGGGCGCGGTGCCCGAAAAGGACTGCGCGATCAGGGTTTCCAGCATCTGCGGGTTCCATTCGGTGGGGGCGTTTCGCCCTGAACGCGCGGCGCGCCCCGCCGGTTCCGCCGCCCGCCGATGACCGAGTGGCTGATCGCACTGGAGGGAACGCCCGCCGGGCAGAACGTGGCGATCCTGCTGGCGCTGGCGGCGGCGGTGCTGCACGCGATCTTCGGCGCGCTGCAGAAGGGCCGCCACGACCCCTGGCTCAGCCGCGCCGCGATCGACGCAAGCTACGGGCTGATCGCCCTGCCCTTCGCGCTCTTCGTCGTGCCCTGGCCCGAGCCGCACATGTGGCCGATCTTCGCGCTGATCTTCGTCATCCATGTGATCTACAAGGTGCTGCAGGCGATGACCTACAGCCGCGGCGCCTTCACGGTGGTCTACCCGGTCGTGCGCGGGACCGGCCCCCTCTTCACCGTGCTCGGCGCCTGGATCCTCTTTGGCGAGACCTTCAACGCCGGGCAATGGGCGGGCGTTGCGGTGCTCCTGACGGGGATCTACGGCCTCGCGATCTACAACCTGCGCACCATCACCGTGGACCGCGACACGATGGTGCCGGCGCTGTTGCTCGCGGTGGCGACGGGCGGGTTCGTCGCGCTCTACACGACCGTCGATGCCTATGGCATCCGCGCCACCGCCGACCCGTTCACCTTCCTCGCCTGGTTCTTCGTCATCGATTCGGTCTTCATGCCGATCTGGACCTGGCGCCGCTGGTCGCGCCTGCCCCGCGCGCAACTGGCGGGGCTGATACGCCGCGGCGTCGCCGGCGGGCTCATCGCCTTCGCCTCCTTCGGGGGGATCATGCTGGCCACGCGGCTCGGTTCGGTCGGTCAGGCCGCGGTCCTGCGCGAAACCTCCACGGTCTTTGCCGCGCTGATCGGCTGGCTCATGCTCGGCGAAAGCACCGGCCCCCGCCGCGTGGCGCTGATGGCCCTGATCGCCACCGGCGCGGTGATCGTGCAACTCGCCGCCTGAGAGGGTCGGGTTTTCAAACCAGCGGAAAAGTTTGCAAACCCGCGGGCGCTGCCGTCAACGGTTCTGCAAAGCCGACACCCGACTTTGCAAACTTTCGCCGCGCCCTGGCCGCGGGGGGCCTCGCCCACCGCCCGGCGGGCGACCCCTCGATGGGGTCGGCCGGCGGGCCCCCGTCACCATCCCCCGGCCGCTTTGCCCCCACCCATTCACCCTTCACGCCTTTGCTTCTTGCAACCCGCCCCCAAGGCAGGGCAGATGAACCGTCCAGTCCCGGAGGCCCGATGCGACCGCCCGAAACCCAACCCAACCCACGCCTGCGCCAGATCCTTGAATTCGGCCCGCTTCTGGTCTTCCTCGGCGCCTATTTCTGGTTCCGCACAACGGTCATCACCCTGGGCGGGATCGAATATGAAGGGTTCATCATCGCCATCGTCATCTTCGCGCCCTTGCAGCTGGCCGCGGCGCTGATCCTGCGCCGGCTGACGGGGAAGCTGTCGCGGATGCAGGTGGCGACGCTGATCCTGGTGGTGGTGCTGGGCGCGATCACCGTCGCCCTCAATGACGAGCGCTTTTTCAAGATGAAAAGCACCTTCGTCTTCGGCACGTTCAGCCTGCTTCTATGGATCGGAATCGCGCGGGGGCAGTCCTATTTCGCCTATGTGCTCGAAGGTGCGCTGCCGCTCAGCCATGACGGGTGGATGATCCTGACGCGGCGCCTTGCCTGGTTCTTCGCCGCCGTCGCTGTCGCCAACGAGCTGATCTGGCGCAACTTTTCGACAGATATCTATGTGCTCTGGGATACGCTGGGGCAAATGGCGGTAATGTTTGCCTTCTTCATTGCCAACTTCCGCCTGATCGAGGCGCATTGGCAGGAACTCGACGAGAACTGATCCTGCCCCCAGGTTGACAGCGGTCGGGCCGCAAGGACCCGACCGCCGTTTCTGCCCTTCGCCAGCCGGCGGGGGCCGCCCTCAGGCCTTGGCCTTCACACCAAACAGGATCTCCTGCGCCTTGCGGTCCTGCGAGGTGTCCTTGCGCGCATCTGCCGCCACCTCCTTGCCGGTGATGAAGGCCGGCCGCGCGGCCAGTTCGTCGAGCCACCGCTTCATATGCGGCTTGTCGTCCATCAGCTGCTCCTGCCGGTCCCACAGGATCGCCCAGGGCCAGATGGCGAAATCGGCGATCGACAGGAAATCGCCCGCGACATAGCGATTGTCGGCCAGTTGCCGGTCGAGGACGCCGTAAAGGCGCGCAACCTCGCGGCGATAGCGGTCCTTGGCATAGGGCAGGTCCTGCGGCGGGTCGAGCTGCGGCGCGTAGCTGAGGAAGTGATGCGCCTGCCCCGCCATCGGCCCGACGCCGCCCATCTGCCACATCAGCCACTGATCGACGGCGACGCGGTCGCGTTCGGTCGGGCCGCCGAACTTGCCGGTCTTGCGCGCCAGATATTGCAGGATCGCGCCGGATTCGAAGATCGAGATCGGCTTGCCATCCGGGCCTTCGGGGTCGATGATGGCCGGCATCCTGTTGTTCGGGGCGATCTTCAGGAAGTCGGGTTCGAACTGCTCTCCCGCGCCGATATTGACCAGCTTCACGCGGTAGGGCAGCCCCATCTCCTCCAGCGCGATGGTAATTTTCCAGCCGTTGGGCGTGGGCCAGTAGTGAAGCTCGATTTCCTGGGTCATGCATGTCTCCTGCTATCGTTTGCGGCACAGTTGGCCCCGAGACGCGAAAAGACAAGCCCCGCCCGATCGTCCCAGCGGTCGGTTCGCCCGAGCCCGGCCGGACCCGGCGTAGCGTCGGCTTGATTGACGGGGCACGGGCAAGGGGCTAAGGCGCAGCCGATATCGGCGGCGCGCGGCGCTGTCGGGACCGGCCGCAAGCAGGAGTGGGCGAGGATGGGCAGCACCGATCAGACGGGCCGGAAGGATTGGGCGCCGCGGACCATGGCGGTCCACGCCGGCACCCGCCGGAGCCAATACGGCGAGGTCGCCGAGGCGATTCATCTGACCCAGGGCTTCGTCTATCCCAGCGCCGAGGCGGCCGAGGCACGCTTCATCGGCGCCGGCCGGGACGAGTTCATCTACGCCCGCTACGGCAACCCCACCGTCGCGGCCTTCGAGGACCGGATGGCCGCTCTGGAGGGGACCGAGGACGGCTTTGCCACCGCAAGCGGCATGGCGGCGGTCTCGGGCGCGCTGATGGCGCTGCTGCGGGCGGGCGATCATGTCGTCGCCGCGCGCGCGCTTTTCGGCTCCTGCATCTATGTTCTAGAAGAGGTGCTGCGCCGCTACGGGGTGGAGGTCAGCTTCGTCGATGGCACCGATCTGGATCAATGGCGCGCAGCGATTCGGCCCGGAACCCGGGCGGTCTTCCTGGAAAGCGTGTCGAACCCCACGCTGGAGGTCATCGATCTGGGCGCGGTCTCCGCGCTCGCCCATGCGGCGGGGGCGCTGGTCGTGGTGGACAATGTCTTCGCCACGCCGGTCTTTTCGCGCGCGGTCGAGCTGGGCGCGGATGTGATCATCTATTCGGCGACCAAGCATGTCGATGGACAGGGCCGCTGCCTGGGCGGCGTGATCCTGGGCACGCGCGACTTCATCCGCGGCACGGTCGAGCCCTACATGAAGCATACCGGCGGCGCGATGAGCCCCTTCAACGCCTGGGTCCTGCTCAACGGCCTGACCACGATGGATCTGCGGGTACGCGCGCAGGCGGCCAGCGCGCAACACCTGGCCGAGGGGCTGGAGGGGCATCCGAAACTGGCGCGCCTGCTCTTTCCCGGTTTGAAGAGTCACCCGCAACATGCTTTGTCAAAAGAGCAAATGAATGGCTCAGGCACGGTCATGGCACTGGATCTGGCCGGCGGCAAGGAGGCGGCTTTCCGCTTCCTCAACGCGCTTCAGATCGTGCTGATCTCGAACAACCTGGGCGATGCGCGTTCGATCGCCACGCATCCGGCGACGACCACCCACCAGCGCCTGCCCGCCGAGCAGAAGGCGCAGCTCGGCATCACCGAAGGGTTGGTGCGGTTGAGCGTCGGGCTGGAGGACGCGGCCGATCTACTGGACGATCTGCGCGCCGCGCTGGACGCCGTCTGAACACAAACGCCCCCGGCTGGGGGCGTCACGGCGTCCGATTCGTTTCTGCGGACCTTCGGCCGGCGCGCGTCAGGCGCTGATGGCGCGCGGGGCCTTATCGACGGTGCGCGCGGGGTCGCGCAGCACATAGCCGCGGCCCCAGACGGTTTCGATGTAGTTCTCGCCGCCCGTCGCCTCGGCAAGCTTCTTGCGCAGCTTGCAGATGAAGACGTCGATGATCTTCAACTCGGGCTCGTCCATGCCGCCGTAGAGATGGTTGAGGAACATCTCCTTGGTCAGCGTCGTGCCCTTGCGCAGCGAGAGCAGCTCGAGCATCTGGTATTCCTTGCCGGTCAGATGGACCGAGTCGCCCTCGGCCTCGACGGTCTTGGCGTCCAGGTTCACCGCGATCTTGCCGGTGTGGATGATCGACTGCGCATGACCCTGGCTGCGCCGGATGATGGCGTGAATGCGCGCCACCAACTCGTCGCGGTGGAAAGGCTTGGTCAGGTAGTCATCCGCGCCGCTGCCGAACCCCTTGAGCTTGGCGTCGGTGCTGTCCTCGCCGGTCAGGATCAGGATCGGCGTGTCGATCCGCGCCAGGCGGATCTGCCGCAGAACCTCGAGCCCGGTCATGTCCGGCAAGTTCAAATCGAGCAGGATGAGGTCATAGTCGTAGAGCTTTCCCAGCTCCACCGCCTCTTCGCCCATATCCGTGCAATACACGTTGAAATTCGCATGGGTCAGCATCAATTCGATACTGCGCGCCGTAGTCGGGTCATCCTCGACGAGCAAGATGCGCATGGAACGGGCTCCGCATTAACTAAGGGTCGGACCGAACATGAAGAAACTTCCTTAACGCCCGGTTACCGTGCGGAATAGCCATACACATTCTACCTATGGTTGTCGATACCTTTGCAACGCCGTAACCTTGAGGGCATCGAGTCCGTGGTCATGGACGGCCCGGCGCCAGGCCTCGAACTCTTCCTCGCTGAGCTGGTAGCGGTCCATCGCTTCCTTCATCGAAATCAGCCCGCCTTCCACGGCCTTGACAACAATCGCCTTTCGGCTGGCCACCCAGCGGCGCGTCTTCTCGGACGGCAGGTCGGCCCGTGTAATCACCGTTCCATCCCGCAGCTTGACCGCCCGGGGACCATCGATCTTTCTCAAATACATGGCACACACCCTTCATACATCCCGGCGCAAAGGGTGCCGCCGCTTGTTTAATGGGCGGTTTAGGACGACGGGTTGCGGGGGTTGAGAACGTCTCGAATTTTCCTATATTCGCGCGAGTTTCCTTAACCTGCCCATCGGCCCGATGCCCGGAGTTCCCATGCCGCGCGACCTTGCGCTCAATTCGCTTGGCTTTGCCAAGCCTCCCGCGGAGACGCGCGTTCTGGTGGCGATGTCGGGGGGTGTCGACAGCTCGGTCGTCGCGGCGGAGCTGGCGCGCGAAGGCTATGACGTGATCGGCATCACGTTGCAGCTTTACGACCACGGCGCGGCGCTGGCGAAAAAAGGTGCCTGCTGCGCCGGCCGCGACATCCACGACGCGCGCCGTGTGGCCGAGACGCTGGGTTTCCCGCACTACGTCCTGGATTACGAGAACACCTTCCGCGAGGCGGTGATCGACGAATTCGCCGATGCCTATCTGGCCGGCGCGACGCCGGTGCCCTGCATCCGCTGCAATGAACGCGTCAAGTTCCGTGATCTTCTTCAGACCGCGCGCGAGCTGGAGGCCGATTGCATGGCGACCGGGCACTACATCCAGCGGAAGATGGGGCCGAACGGGGCCGAGCTGCACATGGCGGCCGATCCAGCACGCGACCAGTCCTATTTCCTGTTCTCGACGACGCAGGAGCAGCTGGATTACCTGCGCTTTCCTTTGGGCCACCTACGCTCCAAGGCGGAAACCCGGGCGCTGGCCGCGCAGCACGGGCTGGCGGTGGCCGACAAGCCCGACAGCCAGGACATCTGCTTCGTGCCGAACGGCAACTATGCCGCGGTGATCGAGAAGCTGCGCCCCGGCGCGGCCGATCCCGGCGAGATCGTGGACATGGACGGGAACGTGCTGGGCGCGCATCGCGGGGTGATCCACTACACGATCGGCCAGCGCCGGGGGCTGGGCATCGGTGGGCTGGCCGACCCGCTCTTTGTCGTGCGGCTGGAGCCTGAGAGCCGCCGCGTCGTCGTCGGCCCGAAAGAGGCGCTGCGCGCCCGGATCGTCCCGGTGCGCGAGATCAACTGGCTGGGCGATGCGCCGTTCGAGAGCCGGGCGGAATGGCCGGTCGCGGTGCGCATCCGCTCGACCCGCCCGCCGGCCGAGGCGGTGATCCGCCCCACCGGCCCCGACACCGCCGAGGTCGAGTTGCTGAACGCCGAGGAAGGGATCAGCCCCGGCCAGGCCTGTGTATTCTACGATCCCGACGGCAGCCGCGTCTTCGGCGGCGGCTGGATCTGGCGCGGCTATTGACGGCGGGCACCGGGCGCCTTCCCCTGCGACAATGCGACGGTGCCGTGCCCACTGCAAATGTGGTAAATTGATCCTATCTGTAAGACTGAGTTCGCCAGACAGGCCCCAGACAGGCCAAGGAAGACTTTCATGTCCGCCCACCGCCCCGATACCTATCCGGAAGTCGATGAACACGGCTACGATGATCCCGACAAGTTGCCCAAACTTGTGCGCGTCTACATCCGCCAGTGCCTGATCGGATTCGCACTTGCCGCGATCTTCGTGGGCTTGCTGCTGGGATTTGACGTTGCGCGGCTGCGCAGCCTGATCCTGGCGACCCAGGGAGGCTGGATCGCCGCAGTGCTGCTGGTCTTCTTCAATGGCGTGGTCTTTGCCGGCGTCCAGTTCGCCATCACCATCATGCGCATGGGCGAGCCGCGCAAACCCGATGGCGGTCGGCGCGCCATGTCGCCGGTCTGGCGCTTTCTGACAGCGCCGCAGTCCGTCAGGATCGAGACGACCGAGCCACGGCACCCCGGTTCTCGTTGACGGTCACGGGCGCCTCAGATCCCTCACGTCGTGCAGAGCGCAATCCCGCCCACGAAGCAGGCCGCACCGGCCGCGCGCTTGAGGTCGATCGTCTCGCCGAGGACCTGAGCGGCAGCAAGGACGATCTGCGTCTCAATCCCGATGATGGTGACATAGACAACCGACAGATCCCCGCGATGACAGTCCAGCGCAGAATTTTCGGTCTGTGGCTACCTCAGGGATAGCGGAATCGGACTTGGTGGGAAATTCCTCGACGACAATGGGCGGCACATGAACTGCGCAGGGCGCGAATGCTGGACGGTCATTGCGACGGACGGCACAGGAAACACGCCGACAACCCGCGCAAGGCGCGAAAAGCCTCGCGCGGGTTGCGGCGTCAATCACTGGAACAGACACAGTTTCAAAACACTGGCGAGCCGAAGGGGCGGTCAGGCGGAGCAGAGGCGACGCCGACAGCCCACGCGATTCGCGCAGATGCTTCACCTTGGGTCGCAGGTGTTAGACCGGCGTTAGGGGGTATCAGGGGGAATGTCGGGAGAAGGCGGCGGGCCCGCAGCGACCGTGGACGGCGTGAATTTCCCGAGAGCCTGAACAATCAGGTGGGCGCCAGATACCGGGGCCAGGACCCCGGCAGAGCCAGCTCCCTCGGAAAGGAGTATAGGCCACTGGAAAAGGGCCTTCCACGCGAAGAGCAGAACCCGCCTGCGAATAGAGGTAGGGTGTCGCAGGCGATCCCGCAAGTCCCTTGTCGATCAGGCTCGATACGTCACGCAACCGTCATCGACAGGGCGTATTCTGACAGGATGATGACATCGATCTGAGGCTCCCCATGACCTTTGCCTTTGACCGAAAGGACCGCTCGGTGCAGGCCGGGGTGCGGCGCATCGCGCGTGCCGAGGCGCGCGCAGCGCTGGCCTGCCTGCGCAGCGACCTGACCGCGAATCCCGAAGCCGTCCATGCCGTGCGCAAGGCGTCAAAAAAGCTGCGCGGGCTCCTGCGGCTCGTACGTCCGGGCCTCGACGGCGCCAAGGCCGAGCGTTCCGCGCTACGCGACACGGCCCGCCAGCTGTCAACGCTGCGCGATGCCGAGGTGATGCGCCGCACCTTTGAGCGCCTTGCCGAGAACCTGCCCGATGAAGCCAACGAGGCGTTGCGCGCGCGGCTCGACCAGCGCAAGGCGCAGATCGCAGATCCAGATGCATTGGGCGAGGCGATTGTGGCGATGACGGCCGCGTTCGAGGGGATCGAAGCCCGCGCCCGCAAGTGGAAGATCCGGGGCAAGGAATTCGACGCCCTCGCCTGATCGCGACCTGGAAACGCGCGCGCAAGGGGCTGAAGCGCGCGCAGCGCGCCGCCCGGGACGACGCCCTGCCCGCCGAGGCGTTTCACGACTGGCGCACGCAGGTGAAGCACCATTGGTACCAGGCCCGCCTGCTGGCCCCGATCTGGCCCGAGATTCTGATCCCGCATGTCGCGCAGGCCGATCTGCTGGGCGAGACACTGGGCGATCACAACGACCTCGACATCCTGCTGACCACGCTGGAGGGCGATCCGGCGCTGGCCGAGCACCCTGCCCTTTCGCCACTCCGGGTCGAAGTCATGGCGCAACGGCGCAAGCTCGTGGCGCAATCGCTGCTCCTTGGCGCTCGCCTTCTGGCCGAGCCGCCCGAAGCGCTGGCCGACCGCTGGGGTCGGTGGTGGGAACTGTGGCCCGGCTGATCCGCGCCTTGGCTTTTGCGGCCTCTTATCCAACAAAAACGCCGCCCGCGTGAGCGAGCGGCGTATTCGCAGCGGTCACGACCGTTGGCGTCAGTCCTGGATCGACAGAGCCACGAAGCGCGGCTCCTCGCCCCGCCGAACCATCAGAAGGATCGTCCGGCGCCCGGCCTCGCGTGCTTCTTCCAGGCGCTCCTGGAACTCGGCCAGGGTGGTGACCGGTTGCTGGCCGGCCTCGGTGATCAGGTCACCCGGGCGCAGACCCTTCGATTCGGCGTCAGATCCCGCCTCGACCGACCGGACGATCAGACCGTTCGCATCGCCGGGAAGGCCCATCTCCATGCGCGTCTCGGGCGTGAGCGGGGCCAGTTCCATCCCCATCATCTCGGCCGGTTCGGCGGGCGCCTCGGGGCGGGGGGCGGCGGTGCCGGCTTCCTCGCGCAGGCCGAGGACGACCTGGATCGTCTGCTCTTCGCCATCGCGGTAGACGACCACGTCGACCGCGCGCCCAACGCCGGCATCCGCGACCCGGCGGACGAGTTCACGGGTATCCGCCACGTCGCCACCATCGAAGCGGACGATGACATCGCTCGCCTGCATTCCAGCGTCGCGCGCGGGGCCTTCCATCACCTCGGTGATCATCGCGCCGCGGGCGCGTTCCAGACCCAGCGCGTCGGCCATGTCCTCGGTCACGTCCTGGATACGCACACCCAGCCAGCCGCGCCGCGTCGTGCCGAATTCGCGCAACTGCTCGACGACCTGCGTCGCCACGGCCGAGGACATGGCAAAGCCGATCCCGATAGAGCCGCCGGTGGGCGACAGGATCGCGGTGTTCACGCCAATCACCTCACCTTCCATATTGAAGAGAGGCCCGCCCG
The DNA here is from genome assembly GCA_964555305.1 of uncultured Rhodobacter sp. Lineage (GTDB taxonomy): Bacteria > Pseudomonadota > Alphaproteobacteria > Rhodobacterales > Rhodobacteraceae > Pararhodobacter. The sequence continues at coordinate 23,938 of CAZKSE010000007.1, read as the reverse complement.
AATTGCCGCGGTTGATCGCCGCGTCGGTCTGCAGGAAGTCGTCAAAATTGCCCTGCAGCGCCCGCCCCTTGGCCGAGATGATCCCGGCCGAGACCGAAAAACCCTGACCCAGCGGGTTGCCGACCGCGATCACCCATTCGCCCACGCGCGCCGTTTCGCTGTCACCCCAGGGGACGAACGGCAGCGGCTCGTCGTATTCGACCTTCAGAAGCGCGATGTCGGTGGCCGGGTCGGTGCCGACCAGTTCGGCGGTCAGCGTCTGCCCGGTGAAGAATTCGACGCGGATCTCGTCGGCGCCTTCGATCACATGGTTGTTGGTGACGATGTAGCCGTCATCCGAGATGACGAAACCCGATCCCAGCGACTGGCTCTGACGTGGGCGCGGCTGGCGAGGGCCTTCGCCGTCGCGGTTGAAGAATTCCTCGAAGAACTCCTGAAAGGGCGATCCCTCGGGCAGGCGCGGTGCGCCGCGCTCCAGCTGGCTGGCCACGGTCGTCGAGGTGGTGATGTTGACCACCGCCGGGCTGACCTCCTCGGCGAGGTCGGCGAAGCTGATGGGACGTTCCTGCGGGCCCTCGGCAAAGGCGGGAAGTGCCAGGGCAAGCACCGACAGCAGGGCCAGAAGCTGCACCAACCAGAACCAGGCGGCCGTTCGAGCGGGCCGGCGTGCCCGCGCCACGGCCTGCGCCCCCGGCTGGCGCGCCTGGGCGGAAGCGAAATCGTCTTTGTTCATGCGAACCCCTCTTGGCTTGATGCGGGCCGCAGCCGGCGGCCGGCCCCGCAGTCGCGATCTGCCTGCAAGATAGGCGCAATTTCGCGTAACGCAAACCACCCACGCCGCTTTCAAGCGATGGTGAAGCCGCGCGCGTCCGTATGATTGACATCAACCGGTGCAAGCGGGCAAAGCGGGGGATGCATCCGGGCCCCGCCCCACCCGAGACCCTGCCAGAGAGGTTGCGCACAGGATGAACCAGTTCGGCACGATCGAAAGCCAGATCAACGGCCAGACCACGCACGACTGGTGGCGAAGTGCGGTCATCTACCAGATCTATCCGCGCAGTTTCCAGGATTCGAACGGCGACGGGATCGGCGATCTGGGCGGGATCGTCGACCGGCTGGACCATGTCGCAAGCCTGGGCGTCGACGCGATCTGGGTCTCGCCCTTTTTTCCGTCCCCGATGCGGGATTTCGGCTATGACGTGTCCAACTACTGCGATGTCGATCCGATGTTCGGCACGCTGCACGATTTCGACCGCCTGATCGCGCGGGCGAGGGCGCTGGGGATCCGGGTGTTGATCGACCTGGTCTTCAATCACACCTCGGACCAGCATCCGTGGTTCCGGGAAAGCCGGGCCTGTCGGGACAACCCGCGCGCCAACTGGTATGTCTGGGCCGATCCGCGCCCCGATGGCACGCCGCCCAACAACTGGCTGTCGATCTTCGGCGGCTCCGCCTGGCACTGGGATTCACGCCGCTGCCAGTACTACCTGCACAATTTCCTGACCTCGCAGCCCGATCTGAACTTTCACGAACCCGCCGTACAGGACGCGCTGCTGGAGGTCGCGCGCTTCTGGCTTGACCGCGGCGTCGCGGGCTTCCGCCTGGATACGATCAACTTCTACACCCATGACGCCGATCTGCGCGACAACCCCCCGCTGGCGCCAGAGCGGCGCAACGACACGATCGCGCCGGCGGTGAATCCCTATAACCACCAGGAACATCTCTACAGTAAGAACCGGCCCGAGACGCTCTTGTTCCTGAACCGGCTGCGCGGCCTGATGGACGAATACGGGGCCATCGCGTTGGGCGAGGTGGGCGATGCCCAGCACGGGCTGGAGATCCTCGGCGAGTATACCGCCGGGGCCGATCGCGTGCAGATGTGCTACGCCTTCGAGTTTCTGGCGCGCGAGATCCCGACTGCACCGCGCGTCGCCGAGGTGCTGGAACGCTTTGCCAAGGTCGCCACTGAAGGCTGGGCCTGCTGGGCGTTTTCCAATCATGACGTCGCCCGCCATGTCAGCCGCTGGCACCTGAGCCCCGCGGCGGCGCGGGCCTATGTCAAATTGCTGATCTGCCTGCGCGGCGCCGTCTGCCTTTACCAAGGCGAGGAGCTGGGCCTGCCGGAGGCCGAGCTGCCCTTCGAGGCGTTGCGCGACCCTTACGGCATCGAGTTCTGGCCGGAGTACAAGGGCCGTGACGGCTGCCGCACGCCGATGGTCTGGGACGAGGACGCGCCGGCCGGCGGGTTCAGTGCCGGCCTGCCGTGGCTCCCGGTTTCGTCCCCCCACCTGCCCCTGTCGCGCGCAACGCAGGAAGCCGATCCGGGCGCGCTGCTGCACCATTACCGCCGGGCCATCGCCTTGCGCCGCGCGCATCCGGCGCTGGCCCTGGGGCAGATGTCCCCGCCGCGGGCCGAGGGGTCGGTGCTGAGCTTCGAGCGACAGAAGGATGACGAGCTGATCCTTTGCGTCTTCAACCTGTCGGAAAGCCCCGCCACGCAGCCCCTGCCCCCCGGGACCTGGCGCGCCATCGATGCCGAACCCGCGGGAGGGGTTGTTTACCCCGAAGGCCCGCTGGAAATGGGCCCTTGGCAGGTCAGCCTGCTGTTGCGCCAAGCGGCTTGAGGGCGCCCATCAGCCCTGCCCCGAGACGATGTAGCGCGTGAAACGCGCCGCATCCGATCCCAGAAGCCGCGAATGCTCCTGCAATGCGAAGCGGTCGGTCATGCCGGCGACGTAATCGGCCACGATTCGGGCCAGGGCGTCCTGGTCCTGTGCGGCAGCGACATCGGCGCGCCATTCCGCGGGCAGGCGCGAAGGATCATCGAGGAACAGGCCGAAAAGTTCGCGCACCACCTCGGTTACCTCGGCACGCATCGCCACGACCTTCGGCGCGCGGTACATCCGCTGGAAAAGGAATTGCCGGATCACCTTCAACTCGCGGAACAGCCTGTCCGAGAAGCGGATGATCGTCACCCCCAGTCCGCGCACGGCATCCGAATCAGCCGGCTCGGCGGCCTGAAGGCGGTGCCGCGCAACGGCGATCACATCCTCCACCATCGTGCCGAAGACCCGCCGCAGCGCCTCGTGCCGTCGACGCATCGGGTCGAGCCCGGGATAAAGCGCGTCAACCTCAGCGAAGGCCGGTCCGGTGATCGGCAGCGCAATCAGGTCCTCCTCGGTAAAGAGGCCCGAACGCAGCCCGTCGTGCAGGTCGTGGTGGTTGTAGGCGACATCATCGGCGATCGCGGCCACCTGCGCCTCGGCCGAGGCATGGGTATGCAGGCCGAGGTCATGCCCGGCATTGTAGTCGACGAGGGCCGCCGGCAGCGGTCCCTTGCGCGGTGTGCCGTCCTGCGTGACCAATGGACCGTTGTGCTTGGCGATCCCTTCCAGCGTCTCCCAGGTCAGGTTGAGCCCATCGAATTCGGCATAGTGCCGCTCCAGCCGGGTGACAATGCGCAGGGCCTGGGCGTTGTGATCGAACCCGCCGAAGGGCGCCATCAGATCGGCCATGGCTTCCTCGCCGGTGTGGCCGAAGGGGGTGTGGCCCAGGTCGTGGGCCAGGGCAATCGCCTCGGCCAGGTCGGTATTCAGCCCCAGTGCCGCGGCAAGCGTGCGCGCGACCTGCGCCACCTCGATCGAATGGGTCAGGCGGGTACGATAGTAGTCGCCCTCATGCTCGATGAAGACCTGCGTCTTGTGCTTGAGCCGCCGAAAGGCCGAGGAATGGATGATCCTGTCCCGGTCGCGCTGAAATTCCGACCGGAAGGTCGAGATACGCTCGGCGTGAAGCCTGCCGCGGCTTTGCGATGGATCGGCGGCGAAAGGCGCGGGCGTCGCGGCGAGGGTCATCGGGGCTCCTGTGAGTGGCGGGCTTGTCCGGCGCGGCCCGCCCGCTTATATCCGAGCAAGCCAATCGGATAAATGTCGAAAGCATCGCCAGCCGCATGAACCTGCCCCCGAAAGTGACCGACCGCGCCTTTGCCCGCCTGGCCGAGATTGCCGAAGACGCAGGAGAGGCCCGCGCCCTGCGTGTCGCCGTCGCCGGCGGCGGCTGTTCCGGTTTTCAGTACGAGATTACTCTGGACGACCCGTCCGAAGATGACCTGGTGCTGGAAAAGGACGGCCAGCGGGTGCTCGTCGATCCGGTGTCGCTGCCGTTCCTGTCGAACGCCACGATCGACTTTTCCGACGAGTTGATCGGTGCGCGCTTTGTCATCGACAACCCCAATGCCGCCTCCAGCTGCGGCTGCGGCGTCAGCTTCTCGATGTGATGCCTAGCGGGCCGCAGCGGCCAACGCCGCACTGAGGGGTCCGGGCATCGCCGGTGCCTCGCTTTCGCGCCCGGCACGCAGCATCAGCGCCTCCAGCATCGGAGTATGCGCGGTGTGCCCGAGGATTGCCACCGCGCCGTTCTCCGCTGCCATCCCGGCCGCCTGATCGAACAGGGCCAGCACCGCCGCGCGGTCACCGATTTCCGGCTCCACATACGCAACTGTCCGCGCCATCACCTCAGGGCCATCGGATTGCGATACACCCTCTGGCAGAACGAGCGAAAGGCCGCGGTCGACAAGCGTTTGCGCAAGGTCAGTCTGGCTCTGCCCTTCCGGCCAAGCCGTGCGATCGGCCAGCACCCAGCCGACGGCTTGCGGAAGTCGCCTGACATTCGCCGCCTGCGCCGTGGCGCCGGTCAGCAAGCCCGCGACCTCATGCCCGGCCGACCGATAGGCGCGTGCGCGGCGCGGAGCATCCGGGTCCATCGGATCCAGCGCGATGGTCACCGGCGCGGTCAGCGCCAGAATTTTCGCCTCTGCCAACGGATCGGCCGGCGCGTCAATCAGGATCACCGCATAGAAAGGCTGATCCCGCGGCGCATCGAAAGCGGCGGCGTGGCGTTGCCAGGCTGGCAGAGGGGGGGCCGGCTGGACTGCTGACATGCCAGCTGGCGCATCATCGACAGGGGGCGTAGCTTCGGTGGGGTCGGGCAAGGCCGCAACGGCCCCTGCCCCTCGCTCGACCGCCAAGGCCTGCGCCGGGCTGCCGGGCGTCACTTCAAGGGCCTCGGTCTCGGACTGCCCTTCCACGTCTTCGGTTGTCGCGCCGTTTTGCGGTGCCTCATCGATTGCGTTCTCGACCACCTCATCAGCCTCAACCGGCGCATCGACAGCGGGCGAAAGATCATCTACGCCGAGGTCCGTCGCGGGCGCGGAGCTTTCCTCCGCCTCTGCTTCGCTGGGTGCGGGCAGCGCGTTGTCGGACGCTGCATCGGTGGGTTCGGGGAGCGATTCTTCGACTGGCGCGCCTGCAGGCGGCGTCGGCTCGCCCGCATCCTCCTCAGTGCCCAGCGGATCGGTGCCGGGCTGTTCGGTGTCCGTCTCCTCAGGCAGCGCGGCAGTAACGGGCGCGGGGGGCAGTGGGACAAGGTAGGCAAACGCCAGAAACGCCACGGCGGCCAATGCCGCTCCGGTCAACACGCCCTTGATGAACCCTGCCATTGCGCGCTCCTGCCGCTGTTCGGGCTCCGTTTAGCGGGCGAAGCGCGCGGTTTCGACCCCTTTTCGATGGCATGCTTGCGGATGCGCGGCACGCCGCCCTTGACCCCGCTGCACGGGCGTGGGCATGAAAGGACAAGCCGGGCAAAGGGTCACGGAATGCTGCTGCTCATCGATAACTATGACAGTTTCACCTATAACCTTGTTCATTATCTGGGCGAGTTGGGCGCTGACGTCATGGTTCGACGCAACGATGCGCTGGACGTGCAAGAGGCGATGGCGCTGCGGCCTGCGGGGATCGTCCTCAGCCCCGGGCCCTGCGATCCGGACCGTGCCGGGATCTGCCTGCCGCTGATCGATGCCGCCGCCGAAGCCCGCATTCCGCTGCTCGGCGTCTGCCTGGGGCATCAGGCAATCGGCCAGGCATTTGGCGGTCGTGTCGTGCGCGCAGGCGAGATCGTGCACGGCAAGCTGGGACAGATGTATCACGACGGAACCGGGGTATTTACCGGACTGCCTTCGCCCTTTGCGGCCACGCGGTATCACAGCCTGATCGTCGAAAGGGCGTCCCTGCCCGACGAACTGGTCGTCAATGCTTGGCTCGAGGACGGCACGATCATGGGACTGCGACACCGCGACCTGCCGATTGAAGGGGTGCAGTTCCACCCCGAAAGCATTGCCTCGGAAAATGGCCACGCCCTCCTCAGGAATTTCCTGGACCGGCTGGCGGTACCGGCATGAGCACCGATCTGAAGCCGCTGATTGCCACGGCGATTGAACGCCCCCTGACCCGCACAGAGGCCGAGCGTGCCTTCGACATCCTGTTCGAGGGCGAGGCAACGCCCGCGCAGATGGGTGGCTTCCTGATGGTGCTGCGAACGCGCGGCGAATCGGTCGATGAATACGCCGCCGCCGCCGCGGTGATGCGCGCCAAATGCCTGAAGGTCCGCGCGCCCGAGGGGGCGATGGATATCGTCGGCACCGGCGGGGACGGCAAGGGCACGCTGAACATCTCGACCGCCACGGCCTTTGTGGTGGCTGCCGCAGGCGTGCCGGTGGCCAAGCACGGCAACCGCAACCTCAGCTCGAAATCCGGCGCGGCGGATGCGCTGGGGGCGTTGGGGATCAATGTAATGGTCGGCCCGGCCGAGGTCGAAGCGGCGCTGGCCCGCACCGGGATCGGCTTCATGATGGCGCCGATGCATCACCCGGCTATGCGTCATGTCGGACCCGTGCGGACCGAACTGGGCACGCGGACGATGTTCAACATCCTCGGCCCGCTGACCAATCCCGCCGGGGTCAAGCGCCAGCTGACCGGCGCCTTCACGCATGAATTGCTGCGCCCGATGGCGGAAGTCTTGCGCACGCTGGGATCTGAAGCTGCCTGGCTGGTCCATGGCGGCGACGGCACCGACGAACTCTCAATCGCCGCCGAGAGCCTGGTCGTTGCATTGGAGGGAGACGCGATCCGCGAGTTTTCCCTCCACCCCGAGGAGGCCGGCCTGCCGCTGCATCCCTTCGAGGAACTGCTGGGTGGAGAGGCCGCCGACAACGCCGCGGAGTTGCGCGCGGTGCTGACCGGCGGCGGCAGAACGGCCTACCGCGATGCGATCCTGCTGAACTCCGCCGCGGCGCTTGTCGTCGCCGGTCGCGCGGCCGACCTGCCCGAAGGGGTCGAACGCGCGCGCGAGGCCATTGCATCGGGCGCGGCGATGGACAAGGTCAAGGCACTGGCCGCCACCATTCCGCTGCCAGCGCGAAGCTGACCTCGCTTGAACAAAGCCGTTCGAGCGGATCAGCCGTGGCGGCTCTTGCCGGCATGCGGACAGGTCGACCAGCCGAAAAGCGTGTAGGCCGGACACCAACCGATGACCGAGGTTACCAGCGGCACGATCCCGAGCCAGAGCGCCCACCGCCACGACAGATCAGGCAGCAGAAAGAAACCGACAATCAGCGCAATCCCGACGAGCGCGCGCAGGATCCGGTCCAGATTGCCCATATTGGTGTCGAACATCGCATCCTCCAACGGTTAAATCATATTCCTATATGATCATGATGCACGGAAAAATCAAGTTGGCCAAACGGCTATCCTGCGCGGCCCACGGAAATGGGAAACGCCGCGCATAGCGATGCGCGGCGTCCAGTGAGAGAAGCTGGTGCGAATTCAGCCGATCATCTTCGCTGAATCGCCCAGTGAATCGTAATGCCGCTTCAGCCGCATCAGCGCGATCCTCAACACGATCTTGCCCGAGCGCGCCGACCATCCCAGAGCCTGCTCAGCCGCTTCCAGCCCTTCCAGATGGCAGCAGCAGCGCAACGCGACATCGCCGAGGCCCGGCCCCAATTCGCTGAGCGCTGCGGCAAGCCGGTCCCGCGCCGCTGCCGGACCATGCCCCGCGGAGCCGGCGCTGCGCCGCCCCTCTGCAACCCCGGCAGTCAGGAAGCGATCCCAATCCTGTCCGATGCGCGGCCCGGTCTGCGCAACCTCGAAATCCTCGCGCAAGCGTTCGGCAGCGATGACCAGATCCGACCCCAGGAACGGCTTGCCGTCCTTGTCACGCCGTCGTGCCAGAACCACGACGGGCGATTCGGTCTGGCAGTAACGGGCGCGCGCGGCGTCGTCGTCATCCCGGTCCTCGCCCCCATCGACACCATCGATCAACTCACGCAGCGCGGCCCGCCCCTGCGTAGTGATCATGTAGCGCGACACCCTCCCTGGCTTTGCGCAAGAGATCCAATCACGCAGCGCGAAGACCTCGGCCACCGGGCGGTCCAGCACTGCCAGGCGGACTGCTCCATCCGGCGCATCGCGCAGCACGACCGCGCGCTCCATGTCCTCGGCCACCGCCATGATCACGCCGGGCTCGGCCATGCGACGCAGGACGCGCAGGGCTTCGGCGTTCAACAGATCTTCATCGAGTGGCGCGGAAGATCCGCGCGCGGCAGTCCGAATGTGAAGCGTCATGTCGCGACTTTCCTTGTTATCGGGATCGGGCGTCTTGCCGGTCACCTGCCGCAGGCGGCCAAGCGCGCAGTTCACCAACGGGTCGTCCCTCCGGTTCTCGAACCGGCGCATCTGGCGCAGGACGGTCGAGGCATGCACACCCTTCTCCCGCGCAATCTGCCTCAACGAGCGGCCCTCGTCGGTATGCGTCAGGTAAAGGCGTGCTTCGGCGGGCACCCAGTTTGGCAGCGGGGCCCGGATCTTGTGACTTGCGGCCATTGCGGTCCTCGTTGGCTCTGGTCTCGTGTTCCGGAATCTGCTTCTGTTTCCTAAAGCAGAACAATTAACACTTTGCCTGATATGGTTACCGTCCCGTTAACTGGACCGCCTCATTATAATCAGGCAAAGCGTTAAACGGAGGTTGAAGTCACCGTTCTGCCCTTCCGCGGTTTCGAAACCGACTGCAGCGCTTTCTGTCTCTGTTGTCGATCGGGGAACAATCCCCCCCCAGAAATCACGAAGGAGATGACCGGATGAGCTGCCACTTCCGCGACTCGATTGTTTCGATCCTTGACACCCTTGCCCGCGCGACGCGGCCGCGCCTTCTCCTGCGGGCGGCGCGCATGGGGACTATGGAATATCGGCGAGAGGTCGATCTGCGCCGCATTCTCGGCCTGACCACGGCCCCATCCCCCGGCCCGGCGACCGTTCGTCGTCTCATCGCGCTGGAGGCCGAGATGGAAACGCTGCGTATTCGTCCCTGCCACGAGACCGGCGAGACCTGGCGCGCCACGCGCCATGTCGAGGTGATGATCGCGCTGATGGCCGAAGCCCGCCTGATGGCGGAATCGGTCGAGATCCGCCCCCACCTGCGCCCGGTGCCCGAACTCGCCTGACCCGCCGCGGGAATGCCGCCGCCCTGCGGCGCGCCCAACGTCGCTTTCACGCGGCCTTGGGTCGGAATGCCCCTTTCCCCTGCTGCGGCCGGGCTTATGTTGCGCCTGTCACGAAACAGGCAGGCGCAGGCATGACAGAGCCACTGGTCATCTTCACTCCCTCCGGCAAGCGCGGGCGCGTGACCTTGGGCACCCCGGTCTTGACCGCCGCGCGCCAGCTCGGCGTCGACCTGGACTCGGTCTGCGGGGGGCGTGGCATCTGCTCGAAATGCCAGGTCAGCCCCGGTGCTGGCGAATTCGCCAAGCACGGCGTCACCGTGGCCGCGGATGCGTTGAGCCCCTGGAACGCGGTCGAGCAGCGCTACAAGGACAAGCGTGGCATGATCGACGGCCGCCGTCTTGGCTGCCAGGCGCGGATCATGGGCGATGTCGTCATCGACGTGCCGCCTGAGAGCCAGCTGCACCGCCAGGTCGTGCGCAAGGCCGCCTCTGCCAGGGCCATCGAGATGGATCCCGCAACGCGGCTCTTCTACGTCGAGGTCGCGCAACCCGACATGCACGAGCCGTCGGGCGACCTGGAAAGGCTCGCCGCCGCCCTGCGCGAACAATGGCAGATCGAGCGCGTGACCGCCGGTCCACATGTCCTTCGCAAGCTGCAGCCGGTGCTGCGGAAAGGTGACTGGGCGGTGTCCGTCGCCGTCTATCGCGACCATCTTGGCGGGCCGTCGCGGATCCTGGACATCTGGCCGGGCCTGCACGAAGGCGGCCTATATGGCCTGGCCATCGACCTCGGCTCGACGACCATCGCCGCGCATCTGACCGACCTCACCGACGGGCGCGTGATCGCCGCGGGCGGCATCATGAACCCCCAGATCCGCTTCGGCGAGGATCTGATGAGCCGCGTCAGCTATGCGATGATGAACCCCGGCGGCGATGTCGAGATGACGGCCGCCGTGCGTCAGGCGCTCAACGACCTGGCGCGTTCGGTCTCTGCCGAGGCGGGGATCGACCCGGCGCTGATCATGGAAGCGGTGGTCGTCTGCAACCCGGTCATGCATCACCTCTTTCTCGGCATCGATCCGGTGGAGCTGGGTCAGGCGCCTTTTGCACTCGCGACCTCCTCGGCGCTTGCGCTGCCGACGCGCGACCTCGACCTGAGCGCCCTCAACCCCGAGGCGCGGCTCTACACCCTGCCCTGCATTGCCGGCCATGTCGGCGCCGATGCCGCGGCGGTTGCACTGTCCGAGGCCCCGCACCTGTCGGAGGATCTGCTCCTTGTCGTCGATGTCGGCACCAATGCCGAAATCCTGCTCGGCAACCGCGACCGCGTCCTTGCCTGTTCCTCCCCCACCGGCCCGGCTTTCGAGGGGGCGCAGATCTCCTCGGGCCAGCGTGCGGCACCCGGGGCGATCGAGCGGCTGGAAATCGACCCTGACACCAAGGAGCCGCGCTTCAAGGTCATCGGCTGCGACCTCTGGTCCGACGATCCGGGCTTTGCCCAGGCGACCGAGAAGCTGGGGGTCACCGGCATCTGCGGCTCGGGCATCATCGAAGCGGTGGCCGAGATGCGCATGGCCGGCATCGTCGACGGCGCCGGCCTGATTGGCGGGCCCGAGCAGACCGGGACCGCGCGCTGCCAGCCCGAAGGCCGCACCCATGCCTACCTGATCCACGACGCGACCGCCCAGGGCGGGCCGCGCATCACCGTGACGCAGGGCGACATCCGCGCCATCCAGCTCGCGAAATCCGCGCTTTATGCCGGCGCGCGGCTTCTGATGGACGAACTCGGCGTCGACCGGGTTGACCGCGTCGTGCTGGCCGGTGCGTTCGGCGCGCATATCAGCGCCAAGCACGCGATGGTCATCGGCATGATCCCCGACTGCCCGCTCGACAAGGTCACCAGCGCCGGAAACGCGGCCGGCACCGGTGCGCGGCTCGCGCTTTGCAACGTCGCGGCGCGCGCCGGGATCGAGGCGCAGGTGGCGCGGATCCACAAGGTCGAAACCGCCATCGAGCCCCGCTTTCAGGAGCATTTCGTCAACGCCTCGGCCATGCCCCACGCGGTTGACGCCTTCCCCGAACTTGGCAAGATCGTGACCCTGCCGCAGGTCAGCCACAATACCGGCGGCGCGGAGGGGGGCGGCCGGCGACGTCGCGCGCGCTGAGCCTGTTTCACGCTGACACCGACAGTGATCGACGCCCCGCTTGCAACGGCGGGGGTGTCGTCTAAAACGGGCGCGTCTTGTTCAGGGAAGCATTGATGCCCGTATCGCTTGTGATCCTCGCTGCCGGAATGGGCAGCCGGATGAACTCCGACCTGCCGAAAGTTCTGCACCCATTGGCCGGCGCGCCGCTTCTGCTCCATGCGATGCGCGCCGGCGCCGCGCTGGAGCCCGAGCGGGTCGTCGTCGTGACCGGGCATGAGGGCGAGAAGGTCGCCAAGGCCGCCCGCGCCGAAAACCCCGAGGCGCTGATCGCCCATCAGGCCGATCAGCTTGGCACGGCCCATGCCGTCGCGCAGGCCCGCGAGGCGCTCGCGGGTTTCAGCGGCGATCTGGTCGTTCTTTACGGCGACACCCCCTTCATCCGCCCCGAGACGTTGGAGGCAATGCGCGAGGCCCGCGCCCGGCACGGCGTTGTCGTTCTGGGGTTCGATGCCGCCGATCCCGCGCGCTATGGCCGGTTGGTCATGGCCGGTGAACGGCTGGACCGCATCGTGGAATTCAATGATGCGACGGATGAAGAGCGCGCCATAACACTCTGTAATTCTGGCGTTGTCTGCGCTGATTCCAGCACGCTCTTCGAGCTGATCGACGCCGTTGGCAACGCCAATGCCAAGGGTGAATACTACCTCACGGATATCGTTGCCATCGCCCGCGAGCGCGGCCTTTCCGCCGGTGTCGTGACGTGCCCGGAGGCAGAGACGCTGGGCATCAACACCCGCGCCGAGCTTGCCGCCGCCGAAGCCGCCTTCCAGACCCGCGCGCGGGTCGAGGCGCTGGATCTGGGCGTCACCCTCACCGCGCCCGAGACGGTTTTCTTCGCCCTCGACACGGTGATCGGCCGCGATGCGCTGGTCGGCCCGAATGTCGTCTTCGGACCCGGCGTCACCATCGAATCCGGCGCCGAAATCCGCGCCTTCTGCCATCTTGAAGGCTGCCATGTCAGCCGCGGCGCGGTGGTCGGCCCCTTCGCGCGCCTGCGCCCCGGCACCGAACTGGCCGAGGATACGCGCGTCGGAAACTTCGTCGAGGTCAAGAATGCGGTCCTGGACGAAGGCGCAAAGGTCAATCATCTCAGCTACATCGGCGACGCGCAGGTGGGCGAGCGGGCCAATATCGGCGCGGGCACGATCACCTGCAACTACGACGGCGTGATGAAGCACCGCACCGAGATCGGCGCGCGCGCCTTCATCGGTTCGGACACGATGCTGGTGGCACCCGTGCGCGTCGGCGCGGATGCGATGACCGCCTCGGGCTCTGTCATCACGGCCGATGTGCCCGACGGCGCGCTGGCGCTCGCGCGGGCGCGGCAGGAGGTGAAACCGGGGCTGGCGCTGCGGCTGATGGACCGGCTGCGCGCGATCAAGGCGCGGAAAGGATAGAACATGTGCGGAATTGTCGGCGTTCTGGGCACGCACGAAGTGGCGCCCCTCATCCTGGAGGCGCTGAAGCGGCTGGAATACCGCGGCTATGACAGCGCCGGGATCGCCACGGTCAACGACGGCGCGCTGGACCGGCGCCGCGCGGTCGGCAAGCTGATCAACCTCAGCGACCTTCTGGTCCATGAACCGCTCGCCGGAAAATCCGGGATCGGGCATACCCGCTGGGCGACGCATGGCGCCCCCAGCGTCGCCAATGCCCACCCGCATCAGGCCGGGCGCGTGGCGGTGGTCCACAACGGAATCATCGAGAATTTCAAAATCTTGCGCGAAGAACTTGAAGCCGCTGGCCTGACACCGGAATCCGAGACCGATACCGAGACGGTCGCGCTTCTGACCCGCCATCACCTCGATCAGGGCATGACCCCGGTCGAGGCCGCCTCGGCCACGCTGAAAAAGCTTCATGGCGCCTTCGCGCTCGCCTTCCTTTTCGAGGGCGAGGAGGATCTGATGATCGGTGCGCGCAAGGGCTCGCCGCTCGCCGTCGGGCATGGCGAGGGCGAGATGTATCTGGGCTCGGACGCGATCGCGCTGGCGCCCATGACCGACCGCATCACCTATCTGGAGGAAGGCGACTGGGTCGTGCTGTCCCGCAAGGGCGCCGAGATCTATGATGCCGACGGCCGCCGCGCCAACCGCGCCGTCAGCCGGATCGTGCTGGATCAGACCCGTGTCGACAAGGCCGGGCACCGTCACTTCATGGCCAAGGAAATCACCGAACAGCCCACCGTGCTGGAGGCCGCCTTCGCCCGCCACACCACCATCCGGGGCGACATGCTCGACTTGCCGACCGGGGTCGATTTTACCAATTGCGACAGGGTGTTGCTGGTCGCTTGTGGCACCGGATTCTATGCCGCGCAGGTGGCGAAATACTGGTTCGAACAGCTCGCCGGCCTGCCCTGCGAGACCGATATCGCCTCGGAGTTTCGCTACCGTCACCCGGTGCTGTCGGAACGCGCGGTCGGGATCTTCGTCAGCCAGTCGGGCGAAACCGCCGACACACTTGCCGCCCTGCGCCATGTCACCGGCGAGATTGCGCGCACCATCGGCGTGATCAATGTCGATACCTCCTCGATCGCGCGCGAATGCGATGTGGCGCTGCCGATCATGGCCGGGCCCGAGATTGCCGTGGCCTCGACCAAGGCGTTCACGGCGCAGCTGATGGTGCTGTCCCTCCTGGCGATCAAGGCCGGGCTCGACCGCGGCAGACTGTCGCCCGCGGAAGCCTCGGCGCAACTGGCTACCCTGCGCACCGCGCCGGGGATGCTGCGCCAAGCGCTCGACCGCGAGGGCGAGATCGAGCGCATCGCCGGCCGTCTGGGCCAGGCGCAAGACGTGCTGTTCCTGGGCCGCGGCACGATGTATCCCCTGGCGATGGAGGCCGCCCTTAAACTAAAGGAAATCAGTTATATACACGCCGAAGGTTATGCATCGGGCGAACTGAAGCACGGCCCCATCGCGCTGATCGACCAGCACATGCCGGTCGTCGTCCTCGCCCCGCGCGACGCGCTTTTCGAAAAGACCGTCTCCAACATGCAGGAGGTGATGGCGCGGCAGGGTCAGGTTCTGCTGATCTCGGATCAGGCAGGGCTCGAGGAGGCCGGCGCGGTCTGGGCGCAGGTCGCCATGCCGACCGTGCCCGACCTGCTGGCGCCCTTCGTCTATGCGGTGCCGGCGCAGCTGCTGGCCTATCACGCGGCACTCGCCCGCGGCACCGATGTCGATCAGCCGCGCAACCTGGCGAAATCGGTGACGGTGGAATAGCGCGCCCGTGACGGCGCGCTGCGGGGCGCTAGTTCTGCACGATGATCCGAAACGGAGGTCCTCATGCCCCTCTCGCGCCGCCTGTTCGTCCTCGGGGCGCCCCTGGCGCTCACTGCCTGCGCCCGGACACCGGCCTCGCCACCGCCGCCCCTGCAGCCGATCACGCTGGAGGAGGCCTTTGTCGGTCGGGCGCGGGGGGCGGGGCTCTTTCGTGTCTGGCTCACCGGGCAGGAACGGCGCTTCACCGCGCTTCTGAACGGCCGGCTGGAGGGCGATCGCCTGACCGTGGTCGAGGATTTCGTCTATGACGACGGCGATGAGAACCGGCTGACCTGGGTCTTCGACCGCGCCGGGCCCGGCCGCTGGACCGGCCGGCGCGAGGATACCGTGGGCCTGGCCGAGGTGGTCGAAACGGGAACCGAGATCCGCCTGACCTATACCGCCGATTTCCAGTCGCCCGAGGGGGTTACGCGGTTGGGCTTCGCCGATGTCCTCTACTTCGCCCCCGATGGTCGGCTGATCAACGACGCGGTCGTCACCCGCTGGGGCCTTCCCGTCGCCACCGTCCGGTTCGAGATGGTGCGCGCGTGAGCGTCTCGCCCTCAGAGGCGCTCGCCGCGCTGCGGGCGCTGGCCGATCCGCTGAAGGCGGCGGACATGGCGGCCTACCACAAGACCGCCCGCCCCTTTCTGGGTGTCCCGGTGCCGCAGGTGGAGGCGCTGGCGAAGGACTGGCGCGCGGCCTGCACGCTGGAGGAGCGGGTCGCGCTGGCGGCGGGGCTTTGGAAAAGCGATGTGCACGAGGCGCGGATCGCGGCAGCGAAGCTGCTCACGCAGGCGCGCATCCGGCCCGACGATGCCGCGGTCTGGGAGCTGATCGCCGGCTGGGCCGAGGGGTTCGACGGCTGGGCACTGGCCGATCATGCCGCGGCCGCGGGCAGCCGGCGGCTGATGGCCGATCCGACGCGGCTGGACCGGGTCGAGACCTGGCGCGAGCATCCGAACATGTGGACGCGCCGGGCGATGCTGGTGATGACCCTGCCCTGGGCGCGCCTGCCGCATCCGAAACCCGCCGAAACCGCTGTGCGCGAGCGTGTGCTGGGCTGGTGCCGCCATCACGCAGACGACCGCGACTGGTCCATGCAGAAGGCGGTGGCCTGGTGGCTGCGGGACCTCTCGCGCCACGATCCGGGGCGGGTGCGCGACTGGCTGGCCGAGCATGGCGAGCGCCTCAAACCCTTCGCGCGGCGCGAAGCCGCACGCCATCTGGTGGCGTGACGGACATTAAGGTGAACCCTTAATAAACCCGTGTAACCGATTTATTTATCACGCATTTCGGAACGCTCAGAAACTGCCGAAGATCGTGCCCAGCGTCACCAGCACGACCAGCGCCAGGATCGGGATGATCACGGCGACCACGGCGATGTCGCGGTAGGCTTCGCGGTGGGTCAGGCCGCAGATCGTCAGCAGCGTGATGACCGCGCCATTATGCGGCAGCGCATCCAGCCCCCCGGTCGCCACCGCCGTCACCCGGTGCAGCAGATCCGGCGCGATGCCGGCGGCCTCGCCCATTGCCAGATAGGTCTCGCCCAGCGTCGACAGCGCGATCGACATCCCGCCCGATGCCGAGCCGGTCATCCCCGCCAGAAGGCTCGTGCCGATGGCGAGCGAGATCAACGGGTTGTCTCCCCCCACCGTCACCACCCAGTCGCGGATCACGCCAAAGGCCGAGAGCGAGGCGATGACCGCCCCGAACCCCACCAGACAGGCGGTGTTGAAGATCGGCTTCAGCGAATCCTTGGCGCCGTCGTCCAGCGTTGCCCCCAACCCCTGAACCAGCCGCCGCCAGTTGAGCGCGACCAGCGCCAGCGATGAAAACGTCAGCGCAGCGATGATCGACCAGACGCCCCGCACCGAGCCCACATCGGTCGCGCCGTATTCCGGCAGCGCCAGATAGGAGGTGTCCATCCGCGGGATCAGCACGAAGGTGAACGCCAGGTTCAACGCCAGCACCAGAACCAGCGGCGCGGCCGCCACGGCCAGCCCCGGCAGGTCGTCCCGGCGCGCGGTGGCGTCCCCCGCGCCCGGCTCGCCATAGCCCGGCCCCAGCGCACGCGCCCGCCGTTCCAGCCAGGCCCAGCCCAACCCCAGCATCATCGCCCCGGTCAGGATCCCCAGGCCCGGCGCGGCAAAGGGCGTGGTGCCGAAATAGGGCATCGGGATCGCGTTCTGGATCGCCGGCGTGCCGGGCAGCGCGGTCATCGTGAAGGTGAAGGCCCCCAGCGCGATGGTTGCCGGGATCAGCACCTTGGGCAGTTCCGCCTCGCGAAAGAGCGCCGACGCGATGGGCCAGACCGCAAAGGCCACGACGAAAAGCGACACCCCCCCATAGGTCATCACCGCACAGGACAGGATCACCGCCAGGATCGCGCGCGACGGCCCCAGCCCGCGGATGATCCCGTCGGCCAGCACACGCGCCGACCCCGAGGCCTCCATCAGTTTCCCAAACACCGCGCCCAGCAGAAAGAGCGGGAAATACTGGATGATGAAGCCGCCCGTCGCGGTCATGAAGACCTGGGTGTAGCTCGCCAGCAGCGGCCCGCCCTCGGCCACCAGCACGGCCAGGATCGCCAGCACCGGCGTCAGGAGCAGCAGGCTCAACCCCCGGTAGGCCAGATACATCAGCGCGGCCAGCGCCGCGACGATGACCAGAATGCCGGTCATCGACCGCAGCCCTTCTCGCCCGGCGCCGGATCGTCGAAGAAATCGGCCAGATCGAAGCTCGATTCCTTCCCGATCTTGTCGAAATGCGCCGAGAGCCAGGCATCGGCCCAGCTGCGGCCCCGTCCGAAGAGCATCTGAAGATAGGCCCATTCGGCATTGAGTTTGCTCGACGCTTCCAGATCCTGCACTTCCTCGTCGGTGTGGATCAGGTGGACATAGGTCTGGTTCGCCGCGCCCAGGTCGATGCCGCGCTCGGCGATGATGCGCTGCATCATGGCGATCGAGCGCAGCTCCTTGATCAGCGCGGTGTTGAAGCTCAACTCATTGGTGCGGTTGATGATTTCGCGCGCCGACACCGGGATCTCGTGGCGGATGATCGGGTTGATCTGGATGATGACGATATCGGGGCTTTCCTTGCTGGTGACCAGCGGCATCAGCGCCGGGTTCGCGCTGAAGCCGCCGTCCCAGTAATGCTCGTCACCGATCTGGACCGCCGGATACATCTGCGGCAGGCAGGCCGAGGCCATGACCGCATCCAGGCTCACCGCGCCGCGCGAAAAGACCCTCGCGCGCCCGGTTCTGACATTGGTTGCCGTGACATGCACGGCGATCTTGCGACATTTGTTGACATTGTCGAAATCGACCTGCGCCTCCAGCACGCTGCGCAGCGGGTTCACCCCCATCGGATTGAGCTGGTAGGGCGAGAACATGCGGCTCATCCCCTCGGCCAGCAGATAGGCGGGCGAATGGTCCAGGCTCCAGCGGCCCAGGGCGCGGTCGACAGGGCTGCGCTGCATGGGCGAGAAAAGCGCCGCCCGGCTGATCGCCTGCCAGAAGGTGTGCAGCGCCTTGCGCGCGCCCTCGCGTCCGTCGCGCTCGTAGCCATCGGCCAGCACCACGGCGTTCATCGCCCCGGCGCTGGTGCCGCTGACCTCGGCGATCTCCAGCCGCTCATCCTCGAGCAGCCGGTCGAGCACGCCCCAGGTCAGCGCCCCATGCGAGCCGCCGCCCTGCAGGGCCAGATTGATGCGTTTCGTCGCGTCCTTGGCCATCTTGCTCTCCATTCATTTGCTGCGCCGCAGCATATCGGGGCGCGGGCGCGCGGTAAACCCGCCCGCCCCGCGGCCACCGCCCAGGCGCCCCGCCGTTTCCGGAATGATCTCCCCTTGGGCAGCCTGCGCCGCAAACGCCCGATGCGCGGCATTTCGCCGCCGTCACACCGTCGTTACGGCCCAGGCGCATGCTGCGGCTTGCGCCAGATCATGGTGCGGTTAAGCACTTCATGGTTGCAAGAAGCCCCACGATCCGGACATCAGGGCGAATCACGAGGAGGAGTGAGCCATGGACCGTCGTAATCAACCCGTCGAGTTCTGGGGTCAGAGTATCACCTACTGGTGCCGCCTCTGGCAGAGCCAGCTTGAGTATTCGATGCGCTTCTGGGGCGCGATGGCGGAACGGATGCCGCATCCCTCGGCCGCGCAACTGGCCGCCGAGGCCGAGGCCATGCGCGAGATCTGCGAAAAGCGCGAAAACGACCAGCGCAAACCCGCCCCGGCGAAAAGCGCGCACAGCAGCGAAAAGCCTGCCATGCGGCAGGTTCACTAGCGCCCCGCCGCCCGCGTCTTGAAATCTTCCCGCCGCCGGTAGACCCTGTCGCCGGCGGTTCTTTCTTCAGGGGGCTTTCATGCAGCCGACGGGTGCGGGCGCGGACCGGCTGGAGCGGCGCGCCGAGGGCAATGTCCTTTTCATCACCATGGACCAACTGCGCGCCGATGTGCTGTTCGGCGCCCTCGGTCAGGCCGTGCACCTGCCCAATTTCGACCGGCTGACGGCGCGGGCGGCGGCGTTTCGCAATTGCTGGACGGCGGCGGTGCCCTGCGGGCCGTCGCGCGCCTCGTTGCTGACGGGGCTTTTCGCCTTCAACCACCGCGCCATCCGCAACGGCACGCCGCTCGCGCGCCATCACGCCACCCTGGGGACCGAGTTGCGGCGACTGGGGCGCGAGCCGCTTCTCTTCGGCTATTGCGACATCGCCGCCGATCCGACCGGGCGCGAGCCCGCCGATCCGGATTTCACCACCTACGAGCTGCCCGCCCCGGGTTTCCGCGAACTCGCCGCCTTCCGGCTGGAGGCGCCGATGGACTGGATCGGCCATCTGCGCGCGCGCGGCTACGCCCTGCCCGCCCCGCAGCCGCAGAACTGGCCGCAGCTCTTTCGCCCCGCGGGCGAGGGGCTGCGCGCCCCGGCGCTCTATGACGCGCAGGACAGCGACACCGCCTGGCTCACCGACCGGACCCTCGTCGCGCTCGAGGCGCGCCGCGATGCGCCCTGGATTGCGCATCTGACCTATCTGCGCCCGCATCCGCCGCTGGTCGCGCCCGCCCCGTTCAACACCCTCGTTCCGGCCGAGGCCATCGCCCCCGCCACCCCCGCGCCTGAAAGCGACCATCCCTTCCGCCGCGCCTGGTTCTCGGCGCCCGCGGGCTACGGCCTCTACTGGGGGTTCGACGGCGATTGCGCCGCGATGACGCCGCAGACGGTGCAGGCCCTGCGCGCCGTCTACCTCGGCCTCGTGGCCGAGCTCGACCACCACCTCGGCCGGCTTCTGGACTGGCTCGACGCCACCGGCCAGGCCGCGCGCACGCTGATCGTCCTTGCCGCCGATCACGGCGAGATGCTGGGCGATCAGGGCTACTGGGGAAAGGACAACGTGCTCGCCCCCGCCCATCACGTCCCCCTGCTGATCGCCGGGCCCGGTGTCCGCCCCGGCCCGCGCGCGGGGTTCGCCCGCACCATCGACATCGCCCCCACGATCCTCGACTGGCTCGGCGGCACACCGCCGCCGGCGATGGACGGCGCCTCGCTCCTGCCGGCGCTGGCCGATCCCGCAGCCCCCCTCGCCGATCACGCCCTGACCGAGATCGACCTGGCCGAGCCGCACCGCACCACCCGGTTCCAGCGCGCCCTGTCGCTGCCCGAAAGCCGCGCCAATGCCGCCATCCTGCGCGACCCGCGCTGGAGCTATGTGCATTTCAACGGCGGCCTGCCGCCCCTTCTCTTCGACCGCGCCACCGACCCCGAGGAACGCCACGACCTCGCCGCCGACCCGGCACAGGCCGAGCGGATCAGCCAGATGCGCGCCGCGCTCATCGACCTGCGCATGACCCGCGCCGACCGGCGGCTCACCGGGTTCAGCTTCGGCATCGCCTGACCGCCCCACCCCCCCGGCAGGCTCGACCGACGCCCCGCCTTGCGGCAGAATGGCGCAAACGGGGTTCGCCATGCCGCGCCGCCATGAACTCGACTGGCTGAGGGTGCTCCTTTTCGCCCTGCTCGTGCCGCATCACGTCGCCGTCGGCTTCGTCGACTGGGGGGTCGATATCTACCGCTTCGTCAACAACCGGCTGGCCGGCGACGGAATGACGCTTTTCATCTACTGGAGCCATAGCTGGCGCCTGCCCTCGCTTTTCCTCATCGCCGGCATCGGCAGCTGGTTTCTCGCCCGGCGCGGGGCGGGCGCTTCCTTTCTGGGCGGGCGGATGGGGCGGCTTCTGGTGCCGGCGCTCTTCGGCACCTTCGCGCTCAATGTCTTCGGCGGCTATGCCATCGCCCGGATGACCGGCGATCCGCGCGGCTTTGCGGCCTTCTGGCGCGACTGGCTGACCGCGCCCGAGCCGCGGCAGATCCAGCATCTGTGGTTCCTCGTCAGCCTCGCGGTCTACACGGTTCTGCTGTGGCCCCTGCTGGCGCTGGCCCCGCGGCTGGTGCGGCTATCGCTGCGCCCGCCGCTTCTCCTGGGCGCGCTGGTTGCGGCCTCGGCGCTGGCGGTGGTGGTGGTCAAACCCCATGCCGCGGCGCTCACCGGCGACGGCTACCAGTTCCCCTATTACCTGACGCTCTTTGCCGGCGGCATCCTGATCGGCGCGCAGCATGGCGCGGTGCTCGACTGGACCCGCGCCCGCGCCTGGCGCCTGCTGGCCCTTGCCGGCCTTCTCTTCGCGCTCAAGGCGGGGCTTCTGACCCGCGCGCTCCTTGATGACATCCCCACGGGGCAGGCGCTGGCAGCAGGCGGCTGGGTGGCTTTGGGCCTGCAACCCGATCATGCCACGCTCTTTTCGGCCCTCGAGGCCGCGACCGCCTGGGCCTGGTGCCTTGCCGCGCTGGGGCTTGCCGCGCGCTACCTGTCGCGCCCCTCGGCCCTGCTCGCGCAGCTCAACCGCGCGGTCTTTCCGGTCTATGTGCTGCACTTCCCGGTCACGCTGGTCGGGCTGGCGCTGGTGGCGCAGATCGCCTGGCCCTGGTGGGCCGAGTTCGCGCTTCTGCTGGTCGCGGTCTACGCCGCCACCTGGGCGCTCTGGCGGCTGGCGGACCGGCTGGGACCGGCGGTCTGGCTGATCGGCGGCCGGCCGGCGCCGCAGGCCCCGCGCTGAACCGTTAACCTGTGCAGTTTCCATCTGGACAGCGCCGCGCCCGCGTCTAGTCTGGCGCCATGACCGCGCAGCCCTCCCAACAGCCCGCCGAACAGCTCGACAGCCGCTACTCCTGGATCCGCCTGGCGCTGTCGCTGGCGATCGCCACGGTGGGCAATGTCGGCATGTGGTCGGTGGTGGTGGTCATGCCCGCGGTGCAGGCCGAATTTTCCACCGGCCGGGGCGAGGCCTCGCTGCCCTACACGCTGACGATGATCGGCTTCGCGCTGGGCAATCTGTGGATCGGCCGGGTGGTGGACCGCCGTGGCGTCAGCTTCGCGCTCTCGGCGGCGGCACTCCTGTCGGGGCTGGGCTACCTCGCCGCGGCGGCCAGCCCCTCGATCCTGGTCCTGGCGCTGGCGCAATTCGTCATCGGGCTGGGGACGGCCGCCTTCTTCGGCCCGCTCATCGCCGACATCTCGCTCTGGTTTCGGCGCCGGCGCGGCATCGCCGTCGCCATCGCCGCCAGCGGCAATTATCTGGCCGGCGCGATCTGGCCGGTGGCGCTGGCGGGCGTGCTGGCGGGCCAGGGCTGGCGGGCGGTCTACATGGTGCTGGCGCTCCTGGTCGCGGGCGCGGTCCTGCCGCTGGCGCAACTTCTCCGCCGCCGCCTGCCCGAGGTCAGCCTCAGCGCCACCGCCCAGGCCTCGCCCTTCGTGCCGCGGCAGGTGCCGTGGAGCCCGCGCGCGCTGATGTGGATCCTCGCGCTGGCCGGGGTCGCCTGCTGCGTGGCGATGTCGATGCCGCAGGTCCATATCGTCGCGCTTTGCGTGGACATGGGCTTCGGCCCCGCCGTGGGGGCCGAGATGCTGTCGCTGATGCTGATGGGCGGCGTCGTCTCGCGGCTGGTCTCGGGGCTGATCGCCGACAAGCTGGGCGGCGTGATGACGCTCCTGATCGGCTCGGTCCTTCAGATGCTGGCGCTGGTCCTGTACCTCCCGGCGAACGGGCTGACCTCGCTCTATGTGGTCAGCCTTGTCTTCGGGCTGGCGCAGGGCGGGATCGTGCCGGCCTATGCGATCATCGTGCGCGAATACATGCCCGCGCGCGAGGCCGGCGCGCGCGTGGGCTTCGTGATCATGGCGACGATCCTCGGCATGGCGCTGGGCGGCTGGATGTCGGGCTGGATCTTCGATCAGACCGGCTCCTACAGCCTCGCCTTCATCAACGGCATCGTCTGGAACGGGCTGAACATCGCGATCATGCTGACCATCCTGCTGCGCTCCCGCCCCGCCGCCCCGCGCGCGGCCCTCGCCGCCTGACCGCCGACCGCCGCACCAACGCCGGCCGCGCAAAATAATATCCTGCGTATTACTTTAACCCGAGGCCCCCCGGCGCCGCGCGTTGCGACCGCGCCGCCCCACCGACCGTTGCGCCCAGCGGGGCGCTTTTGGCCGAAAGCGGCCCCAAATTCCCGAAACTGCCATACGTTTGCCATACGCTTGCCATACGCTTGCCATACGTTTGCCAGCCCCCGATTTCCCAACAAAACAAGGCAAAACGACCCATCCCGCCCTCGCCGTAGCCAGACCCCTCGCCCGCACGGGCAAGATTTCGTAAACCTTCGCCCACCCGCCGGGTCGGCAGCCGGTTTGGCTCTCGGAATGTCGAGGATCAGGCGACCAGCGCCTCGGCCCGTTTCAGGTCCACGCTCACGAGCTGGCTCACCCCCTGCTCGGCCATCGTCACCCCGAAAAGGCGATCCATCCGCGCCATGGTCAGCGCGTTGTGGGTGATGATCAGGAAGCGCGTCTCGGTGCGCCGCGTCATCTCGTCCAGCAGGTCGCAGAAGCGCACGACGTTGGCATCGTCGAGCGGCGCATCGACCTCGTCCAGCACGCAGATCGGCGCGGGATTGGCCAGAAACACCCCGAAGATCAGCGCCAGCGCCGTCAGCGTCTGCTCGCCGCCCGACAACAGACTGAGAGAGCTGAGTTTCTTGCCCGGCGGCTGGCACAGGATCTCCAGCCCCGCCTCCAGCGGATCG